>JBDTNH010000020.1:0-29124 GCA_039933845.1 Gemmatimonadota bacterium
ATGCTCTCGGTGCGAACCGACGGTGCCGCGCATCTCAGCCACGAGCTCGATCCGGAGGGCGCCCGGGTCGAAGTGCGCATCTGGAAGGATCTCGTGACCGCACACGACCAGGGCGACGCTGCCGCGGCATGGTTCAGCGCCGCCACCGGGACACCGTGCAGACTGGTGATGTTCGGCGCGGCCTCGCATCGCGAGATCGACCCCGAGTGGTCGGTCCGTCCCGGCGCGGAGACCGCATTTGCGGATGGCTATCCGCTCCTTGCGGTGGTGGAGGCCTCGCTCACGGCGCTCAACGCTGCGCTCAACATTCCTGTCCCGATGGGGCGATTCCGGCCGAGTGTCGTGGTGGCCGGAGCCGAGGCGTGGAGCGAGGCCGAGTGGACCACGATCGTGTTGGGGCGGGTGATCGCCGATGCGGTGAAGCCGTGCGCCAGGTGTGTGGTGACGACCACGGATCAGTTCACTGGTGCGCGTGCGGCCGATCAGGAACCGCTCCGGACCATCAGCAGGCTACGGACCATACCTGGGATCGGTGCGATCTTCGGGCAGAACCTGATGCCGCGCGCCCCGGGAGCGCTCGCCGTCGGTGACCTCGTGCAAGTGGTCCAATGACGATTCGACTCTACCACGACAGCGATGCGCTGGCATTCGAGGCGAGCGTCATCGGGCACGACGGCGACCCCACGCGCGTGCTGCTCGACCGGACCGCCTTCTATCCAACCTCGGGTGGCCAACCGCACGACACCGGCGAGCTGGGCGGTGTGCCGGTTCACGATGTGATCGATGCCGACGTCGGGATCGTGCATGTCGTCGAGCGGCCGCTTGCGGTGGGCTCGGTCGAGGGCATGGTCGACGCGCCGCGACGATTCGACTACACCGTGCAGCACACCGCACAGCACTTGGTGTCGGCGATCGCGGCCGATCGGCTGGGTTGGCAGACCAGTAGCGTGCATTTCGGTGCGGAGTACTCGACCATCGAATTCGCCACCGAATCGGCGAGCGATGGTGAACTGGCAGCGCTCGAGGAGTGGGCCAACACGGCGATCAGGGCAGATCTTCCCGTCACCATCAGTGTGGAGCCAGCCGGGGCGCCTGGGCTCAGGAAGCTGTCCACACGCGCGGGAATGCTCCGGATCGTGACGATCGCGGACCTTGACCGGAGCGCGTGCGGTGGGACGCATGTGACCTCGACGGGTCGGATCGGGTCGCTCTGGGTGAGGGGTTCCGAACGGATCCGAGGCCAAGTGCGAATCGTATATCTGGCAGGGCCACGAATTCTGGGTGCCGCGCATGCGCTCGAGACCACATTGCACGATCTCGCAGCGACTGCCGGATCTGCGGTCGACGAATTGTCCGACCTGCTGCCGCGTCGTCTCGAGGCGCTGCGAATGGCCGAGGCGAGGGTCGCGGTGCTCGAGGCGACGGTCGCGACGGCGGAGGCCGCGCGACTCGCGGCAGGCACCCCGCCCGGCCCGGATGGCATTCGGGTGATCACGGACCTGGAATCCGGTCGATCGCCTGACGAGATGCAGCGTCTGGCCCGCGCGGTGGCCGCGCTGGCCAGCACACGGTTCGTCGGGACCATTGCCTCGCCGCCCCTGGTCGTGGTCGCCGCGCATCCGGAATCAGGTCGCCATGCCGGGACGATGCTCCGCACGGCGCTCGCGGTGGTTGGGGGCAAGGGTGGCGGATCGCTGACCTTCGCCCAGGGGACGGTCGAACGGTCATCGGATCTTGCCCAGGTGGTGGCCACACTCCTCGCCTGATGGGTGGTTGCGTCTGTGTATTGGGGGGGGGATGTGAACGACCAGATCGCGCGACTGCGTGGCGGCACCTTGGGGTGGGGTCTCCTCGCCAGCCTTGCGTGCACCATCTCCCCGTCCGGAGCGCCCGCGCCGATCACCGACGTCACGGTCCTGCATGGCGATCATCAACAGGGGACGCCTGGGTATCGTCTCGGCGATTCCCTGGCTGTCCAGCTCCTCGACACCGATGGGGTGCCGGTGATCGGCGCCGTCGTGAGCTGGAGCACCGCCGACCGCGACGGCATGGTCGCCCCGGCCTCGAGCCTGACCAATGCGGAGGGGATTGCCACCACTGCGTGGCGGCTCGGCCGTGACCCTGGCGTTCAGGGAGTGACCGCAACGTTCGGTGCCCTGCCTGCCGCCCAGTTCCGTGCGACAGCATCCACCGGTGACGTGACGCACGCGTCGGGCGCGCTCGGCTATCAGTGCGGCCGCTATCTCGATGACATCGTGCGATGCTGGGCGGATCCGGGGTTGGGTGAGGGTCGGGCAATCGCCCTCGATACCGATATCCGCTTCCTGTCACTCGCCTTCGCGGGTGGCACCTGGTGCGGTTCGACGCGTTCGACGACGGTCGCGTGCTTCGATCTGGATGCGATGCTGCCCGGCGGCGTCTTCCGCCCGGATGCCGCACCGGTCCGCGTGATCGCGACGACGGCGCCCCTGTTTGTCCAGCTGGCAGGGTCACGGGACGATGAGGATGGCGTCACCTGGTGCGGTGTCACCAACGACGCTCGGCTCTGGTGCTGGGGGAGCAACCAGTTCGGGCAGGCCGGTTCAGGTTCGCCCGGGACGCCCGTGGCCGTCCCCACGCCAGTGGGCGGTGACATGCAGGCCATTGCGGTGGTGGTGACCCGCAGCGCCACGTGTGCTCTCGATCCAGTTGGTGCAGCATTCTGTTTTGGGGGGGGGAGTGACAGTGTGGTGAACACCGGCCTGCCCACCACGATCCCGACCGCCGTCCCCACGTCGCTGCGGTTCGCCCAACTCGCCGCCACCGGTACCGGCACGGTGTGCGGTCTCTCGCCGCCCGAGCTGCTGGTCCACTGCTGGGGCTCGAACGCGAGTGGGGGGCTTGGTCGTGGCGGTGCCGCCAACGCCTCGGTGCCCGTGCCGATCACCGGTACGGATTTCTTCGTGTCGATCGGCGCAACGTCCGACGGGTTCCTTGGGGTGACCGTCGATCGCGATCTGGTCGTTTGGGGGAGTCTCGAGCCGTATGCCGCGTCCGCCTCGCCGGTGCATGTGCTCACGGGTCAGGTCTTCGTCGATGTGCTGCCCGTGGGTGGTGACGGTGTGCTCTGCCTCCGCGGCTATCCTGCGGGGACGCTGTGTCTCGATCGCCGCGGCGTGACCGAGGCACGAACCGCCGTGGTCAACCGCTCGATCACGCATGGGATCCCGTCGGGCGGATGACATCGGGCCCGCCCGGATTGCGGTCCCGCATCGGGTTACCTTCCGCGAATCGATGATGATACTTCTTCCGCTCCTGCTTATCGTCTCCCAAACCGACACCACCCGCGTGCCGCCCGTGATCAAGTTCACCGGTGAGGTGGGATATGTCGCCGCGTCGGGGAACCAGTCGGTCGAGACGCTCAACGTGGGCAACAAGTTCTCGGCCAAGTTCGAGGATCTGACGCTCGCCCAGACGTTCGTGCATGTCTATGGTGAAAGCGAGGGTGAAACCACCACCTCGCTCACCCGCGCCTCGATGCGCGTGGACAAGGGCCTCCGCGACTCGCCGTTCACCGAGTACGGTCTGATGACCTATGAGCGCAACACCTTTGCGGGTTTGGCATCGCGCGTCACCGGCTCCTTGGGCCTCACCGCGCTTGTGCTCCGGAGCGAGGCCGACAAGGTGCTGGTCGAGGGGGGTCTCTCCCTGAACCGTCAGCGGGGTACCGGCCTCAAGGGCAAGGACAGTGACTTCCTCGGCGGCCGTGCGGCCAGCACCTACACCCACCAGTTCAGCAAGCAGACCGCGTTTGTCCAGGTGGTCGAGTTCCTGCCGAATTTCCGCGAAGCCGATGACCTGCGTGTCAACACCGAGACGGCGATCACGGCGCCGATCACGTCACGGATCGGTCTCAAGCTGTCGTACGTCATCCGGTATGATGGCTTGCCGCAGGAGGGCTTCCTCACCACCGATCGCCTGTTCACCTCGGGCGTGCAGGTGACGCTGTGAGCATCGCGAGGGGTGCGGGGCTCGTGCTCTGCCTCGCCGCGTGCGGCGGGCGCGGTAACGATCGCACGTCATCGTCGACTCGCGATTCATCTGGCGTCGCCATCGTCACCTCGACCGCCCCGGCCTGGTCCACCACCGCACGATGGCACGTGGACACGACGCCACTTCTCGCGGTCGGCGATGGGGCGCGGCGTGGCGATCCGCTCTTGATCAATGTTGTCGCAGCTCGGTTCACGGTAGCGGGCGAGCTCGTGATCATCACCGGCGACGATGCGATGGTGCGCTGGGTCGATCCGCTCGGCGCCGTCCGCGCGTCGCGCGGCGGCTTCGGCGACGGTCCCGGCGAGTTTCGGGATCTCGTCTTCGTCGGCAGTGTCGGTGATTCGGTGGTGCTCTGGGATGGCCAGCTCGGTCGCGTGTCTGTCCTGCCGCCCACACCGACCGGAACGCGCAGTTTCCGCCTGCAGGGTGGCGACTCGGCGACCGCGCCCGAGTTCGGCTATGTCCCGATTGGCCTGCTCGGCGCGGAGCGCCTGGTGCTCGCCGGTCGCCGCGGCGCGCGATCGCGTGAGCAGAGCGGGCTCCGGCGCGACAGTATCCCGTTCGCCACGGCGAGTTTGGACGGCCGGATCGGAGCGAGCTTCGCGCTCGTGCCGGGGGCGGAAACCGTGGTGGTGAGCACCGACCAGTTCGTGACCATGATCCCACGACCATTCGGCGCCCAGACCGCGGTGACGGTCGAGGGTGATGAGGTGCTAGTTACCGTGGGCGATGTCGACGAGTTGCGTCACTATCGCCCCGGGTCCGGGCTGGTCCGCATCGACCGCCTCGATCGGCCGCGTCGACTCATCGCGCCAGCGGAATTCGACCAGCAGGGTCAACGGCTTGGTGCGCAGACGGCGCAGTTCCCCAAGGCGGTGGCCACCGCGATCCTCGGCACGATGATGGCAGCGGGGCTGCCAAAGGTCTACCCGACCTACGACCGGATCCTGACCGACGCGGACGGCAACGCATGGATGCGCGAGGACATCGGCACTGAGCGTGGCCTCGACGAGGCGCGACGCTGGACGATTCTCGACAAGGCGGGGTCGTGGCTCGGCCAGGTCACCACGCCACGACACTTCGAACTGCACGAGGTGGCGCGTGATCGAATCCTGGGTGTCTCGCGGGAGCCCAATGGAGGTGAAGTGGTCCAAGTGCTGCGCCTCTCGCGCTGATGGAGTCCTACCTCGTCGAGGCACCTGTGCCGCCACCCGGGATGACAGCGCTGGCGGCGCTCGCCGCTGAGGCGCTGACGTTTCACCACTCCCTCGCCTCCTATCACCCGACGCCGCTTCACACCCTGTCCGATCTTGCCGCCGAACTTGGCGTGGCAAACATTCTGCTCAAGGATGAGTCACACCGGTTCGGCCTCAATGCGTTCAAGGGACTCGGCGCCAGCTTCGCCGTGCAGCGCTGGGTCGCGACGCATCCCTCCGCGACGATGCCGACCTTCACCACCGCGACCGATGGCAATCACGGTCGGGCCGTGGCATGGAGTGCACGACTCGTCGGTGCGCGGGCCGTCGTGTACATCCCGGCATACGCGCGGCCCTCGCGCATCGAGGCGATCCGAGCCGAAGGCGCCGAGGTGGTGTTGGTCGAAGAGGGCTACGACGCGGCGGTTCGGATGGCGAACAACGCGGCGCGCGAGCACGATTGGGTGTTGATCCAGGACACCGCGTGGCCCGGCTACGACGAGATCCCCGACTGGATCGCGGCGGGTTATTGGACCCACGCACGTGAGCTCGAGCCTGAGCCGCACGGCGTCGAGCCCGGCATCGATCTCGTCCTGCTCCATGCCGGTGTCGGGACGTGGGCCGCGGCGCTGACGAGCTACTACTGGCATCGCTACGGTCACGCGCGACCGCGACTGGTCGTAGTCGAGCCAGTCGACGCACCCTGCCTGATCCGGGCGGCACCGAGCGGAGTTCCCGTTCACGTGCCGATCACCAGGCACACCCTCATGGCGGGCCTCGATTGCGGGCTTGCCAGCACCACCGCGCTCACGACCCTGCACCGGTCGATCGATGCGTTCATCACGATCGAGGATCATTGGGCCCTCGACGCCATGCGGCGACTCGCGTCGCCGACCGGCACAGATCCGATGGTGGTGGCGGGGGAATCGGGCGCCGCGAGTGCTGGGGCGCTGATGGCGTTGCTGCGCGCACCGGAGCTCGCGGCGGCACGTGCACATGTCGGACTCGATGCCACGACGCGCGTGCTCGTCTGGTCCACCGAGGGGGCGACCGACCCCGAACACTGGGCAGAGGTTGTGGGACGTCCCGTTCCCGCCTAGCGTAAACGATCCCGCCGGGAGGAATGCATGGCCAAGGCGCGTCCCACAGGTGACCCACTCACGCAGCAGCGTGCCCGGTCTGGTCGTCCGGTGCCGCGCCTGCCTGCGGACGCCGCCAAAATCCTGGCGCGACATCCCGGGGCACGGGCGGCGTGGGATCGCATGGCTCCCTCACACCGACGTGAACATGTCGAGGCGATTCTCGACGCGAAGAAGCCCGAGACCCGGATTCGACGCATCGATCGCATGATCGAGAAGCTCGGGTCAGTGCGACCCTCACTCAGCAACGCCGCCTCCACTCGCCCGATGCTTGTCAAGTTGGGGATCGCGTCCGGCCAACGCATCCTCGTGCTCGACGCCGACGCCGCCGCGATGGCATCGTGGAATTCGCTCCCCACCGACTGCACACTGCATCGACGCGCCGGGGTGCGTGGCTGCGATGTGGTCGCACTCTACGCCGAGACGGCAGCACAGCTCGCCCGTCGATTGCCGGTGGCGCTCTCCGCGTTGGCGGAGGATGGCATGCTGTGGATCGCGTTCCCGAAACAGAGCAGCGGTCGTGCCACCACACTGACCCGCGACACCGGGTGGGACGCGACCACACGACCGGATCTCACGCCGCTGTCGCTGGTCTCGCTTGACGAGGTGTGGTCGGGCGAGAAATTTCGTCACACCCCGGGGCGTACCCGATGAGCCGCACCGACCCGCGCTACCCGATCGGTCGCTTTGTGCCGCCACCCGTGTTCGATGCGGATGTGATCGTCAGCCACCGTGAGGCGATCCGAGCCCTGCCAGACGCGCTCCGCACAGCGGTCGATGGGCTGGTCGAGCGCCATCTGGATACGCCGTATCGGAGTGGCGGCTGGACCGTGCGCCAGGTGGTGCATCATCTCGCGGATTCCCATCTCAACGCGTACACGCGCATGCGGCTCGGGGCGACCGAGCAGGCGCCCACGATTCGCCCCTACGACGAGGTGGCGTGGGCAGAGCTGCCCGATGCGCGGGAGTCGCCGATTGCGCCCTCGGTCCTGCTGCTCGACGGCCTGCACGCGCGGTGGTCGTCGCTGTTGGCGAGTTTTGATGCGGCCATGTGGCAGCGGACAGTGATCCACCCTGAACACGATTTGCCACTCACCCTCTGGACGGTGGCAGCGCTCTATGCCTGGCATGGGCGTCACCACGTGGCCCATATCCGGACCCTCCGCGACCGCGAAGGGTGGTAGGCAGGCTCCCCATTTCACGATCACCAATGGAGTGAACATGGATCGACCGACGGTGGCAGGTCTGGCGGGTGTGGTACTCTACGCGGATCGGGCCGATGACTTGGCGCGCTGGTACGAGAAGTACCTCGGGCTCTTCTTTACCCGGGAGCCCGATAGCCACGCCTGGTGGTGCGAACTGAAGGGCGGGGTCACCTTCGCGATCCATCAGAGCCGACATGCACTCGGCAATGAGCGTCGGCACTGCGAATTGTCGTGGCGAGTGGCCGACCTGGATGGCCTGGTGGAGTACCTGGCCGATCAGGGGGTCGCGGTGGATGAGCGGCAGGAAGCCACCGATGGCGACTACGCCTGGCTCGATGATCCCGAGGGCAACCGGATCGAGCTTCACCAGCGTCCGTCGGCCTGAGGTGGTGGCGCTAGCCGGTCCGACGTCCTATCCTCTGTATCCGCGGGCGGGCTCCTGGACGAGTGTGCAAGTCGCGCGAATCGTTATCGTCACTCAGGCCGTTCACCTCACCAGAAGGTACCCATGCGGAACACCTTGATGGCCATCGTCGCCTTTGGCGCGCTCACCGGATGCGTGAGCAAGAAGCGCTTCGACGATCTTGTGCTCGAGCAGCAGCGCATCAATGAACAGAAGGACTCCTTGGTGGCCGACGTCCTCTCGGCGACCCAGATGGTGACCGAGATCAACTCGGACCTCGCCCGGGTCGGTGGACTCGGGATCAGTCCGGCGTCGGCCAGCGGTGACCAGCCGGTCAGCGGACGCACCGAAGATCGTGCCGTCCTGCTGGGCAAGATCCGTGAGGTCATCTCCAGGCTCGAGACCGCCGAACAGGAGATCGAGTCCCAGAAGCAGCGCGTTGGCTCATTGACTGCCGAACGTCGTCGGCTGCTCGGTCAGCTCGAGAGCTTCCAGGGCACCATCGAGGAGCTCAAGGCGACGGCGCTCCAGCAGGAAGCCTTGATCACCGAGCAGCGCGAGCAGATCCAGACGCTGTCGTCGCGGGTCGATACGCTGACCCGTACGACGGACGAACTGAATGTCGCTCGTGCCGCTCTCACCGACACCCTCTCCGCGGCACTCGACGCGGCGAACACCGTCTATTATGCGGTGGGGACCGAGGATCAGCTGGTCGAGCGCGGCTTGATCGTCAAGGAAGGCAGCAAGTTCCTGGTCTTCGGCAGCAAGACGCTGCAGCCGGCGCGTCAGCTCAATCCGGAAATGTTCCAGAAGCTCGACAAGCGCACCGCCACCACACTGCCGGTGCCTGAGCCGACGGCGGAGTACCGGATCTTGACCCGTCAGGACCCGCAATTCCTCAGCTCGACGGTCACCAACAAGGGAAAAATCCGGGGCGACCTGACCATCAACAGCCCGCAATTCTGGGCGGGTGGGAAGTTCCTGATTCTCGTCAAGGATTGATAATCCTGGAGGTTGATGCGCATGACCCGTCGACTGTTGCTGGCCTTGGGCCTCTTGATTCCCCTCGTGGCCGTTTCGGCCGCGTGGTACACCGCTCCCGAAGCACCACTCCCGGTGCTTCGGATCGTGAAATCGCCGACCTGCGCGTGCTGCCAGGCGTGGGCCGATTACATGGCGAAGCAGGGGTTCACGGTGCAGATCGAGAATCGTGACGAGTTCACGGCGCTCAAGCGAGCCAATGGAGTGACTCGGGAGCTCGAGTCATGCCACACGGCGTTCGTCGATGGTTTGGTGATCGAGGGGCATGTCCCGGCCGATCTGGTCAAGCGTCTCCTCCGGACGAAGCCAAAGGGCGTCAAAGGCATCGCGGCTCCGGGCATGCCGCGCGGGTCGCCAGGGATGGAGGGCCCGGTCACGGATCGCCACACCGTGTACACATTCGACGCCGCGGGACGCGCGACAGCCTACGCCGAGCGCTGAGCGGTGACCGGGCGCATCGAGACGATGCGTCGCATCGTGATTCGGTTGGTGGTGGGTGTGGTGCTGGTGAACGCCGGCGCGCTATTGCTCCGGCGGTTCACCGGCCTCGGGTCGGGCACCGCACTCCAACGTCAGCTCTTCACTGCCGCGTGGTTGGTGGCGGTCCTCTTGGTGGTACTGCCATCACTCAAGGCGCTGCGGGTGGCCCGCCGCTCGTAGCGTCTTCGCCCTCCAGCTCGGCCCGGAGCTCACTCCGCGCCGCGTCGACAAGCTCCTGCACCCGACGCTTGAAGCCCTGCAGGTCCTTCGGTACGAGACCCTCGGTTGGGATCGGCTCGAGGATTCTCGCCACCGCGTGGGTCGCCCCGATCCGCCAATCGTGCTTGGCGATGGCCTGCCGGGTGCCGTAGATGGCGATCGGCAGGATCGGCACCTGATGGTCGATGGCGAGCCGGAAGGCGCCGTCCTTGAACGGCAGCAAGTCGCGCGTGGGTGACCGCGTCCCCTCCGGGAAGATCATGATCGACATGTGTCCCTTGAGCCGGCGGGAGCATTCGGCGATCGCGGCACGCGCACTGGCCGCCATGCCGCGGTGCACCGGGATGTCGCGAGCGGCCCACATGATCCAGCCGAAAAACGGGACCCGCATGATGCTGACCTTGCTGAGCCACTTCATCTCCCATGGCAACAGCGACAGCAACACGATGTCGGCGAACGATTCGTGGTTGGCGATCACGACGTAGGGATGGCGGGGATTGGCGGGCGGGGTCCCACGAATCTCGAAGTGCCAGCGCGGGTTCAGGTGAACCATTGGGAGTGCGATGCTCCGGAACAGGCGGCCGCCGGTGTAGTTCCACCGATCGATGGGCCAGAGCACGATGCGCAGCAGCAGGACGATCGGGAAGTACACCACCGAGAGCACCGTGAGGATGCCCCAGGTCCAGATCGAGATGACGGTGTCGCGGAATCGGGACAGCATCCGCCCAAGATATCGCCGTGAATGCGGCTTGGGCGACTGGCCAGCTTTTCGCGACCGGGACAGTCCCCTACCTTCCGGGACATGACCACCGACCCGTTTGCCCTGCTCACCCGGCTGCTCGATGCACCGGGACCTTCCGGCTTCGAGCGCGCGCCCGCTCGCCTCTGGCGCGAAGCCGCGACCTTCGCCGATACCGTGGCCGTCGATGTCAGCGGCAACTCCTACGCGACTGTCTTCGGGCAGGGTGGGGTCGGCGAGGGGCCTGGCGTGATGCTCGCCGGGCACATCGACGAGATCGGCGTCATGCTGGTCCACATCGACGACGAGGGGATCTGCTGGTTTGACGTGATCGGGGGATGGGATTCCCAGGTCTTTGTCGGCCAGCGCGTCGCGCTGATCGGTCGCGACGGCCCGGTCCCGGGTGTGATCGGCAAGCAGGCGATCCACCTGATGGACCAATCGGCGCGCGACAAGTTGAGCAAGATCCACGATCTGTGGATCGACATCGGAGCACGCTCGCGTGACGAGGCGCTGACGATGGTCGATGTCGGGACGGCCGGTGTGCTCGCCAGCACCGTCACGCGCTTGCCCAACGACCGCATCGTCTCGCGCTCGCTCGATAACCGGATCGGTGCCTATGTGGTGCTCGAGGCGGCACGAATGCTGAGCGCCGATCGCGCGACGCTGCCGGTCACCGCGGTGGCGACGACCCAGGAGGAGATCGCCTACACGGGGGGGGGAGCACGGACCTCCGCGTCGGCGCTCGCCGCCCGGGTCGCGATCGTGGTCGATGTCACGCATGCGACCGACTCCCCCGGCGTCGAGAAGAAGCGCCATGGCGACATCCGACTGGGGGGTGGCCCGGTGATCTCGCGCGGTGCCGCGGTCAACCCGGTGGTGGCCGACCTGCTGGTCGAGGTGGCCACCGCCGAGGGGATCCCGCATCGGATGCAGGCGGCGCCGCGGACCACCGGCACCGATGCCGATGCAATCTTCACCACGCATCGCGGGATCGCGACCGGTCTGGTCTCGGTGCCGCTCCGCTACATGCACTCACCGTCGGAGATGGCGGCGCTCGAGGACATCACCCAGACCGCGCGCCTGTTGGCCGCCTTCGCGCGGCGCGTCGAGCACACCACCGACTTCGTGCCGCGCTGACCTCAGCGCCCGGGGTTGAGCGCCTCGATCGCCTCAACCGTGCCGATCGCCTCGAGCGCGCGCCACGCCGCCGTGCGCACGGATTCATCCGTGTGTCGAAGCTGACGCGCGAGGTTGTCGACCGCCGCGTCGATCCGTCGGCGCCCCGCGAGGTCGGCCATGTCGCGTGCCAGGTCGGCCGATGGTGAGAGGATCGACTCGACAATCAGCCCGTCGATCCCATCGATCTGCTTGAGCACCTCGAGCAGGGCACGGCGCTCGATGCGGGTCGGGTCGGCGGCGATGACATCGATCAGGGCATTTGCGCCATCCTGACCAAGGAGTCGCATCGCCTGGACGACCGCGGGCGGGGTGTCACCCGCGGCAATCAAGCGTGCCAGCGCGGACCGAGCCATCTCGGGAACCACGCGGCGACACTCACGGACCAGGATCGCCCGGGACCCGTCCTGCTCGGACGTCTCGAGCGCGTGCATCCGGATGACCACGTCGGCGATGGCGTGCCAGTCACGTTTCGAGACGGCGGCATTTGCCTCACTGATGAGTGGGTCGAGGAGCCGCGACAGCCCCGCGCGCTCACCGACACTTGAGGTGACGTCGGTGGTCGGCTCGTCCGCGACGGGTGCCGAGGGTCCCATCCAATCGGTCCGGTCGTCGATCACGATATCGAACCCCTCCTCCCCCTGGACGACCACCCCAGGGGCGCTCCCTTCGAGTGCGGCGCGGAAGTGATCCCTGGTCGGGTACAGGCCGGCGGCAGACGCGTACAGCTGACCGATCGCCGCCCAGTCGGCGGCCGCCAAGTTGGCCGGAAACTCCACCCGGATCGTGCCATGCTGTTGCATGGCCTTGGCCAGCAGGCTGGCCCCGGGTGCGTCGGCAGCCATCGGCAAGCCGTTCACGATCAGCCGACCACTGTCACGCTCGAGCCGGAACGGCAAGCTTCCCGCCGCGATCGCCAAAAGGGTGGCGGCGCGATCGAGCCCCACCGTGTCGGCGGTGGCCGTGGCGGCACGCGCATCGTGGACGACGGCGGCGAACAGAGCGGTCAGGCTGGTCGGCATTATCCTCATTCGAGGTGATGGCTCCATCCGTGGATCCCCCGATACCCTGGGGCCAGTCACGGGGACAGACTCCACTCTCCACTTTCAGGATACACCAGATGCGGCATCTCGGCACTACCTTCGCGATTCTCTTGCTGGCCCTTCCGGTCAGAGCCCAGTCCACGACCGACACGACCCGGCCCCCCCCGCCGACCACCGGCTACGGCTCCTGGTTCGGATCGGTGCCTGACATGGACGCCACCGCGGCCGGCGTCACCCTTGCCGGTGTCTCCGACAGCTCGCCGGCCGCGAAAGCGGGCCTCAAGAAGGGCGACCGGATCGTCTCGATGGCCGGCACCCCGGTGGTCGACCTCCGCGCGATGGTCGAAGTGCTCCGCTCGCATCCCCCGGGTGAGACCATCGAGGTGATCTACATGCGCGACTTCCTCGAACGGAAGATGAAGGTCACCCTCGGCAAGCGGCCCGGCGGATGAGTACAGTCCTGGACGCGAATCGAATCATCACCCGGCTGCGGAGCGCGTTCACGCATGAGGCGGATCGGGCCACCCTGCTCACCCTGGCCGCGACACTCATCCAGGATGCGGGGCCGCCGTACACCTCGGTCTACTTGTACATGCTCCACGGCGATGACCTCACGCTCGAGGCATACGCGGGTCGCGAGACCGAGCACACCTCGATCCCCGTCGGCAAGGGTGTCTGTGGCACCGCCGTCGCCACCGGACTCGATCAGAACGTCGGCGACGTGCAGGGACGCGAGAACTACATCGCGTGCAATCTCTTCACGAAGTCCGAACTGGTGGTGCTGATCCGTCGCGCCGGAAAGATCCTGGGACAGATCGACGTCGACTCCGACGTCGTCGATCCCTTCACGCCCGACGAGGTCGCCGCGGTGCGCGAGGTGGCCGACGGCCTGGCGGTGCTGCTCTGAGCAGCGCTCTTCCGGTGACCGAATACACGCGTCACGTGCGTGGTATCGAACTGCACGAACGTCGCGCCGGCGACGAGGGCCCGCTGGTGCCCGTCCTCCATGGTGGCCCCGGTGCGCACCACGACTACCTGTTGCCGGGCTTCGACGCCCTGGCCCGTGGCCGCACCCTGGTCTACTACGATCAACGTGGGGGGGGGAGGTCACCGGTCGCGCGCACCGTGCCGGTCGGCTGGACCGAGCACGTGGCCGACCTCGAGGCACTCCGTGTCCTCTGGGGCACCGAGCAACTCGACCTGCTCGGCTACTCCTGGGGTGCCCTGCTGGCAATGCTCTACGCGATTGCCCATCCCGATCGCGTCCGGTCACTGGCGTTGGTCTCCCCCGCCCCGGCCAGCAGTGTGGAACGCGTGTCGTACGAGGCCACGCTGGCGGCCAGGTCGCGCACCCCCGAGCTGGTCGCCGCGCGGGAGGCGTTGCTGGCGAGTGGTCTCCGCGAACGCGACCCGGAGGCCCACGCTCGCCGGCTGTTCGAGCTGGCGGTCGCCGGATATTTCCACGACCCCGCACGGGCGCGTGACCTCACTCCCTTCCGGGTGACCGGCCGCACCCAGAGCGAAGTCTGGGCGTCACTCGGTGACGACTACGATCTCCGGCCACAGCTTCGGGAGCTGCATCTGCCGGCGATCGTGCTGCATGGTGAGGATGATCCGATTCCGATCGCGAGTGCACGGAGTACCGCCGAGGCGCTCGGTGCAAAATTCGTCAGCCTGCCTGGCGCGGGACATGTCCCGTATGTCGAGGCGCACGCGGAGTTTGTCGCGGCACTCGACGCCTTCCTGCCGCGCGCATGAGCATGTCACGACTCCACCCGGTCGAGTACGTCTTCGGGTCGATCGTCGCGGAGCGGTTTCCTGCGATCAGCGAGGCGATGGGCGAGGAGACATCACTCGAGCGGTTTCTGCTGGTCGAACCGGCGCTCACGCTGCTGCAGGAGCTTCGGCCGGATGACGGTCTCGGCGACGCCGCCCAAGAGTTCGTGGCATTTGTACACGCGGTGTGGCTGTGGTGGGCGAGCGGTGCCACGACGAGGCGTCTGGATGCGGCGGCAACCACGGCGCTGCTCGAAGCGGGGCCCATGGCCGCGGCCGCGAATGGGGCCGTCCGCTACATTCAGGTGGAGCCGCGTCGACTCTGGGCGCGCCTCGACGATGCAGAAGTTCACGAGCCGCTCGACGGCTGGTTCGTGATGCCGGAGGGATCGGGTCGCCGCGTGGTCGCCTGTCTCGGGCTGCATGGGGCCCGACCGGGTCTCTCGGTCCTCTTGGTCGCGGGTGAGCGGCCGATCGACTGGCAGCGTCCCGATGGCAGTCCAACCTTCTCGCCGCGCATGGACGGCGGCGACACTGCCGGGTTGGCCAGCATCGACACGCGCGAGGAGCTGCTCCTGCTCGCCTGGAATGTTCCCGATACCTGACGAGGCCCCATGCCGATGATGGACCGGAAGGGTGTGGCGGTGACGCTCGAACGCATCGCCGCCTATCTCGAGTTGCAGGGAGAGAACCCGTTCCGGGTTCGGGCCTTCCGCACGGCAGAGAAGACGGTCGAGGGATTTCCGAGCGAACTCCAGACAGCGATTGCCGACGGGTCCCTGGCGGAAGCGAAGGGGATCGGGCCCGCGATCCTCGAGGTGATCACGGAGCTCGTCAACACCGGGCGCTCCTCGATGCTCGAGGAGCTGCGTGAGGCGGTGCCGCCGGGTCTGGTCGAGATGCTCGCCATCTCCGGACTCGGCGTCGCCAAGATCCGACAGATCCACAATGCGCTCGGCATCGAGACACTGCCGGAACTCGAAGCCGCTGCGCGTGATGGTCGCCTTGCCGCACTGCCACGATTCGGTGCGCGCACTGCGGACAATGTCCTGAAGGGGATTGCTTTTCTCCGGGCCGCTTCGGTCTGGCGCCTCGCCCACCACGCCCGCGATGAGGCACTGGCGATTGCCGATGCGCTCTCGGCGCAACCACATGTGTTGGCCGTCCACCCTGCTGGGGCTGTCCGTCGGCGAGACGAAGTGGTCCAGGAACAGATTCTCGTGGTGGTCGCCGACGTCGCCCCCGCTGAGGTCTTCCGCTCGATCGGTGCCGGCGTGGGCGTGACCGAGGTGGCCGGACAGGACGAGCGTCGTGCCACCCTGCGCTTTCAGGGTGGCGCACCGGTGCAGGTGGTGGTGACGCCACCACAAAATCTCGGCGCGGTGCTCGTGCAGGCCACCGGCAATGCGGGGCATCTCGCCAGACTCACCGCCTTGGCCGAGTCGCGCGGCTACACGCTGGCCGGGACGGCGCTCTGGCAAGGCAGCCGGTTCGTGCCGACCCCCGATGAGGACGCGCTCTACGGCGCGCTCGGGTTGCCGTGGATCCCGCCCGAGCTGCGCGAGAACGGCGACGAACTCGATCGTCCGATCCCGCCGCTACTCGAACGGAAGTCCCTGCGCGGCTTCCTGCATTGCCACACGACATACTCCGATGGCACGAACTCGGTCGAGGAACTCGCACGCGGAGTGCACGCGGCCGGCTACGAATGGCTCGGGATCACCGACCATTCGCGCTCCGCCGCGTATGCAGGCGGGATGCAGCCCGACGACATCCATCGCCAGTGGGACGAGATCGATGCGGTGAATGCACTCGGCCTCGGCATCACCGTATTCAAGGGAATCGAGAGCGACATCCTTGCCGACGGCGCACTGGATTACCCCGATGAATTGCTGGCGGGGTTCGACTTCATCATCGCGAGTGTGCACTCGCGCTTCACGATGAGCGAGCCGGAGATGACGTCGCGATTCCTGCGGGCGATCGAGTCACCGTACGTCACCCTGATCGGGCATCCGACCGGACGGCTGCTTCTCGCGCGTGAAGGCTACGCGGTCGACCTTGACCGGCTCTTCGAGGCGGCTGGCAAGGCCGGCGTCGGCATCGAAATCAACGCCGATCCCCACCGCCTCGACCTCGACTGGCGCGTGCTGCGCCGCGCGCGGGCGGCCGGCGTGATGATCTCAATCGGCGCCGATGCCCACAACCTCGGTGGGCTCGACAACGTCGACTTCGGCGTCGCGATCGCACGGAAGGGCGGTCTTGGGGCCCCGGACATCCTCAACACCCGGAGCGCCGAGGAGTTCCTGGCCTTCGCACGCACGCGCCGGCCATAGTGCCGCGCGAATCGAAGGCGGCGCGCCTCGCACGCGCGCACGAGATACTTGCCCGCCTCAAGCTGGAGTATCCCGATGCACACTGCGAGCTCGACTTCCGGACACCGTTTGAACTGCTCGCCGCCACGATTCTCTCGGCACAGTGCACCGATGTACGCGTCAACCTGGTCACGCCCGAGCTCTTCCGACGTTGGCCCACGGCAGCCGCGTTGGCGACCGCCCTGCAGCTCGAGGTTGAAGAGGTGATTCGCTCGACCGGCTTCTTCCGCAACAAGGCGCGTTCGTTGATCGGGATGGCCCAAGCGCTGATTGCTGATCATGATGGGGTGGTGCCCCGGAGCATGGCGGAACTTCGCCCGATCCCGGGCGTCGGTCGGAAGACGGCCAACGTGATCCTCGGCAACGCCTTCGGACTCAGCGAAGGGATCACGGTCGATACGCACGTCAGGCGCCTCGCCAACCTGCTCGGCCTGACCCGGGCCACGGATCCCGAGAAGATCGAGCGCGAGTTGATGCCGCTGATCCCGCGCGAGGACTGGGCGCTGGTGAGCCACCTGCTGATCTGGCACGGGCGGCGCATCTGCATCGCGAACCGGCCGAAGTGTGGCGAGTGCGTGATAGCGGGGCTGTGCCCGTCGCGGCGCGATGCGTGAAACGTTAAACGAGAGACGAGACACGAGAGGCAAGCGGTGAACGCAGGCGCTTGGCCTACCCTGCTAGATTTGGGCAGACAACAAGCATTTCTCGTTTCTCGTTTCTCGTTTCTCGTTTCTCGTTTCACACCTCACGACTCAGGACACAGATCTCTCAATGAAGACCGCAACGATTGACACCGCCCGCGGCACCATCACCGCCGAACTGTACGACGACGATGCGCCCGAGACCGTCGCCAACTTCGAGAAGCTCGCCAACAGCGAGTACTACGACGGCACCCGATTCCATCGCGTGATCAAGGACTTCGTGATCCAGGGCGGTGATCCGCTCTCGAAGGATCCGTCGAATCCACGCGTCGGCACCGGCGGTCCCGGCTGGACCATCAAGTGCGAGACCGCGGGCAACCCGCACAAGCACAAGGCCGGCGCACTCTCGATGGCCCATGCCGGCAAGAACACCGGCGGCAGCCAGTTCTTCATCGCGCACTCGCCGCAGGCGCACCTCGATGGTGTGCACACGGTCTTCGGGCAGGTGACCGATGGCCTCGACATCGTGATGAAGATCGCCCAGGGCGACGTCGTGAACTCGATCCGGGTGGCCTGACCATCAAGATTGCGTTGGCCGCACTGGCCGACCACGCACTGGTCGACAGTCAAGGCAAGCTGTCCGTCATCGGCATCTGGCGGCACGTCGTCGCGCCGCAGTTGCCCGGCATTCATCCGCGCGCGCACCTGGTGCTGCTGCTATCGGGGCGCCGTGAAGACGTCGGGGAGCATCGCGTGGGACTGTCGCTGCTCGACCCGACCTCGGTGGTCCGGTTCGAGCACCACGGGATGATGCACATGCCGGAGCCCGATCCCGGCGTCGAGGAGATCGTGTCACCCGGGGTGATCGTGCTCGACATCCCGGTCCAGAGTGTCGGGCCGCACGCGATCGCGGTGACGATCGACGGCATCGAGGCCGCCCGCGTCCCGTTCACGGTGACGGAACCCCCGAGGCAGCAGCCGGTTGTGCACTAGTTTAGGGGCGACCGTCAGGTCGCCCGGCACGACCAACGACAACCCTTAGGCGCCTGCGTGAGCGGGCGCTCTGGATCGTGGCATCGTGGGGCGAACATCGGTGGTCGCGACCGATCGACCTTACGGTCGATCCTAAATGCCTTCATCGGTCGTGCCGAACGGCCTTCTGCTGTAGCTTCCCGTCATGCCTGACACCTTCTCGCGCGACTGGGCGTGGACGCTGATGACGGAGTGGACGCCCTCGCAGGCCCTCCGTCAGCATATGCGCGCCGTGGAGCTCTCCATGCGGCACTTCGCTGAACAGAGCGGTGCCGACCCCGAATGGTGGGGCGTCGTGGGCCTGCTCCATGATTTCGACTACGAACGGTTCCCCAACAACGAGCGGCTCGCCGACCAGGAACATCCGACTGCGGGCGTCGAGCACCTCCGATCCCTCGGTTTCCCCGAAGACGGCTGCGAGGCGATACTCGGCCATGCCCAATTCACCGGCGTTCCCCGCACCACCGAGATGGCGCGGACCCTTTTTGCCGTCGACGAACTCTCGGGGTTCGTGGTCGCGTGCGGGCTGGTGCGACCCTCGCGATCGCTCGCCGACCTCGAGGTCAAGTCGGTGACCAAGAAGCTCAAGGACAAGGGATTTGCCCGCGGGGTGAGCCGGGAGGACGTACTGGATGGCGCAGCGGAGCTGGGTCGTCCGGTGGCCGATGTCATTGCAGATGTCCTCGTGGCACTCCGCCCCGCGGAACGGGAATTGGGTCTGGGCACCCCGTGAGCGATCGTCCGGCGGATGGCGACGAGCTGAACCGCGCCATCGACAGGGCGGCCGATTGCTCGGCCATTCCCGGCAATCGGGTCAGGCTCCTGATCGATGGTCCCGAGAACTACACCGCGATGCTGGACATGATCGAGTCGGCCACCCGCCGCATCCACCTCGAGAACTACATCTTCCGCTGCGATACGATCGGCTGCCAGTTCGCCGACGCGCTGGCCCGGAAAGCCTTGAGCGGCGTCCGGGTTCGGGTGCTGTACGACTGGCTCGGATCGATCTCGACCCCTCGGCGTCACTGGCGCATGCTCCGGGACGCCGGGGTTGAGGTCAGGGCCTTCAGCACCCCTCGTCTGACCGATCCGATGGCCCTGGTGAGTCGCGACCATCGGAAGCTCCTCTCGGTCGACGGCGCGAGGGCGGTGACCGGTGGCCTCTGCATCGGAGATGAGTGGGTCGGCGACCCCGAGCGGAAGCACGCCCCTTGGCGAGACACCGGGATCCTGGTCGAGGGGCCCGCGGCGCGCGCGATGGATCATGCCTTCGGGTCGACGTGGACCCATGCGGGCGGTACAGCTCCGGATGATTCGGTGGAGGTCGCAGACGATGTGGCAGAGGAAGGCACGACGGCGATCCGGGTGGTTGCGACCAAGCCGGGGGACGGCCGGGCGTGGCGGGTACTGGATCTCCTGCTCGCCCTCGCCACCGAGCGAATCTGGGTGACGGACGCCTATCTGGCGGCGCCAGATAGGCTGTATCAGGTCTTTCAGGACGCCGCCGCCGATGGGGTGGATGTCCGTTTACTGGTTCCCGGCGGCTCAGACATCCCGTTGGTGCGCAATATCTCCCGTACGGGGTATCGACGGCTACTACGTTCAAATGTCAGGATCTGGGAGTGGGGTGGCATCATGCTCCACGCCAAGACCGCGACGATTGACGGGCGGTGGAGCCGGATCGGATCGAGCAACCTCAACCCCTCGTCATTGCTCGCGAATTGGGAGATTGACCTCTTCATCGAGGATGCTGCGTTGGCCGAGGCGATGGAGCAGCGGTACAGCGAGGATCTGGCGGGGAGTGGCGAAGTGGTGACCCGGCAACGGGCCTTGCCAACTGTCCCCGTGTTTGGGCGGCCGACCTCCCTGACCGTCGAGGGCGGCCCCGTCCGGCATCCGGCGCGCGGGCTCCGGGAGCGCCGAAAGCAGGCGGTCGTTCGGGCGGCGACCCTTATCCGGGCCGCACGGACGGCATTGCTGGCGACCGCGTCTGGGGTGTTTGTCGGCTTTGCGGTGGTCTTGGCCCTCTTCCCCCGCTTGGCGGCCTACACGACGGCGGCCATTTTTGGGCTGCTCGGGCTCTTTTTTCTCCTCGGTTCCATCAACCGCCGTCGTCATCGGTGACCTCAACCTCATTCTCGGACACCGCGTATGACCGGCGTGGATGACAGCGACCTCGCTCTCCGGGCCGCCGAGGGGGACCCCGACGCGTTTGGTGAGCTGGTGGCCCGACACGCACCGATGGCCCGACGGGTGGCCTACGCGGTACTCGAGAACGAACAGGATGCCGATGATGCGGCCCAGGACGGTTTTTTGTCGGCCTGGCAGGCAATCGGGCGGTACGACGTCCGACGGGCGTTCCGCCCCTGGTTGATGCAGATCGTGGTCAACGCGGCTCGTGACCTGCGCCGGCGACGAAAGGTGCGGACGACCGAGCCGCTCGAGTTCGTCGCGGCAACATCGCGCGACGATCCAGCTCGAGAGGCAGGAGCGCTCGACCTGGGGGAGCAACTCAAGGCGGCGCTGGCGACGCTGCCGGAGCGACAACGATTGGCCGTGGTGCTGTTCGATGCGGAAGGGTATCCGCAGTCCGAGATTGCGAAGATGCTGGGGATACCCGAGGGAACCGTCAAATCCGATGTGTTTCATGGACGTCGAGCACTTAGAAAGGTGCTCGAGAGTGTCAAGGAGGAATGGGATGACTGATCTGTCACCACACGATGCGACACCCGACGTCGAGCTGGGCCACGCGCTCCGCGAGGCGCTGGCGATGCCGCACGATGGGGCATTCGTGACGCGCATGCGAGCGCTCGTCCGGCAGCAGCCGGCACGAGGCTGGGATGATGTGCTCGCCGGCTGGTTCTGGCAGGGTGTCCTCGCGGCCTCGTTGGCGGCCGTGCTGGGCGCGGTCGCGCTCCGGGTACTTGCCGTTCCTGCGACGCCGACGATGAACGAGGAATCTGTGGCAGTGCAGCTCCTCGACTCCGAACGTCCGGGCACCGATGTGCTCATGACCGCGATGGCGGGGATCCGGTGACCACGACCTCGAAGACCCGGGCGGTGGTGCTGCTGGGTGCCGCCTTCTCGATTGGACTCACGGTTGGTGCATTGGCCATGGTGGCGGCAAAGCGCCCGGACAATCACCGCCGTGGTGATTCGTCGTGTACAGTCAAGAGTGGCCGGATTTGTTACTGGGCGGGGGTGCTGCAGCTCACGTCGGACCAGCAGGATACGCTGGTGACGATCTATCGCATCAATGAGGCGGCAACGGACTCGATTCACGATACGGTCCGTCCCGCGATGGATTCGATCTACCAGACCATTCGGCCGCGCGTCGATTCACAGCGCGCGATCCTTCGGGACGAGGTCCGCTCGATCCTCACCCCCATCCAGCGAGAGAAGTATGACTCAAGTACGCATGCCTATGACGAGGCCCGTCGCAAGGGCCGCGACCGCAGTGCGCCGGGACAGGGAGGTCCGCCTCGTGCCCGTCCGTAGTCCTGTCCGTGCGCTTGCCGGCGCACTGGTGCTGCTGGGATTTGTGGCACCGGTCGTCGGTCGCCCCACCATCATCGCCCAGGGTGCCCCGGAGCGCATCACGCTCGCCGAGGCGCTCGACCGTTCCGAGGCGACCACGCCCTCGATCATCCAGGCGCAGGGTGCGCTCCGGAGTGCCGAGCTGTCGGTGCGCACGAGCAAGTTGCAGTACATCCCCCAGCTCTCCTTTCCGGTCGGCGCGGCGTATAACGTCTCATCAGGGCAATCCCGTCTCGATCCGGTGACAGGACAGATTATCGGCGGCTCGGTCACGAACCCGAGCTATTCGGTCGGTGCACGTGCCAGCCTGACGCTGTTCGACGGCTTCAATCGAGAACGCACGCTGAGTGCGGCCGAAGCACGCGAAGATGCTGCCGTGGCGAGTATCACGAGCACCATTTTCCAGAACCGGTTGACGGTGACGAACGCCTTCTTCGATGCGCTCGCCAACGAGGAGTTGCTCAAGGTGAGCGAAGCCGCGGTGACGCGGGCCCAGCAGCAGCTCGCCGTCGCATCGGCACGACTCCAGAGCGGAGCCGGTCAGCTGACCGACTCGCTGTCGGCGCTGGTGCAGGCGGGCCAGGCTCGTCAGCAGCTTCTCAACGCGCAGGCGTCGCTGGCGACGGCCGAGGCGAACCTCGGACGACTGGTCGGCGAGGATCACCGCGTCGCGGCGGTCGACGACTCATCGTTCTACGTCCAGCCGGTGCTGCTCGACACAGCCGGGGTCCGAATCGAGGCGATCGCGGCGTCACCGGCAGTCCAGACCTCCGAAGCGAATCTCGAGGCGGCCCGGCAGCAACTCAGGGCATCGAAGTCGGGCTACTGGCCAACCGTCACCGCCTCGGCTTCCTCCGACTGGACCGCCAACAAGTTCAACGACTATTCGCTGGAGCCGCGGCGGAACTTCCTGCTTCAAATGAGCTTCTCGCCGTGGAGCAATTTGCAGCGTGAGACGCAGGTCGAGAACGCCTCGATTGCACTCGACAACCAGATCGCCCAGGTCGCCGATCAGAAGCGCCAGATCTCGGCCCAGATGACGCAGCAGTTTGCGTCGCTCGGCAACGCGCGCGAGTCGATCGACGTGGCCCAGCTCTCGGTGGGGGCGGCGGCGGAGAACGTGCGGATCACCGAGCAGCGCTACCGGCTCGGCGTCGCCACGATCTTCGATCTCCTGCAGGCACAGGAACAGCTCACCTCGGCTCAGGTGTCGGAGATCCAGGCGCGGTACTCGTACCTGCGCGCCAAGAGCCAGATCGAAGCGCTCATCGGACGGAGGCTCTAGATGGCCCGCGAGATGCTCGACACCGGCGAGCGGATGGCGCTGCTCCCCTCGGATATCCCGAGGGACGCGGTCATCGTGACGCGCAATCTGCACCGCCAGTACGTGATGGGTAGCGAAGTCGTGCGCGCACTCAACGGCGTCGACATCACGATCCGCCGCAACGAGTTCGTGGCGATCATGGGGCCCTCGGGCTCCGGCAAGTCGACGCTGATGAACATGATCGGCTGCCTCGACACGCCGAGCGAGGGCGAGTACTGGCTCAACGGGCACCGGGTGAGTGAACTCGATGACGATGCGCTGGCCCGGATCCGGAACAAGGAGATCGGTTTCGTCTTCCAGACGTTCAACCTGTTGCCGCGCGCCTCGGCGCTTGCCAATGTCGAGTTGCCGTTGGTGTACGCCGGTGTGAGTGGCAAAGAACGCCGGGAACGCGCCGAGTCGGTGCTCACTTCGGTGGGGCTCGGCGACCGAATGCACCATCGCCCCAACGAGCTGTCCGGTGGCCAGCGCCAGCGTGTCGCGGTGGCGCGCGCGCTGGTCAACCGCCCGTCGATCATCCTTGCGGACGAGCCGACCGGCAACCTCGATTCGGCGACCTCGGTCGAGATCATGGACCTGTTCGAAACCCTGCATGCGCAGGGCCAAACCATCATTCTCGTGACCCACGAGCCTGACATTGCTGCGCACGCGAAGCGCCAGATCGTCCTTCGGGATGGCAAGGTGTCAAGCGACGACCTGACCTCGGAGATGCACGCGTGACCCATGTTCGTCTTGTTGTACCCGCCCTCGTTCTCGGACTCCTCGTCGCTGCCTGCGCCAAGAAGGCCGACGACGGTCCCGTGTACCAGGCCGTCGCGGTCGAGACCCGCGATATCTCGGTGACGGTCCAGGCGGCTGGCGCCGCGCTCCCCGATACCGTCGTGGAGGTCAAGTCGAAGGCCTCGGGCGAGATCCTCGAGTTCAATGTGCAGACCGGTCAGCTCGTCCAGCGCGGCACCCTGCTCGCCCGGATCGATCGGCGCGTGCCACAGAATCGCTACAACCAGGCGCAGGCCGCCCTCGACGTCGGCAACGCCCGACTCAAGAACGCCGAGACGCAGCTCAAGCGGTCGCAGGAGTTGTTCGTCGCGAAGGCGATCACCGAGCAGGAGCTCGAGGGTACCACCCTGGATGTTGCGAATGCGAGGGCGGCCGTGATCTCGGCGCAGATCGAAGTCGACAACGCCAAGATCTCCCTCGACGACACGGAGGTGCGTGCCCCGATCACCGGCACCATCATCGCGAAGAATGTCGAGCGCGGCGCGGTCATCTCCTCGCCGACGAGTGACGTCGGTGGCGGCACCGTGCTCGCCAAGATGGCCGATCTCTCCCTGGTCCAGATCAAGACGTTCGTCGACGAGACCGACATCGGCAAGCTGAAGCCGGGCCTCGACGCAAAGGTCTCGGTGGAGGCGTTCCCCAACCGACCGTTCCAGGGCACCGTGCTCAAGATCGAGCCGCAGGCCGATACGATCCAGAACGTGACGATGTTCCCGGTGCTGATTCGGATCAACAATCGCGACGGTCTGCTCCGCCCAGGGATGAACGCCGAGGTGAACATCGGCGTCGGCAATGCGGTCAAGGTGTTGGCGGTGCCGAATGCGGCGCTTCGGACCGAGCGTGATGTCGCGAGTGCGGCGTCGGTGCTCGGGATCTCCGACGCGGACCTCAAGTCGCAGCTCGAACTCTCGAGTGCCCCGGCCGACCCGGTCGCCAGTGATACCGGATCAGGGGCGGCCCTCCCCAAGGATTCGACGAGCGCGGGGAAGCCGACGCCGGAACAGATCAAGGCGTTGATGGCCAAGGCGGCCTCCGGTGGGACACTCACCCAGGCCGACCGCGCGGTGTTGCAGTCTGCCGGCGGCAACGCGGGCGGTGGTGGCGGCCGAGGTGGACGGAGCGCCGGCTCGCAGGACGCGATGTTCGGTGGCCGCTACATCGTCTTCACGATGCGCGGTGGCAAGCCGACGGCGGTGTACGTCCAGACCGGGATCACCGACCTCGATTGGAGCGAAGTCAAGAGCGGCCTGACGGCGCAGGACTCGGTGCTGTTGCTGCCGAGTGCCTCGATGATCCAGGCGCAGCAGGGGTTGCAGGACCGGATGAGCAAGAACTCCGGGCTGCCGGGACAGAGCCGCTAATGCGGCACGCGAAGGAGAACGCATCATGATGATCAGCGAAACCGTGCGGGTGGCCTTCGGGAGCATCCGCGCCAACAAGCTTCGGGCGATGCTCACCATGCTCGGCGTGATCATCGGCGTCGCCGCCGTGATCACCGTGGTGGCGATGGGCACCGGTGCGCAGAAGTCGGTGGAGGAACGCATCAATTCGCTCGGGGCGAACCTGGTCCAGATCAATGCCGGCCAGGATCGCTTCGCCGGCGTGGCACGTGCCGAAGGCGCGCCACTGAAGACCGACGATGCCGTCGCCCTGCAACGTGACGCCGGCGATGTGATCGATGCAATGGCGCCGGAGATGGAACGACGCCAACAGGTTGAGCTCGGCAACTCCAATATCAACGTGAGCGTGGTCGGGACCACGTCGGAATACCTGCGGGCCCGCAACTACGAGATCACCAATGGTCACATGTTCACCGACGGCGACAACGCCTCACGGCAGCGCTATGCCGTGGTCGGTTCGGATGTGCCCGACATGCTTGGACAGAATCCTCGCGCGCTGATCGGGCAGACGATCGTGATTCGCTCGATTCCCTTCGAGGTCGTCGGCGTCCTGAGCGCCAAGGGATCACAGGGATGGTCCAATCCCGATGAGCAGATCCTGATCCCGCTCAGCACCGCACAATATCGGGTCATGGGCACCGACCGACTCCGGACGATTTCCGTCACGATTCCGTCTGACGTCAACCGTGACATGGCCCTGGTGTCGCTCGAGCGCATCATGCGCCGCGAACACCGGATCCGCCCGGGGGGTGCAAACGACTTTACCATGCGCTCACCCAGCGACTTCCTCGCGACAGCCGAGGAGACCACCAAGACGTTCAGCGCGCTGCTGCTCTCGATCGCGGCGGTCTCGCTGCTGGTCGGCGGCATCGGCATCATGAACATCATGCTGGTCTCGGTGACCGAACGGACCAAGGAGATCGGGATCCGGAAGGCGCTCGGTGCCACCCGCTTGACGGTGATGAGCCAGTTCCTGATCGAGGCCCTCGTGCTCTGCCTCACCGGCGGCATACTCGGTATCCTGCTCGGCGTCGGTACGTCGCGATTGGTCGCGATCAAGCTGGGATGGGCGACCCAGATCTCGCCGGCGGCCGTCGTCGTGGCCTTCGGGTTCTCGGCCGTGGTCGGCCTCTTCTTCGGGATGTGGCCGGCCCGCCGCGCGGCACGCCTCGATCCGATTCAGTCGCTCAGGTACGAATAGGATCCTCGCCATCCGCTGATCGGCGCGGGTCGCGATGATCGCGGCGGGCGATCCCGGCCGTGGGGATTGATGGGCGCGTTACGCGATGATCGATGTGTACGGGCGCAACATGTTGCGCCCCTACACGCAGATCCTTCCGCCGCGAGCCCATCTCCCCGCTATCTTCTTCGCCCATGATGCGCTCCCTGCCGCTCCTCGCCTTGCTCGCCGCTCTGCCGCTCGCGGCGCAGACGCCTGTGGTGACCGTTCCACTCGCTGATGCCGCCGAAGCGACTCGGCTCGACGGCATCCTCGATGAACCGGTGTGGCAGCGTGCCGTGCGGCTCGATGGCTTCTATCAGGCGAAGCCGGTCGACTCCAGGCCGGCCGAAGACTCGACGGTGGTGCTGCTCTGGTACAGTGCCGATGCGTTGCACGTCGGGATCCGCGCGTATGATCGGGTGCCGAGCGGCGTCCGGGCCACGCTGTCCGACCGCGACAACATCGGCAACGACGATCGCGTGACGATCTATCTCGACACCTTCAACGACCGGCGCCGGGCATACTTTTTCGGCGTCAATCCGTTCGGCGTGCAGGACGATGGCGTCCGCTCCGAGGGCGGCTTCACGGCGTCGAGTGGCGGATCGGGCAACACCGATCGCAATCCGGACTTCCTGTGGGAGAGTGCCGGCCAGCGGACGGCGTACGGTTGGTCGGCCGAACTCCGGATTCCGTTCAAGTCGCTGCGCTGGGGCGGCGGTGATGTGCAGAGCTGGGGCTTCAACGTCGAGCGAATCACCAAGCGCACCGGGTACGAGGACACCTGGACCGATGTGCGTCGAGCCAATGCGTCGTTCCTGGCGCAGGCTGGCACGATCACCGGGTTGGCCGGGATCACCCGCGGCGTGGTCACCGAATTGCAGCCGACATTCGTGGCGAATGCCCCAGGCGTCCGACGTCCGGATGGCACGTTCGGCCGCGGCGATGTGGCCGGCGAATTCGGCGCCAATGTTCGCCTTGGGTTCACCCGGATGACACTCGACGGGACCATCAATCCGGATTTCTCGCAGGTCGAGTCCGATGTCGGACTGGTGACGATCAACGAACGCTTCGCGTTGTTCTTCCCCGAACGCCGGCCATTCTTCCTCGAGGGGATCGACCTCTTCGCCTCGCCCAACAACCTGGTGTACACCCGCACCGTGGCCAATCCGCTCGCCGGTGCCAAGCTCACCGGCAAGCTCGGCCGCTGGTCGATCGCACATCTCACCGCGGTCGATGAGTTTGCGCAGTCACCGACGGGTGACCCGGATCAGCGTGCCGTGGCCAACATCACCCGCATCCGTCGCGATGTCGGCGACAACTCCATCGCAGGCGTGACGCTGACCAATCGCGACGAGGGCGCCGACTACAACCGCGTCCTCGCCGCCGACACGCGCCTGGTCTTCGGTGGGATCTACTACTTCCAGGGCCAGCTCGGCACCTCCATCACGCGCGACGCACGGGCGGCGGAGAGTCACAGTGATCCGCTCTGGGAGCTCGAAGTCGATCGCACCGGTCGTGCGTTTGGCTTCAACTACAAGGTCACCGCTGTCGGCGACGATTTCGAGACCTGGAGTGGCTTCGTCAATCGATCGGGCATCGCCACCGTGCGCGGATTCAATCGCTACACCGCCTACGGCACTCGTGGTGCGACCATCGAACAGTTCACGGTCTTCGCCGGCATCAATCGGATCTACGACTATGCCAGCCTGTTCGGCACGCGTGGCCTCGAAGGCTCCAATGAAGTCAACATGAGCATGCGACTCCGGGGCGGGTGGAACCTGACCGGACAAGGGAGTCATGCCTTCGTCCGCTTCGATCCGGACGACTATGCCGACCTGACGCTGGACATCCCGACCGAGACGTCGAATGTCTTCGAGCCCGCGAGCGGCATCTTCGATGCCCTGTCGGGCAACATCAGCGTGAGTACGCCGACGTGGTCCCTCTGGGACGCGAATGTCCGGTTCCAGACGGGCGCCAGCGCCATCTTCCCCGAGGCCGCGGAAGGGCGCCTGACCTCGGTGCGCGGCTCGCTCAATCTGCGGCCGACCAGTGCCGTGCGACTGAACGGTTCGCTGACGGTCCAGCATATCACGCGCGCACGTGACGGCAGCGAGTTCGCCCGCACGGTGTTGCCACGCATCAGGCTCGAGGTGCAACCGAGCCGAGCACTCTTCTTCCGCGTCGTGGCGGAGTACCGGAGTGAACGCCAGGCCGCGTTGCAGGATCCCACAACGGGCCGGGCACTGATCCGGAACGCCAACCCCGTCGGCGCACGCCGGTCCGATCGCCTCAGGATGGATTGGCTCGCCTCGCTCGAGCCGACCGCGGGCACCGTGGCATTCGTCGGCTACGGCAGCACGCTGC
>JBDTNH010000021.1:0-28990 GCA_039933845.1 Gemmatimonadota bacterium
CCCGGCAGGATGCGCTCGCCGACCTTGCCCAACTCATCGAAGACCCGGACGTCCTGCGGGCGATATTCGTCCTGGGGCGACCCCGGGCCACGCAGGATCATGCCACCGTTGTTGTGAAAGCTCTGCGCGCCGGCGATGTTCGGATGTGCCGTGACGAAATCCACCACGGCCTGCGTCTCGGGCAGCGATGTCGGATAGAAGTCCGCGCCACCCTGCACATACTGCGGTTGCCAGCGCCAGGGCCAGTTGCGATTCGGGTCGTAGCCACCGATCCCGTCCTCGTTGATCAGGCCGTCGCCATCGTTGTCGATGCCCTCGCTGCCGAGCATCTCCCACTCACCCTGGGTCCCGGCCGGGGCCCGGATCATGAGGCGCGGCTCCTCGGGACTCTGGATCATGGTGCCGTACTTCGATCGGCGGCGCATCTGGGTGATGCTGCCATCGCCGTCGAGATCGTCGTAGGTGTCCTCGTCGGCGATCCCATCGCCGTCGCTGTCACGCGGGACCGCACCGGTCCGCGGACTCGAAGCATTGTTGGGCTTGTGGATGAAGTCTTCGCGCCCGTCGGGATTGATGGTCGGCACGATGTACAACGTCCGCGTCGCGAGGAGTGAATCCACCCACGCGTTCTGGCCTCGCATCTCGCAGAGGTACCACGCGGTGTACATCGCGAACTCGGTGCCCTGCACCTCGTTGGAGTGGATGTTGCCATCGATGTACATCGCCGGCTTGGTGTCGGGGTCGCCGACATCGAAGTTGGTGACCGTGATCAGCCACATCTCCCGGTTCTCGTGGCTCTTCCCGATCGACGAGAGTCGGCAGGTGTTCGGGTGCGCCGCCTGCAGGCGTCGACCGATCTCGCCGATCGCGGCATGATCGTAGAACCTGTCCCACATGATCTGGACCTTGGGTGCCTTCGGCGAGCCTCCGGCAGCCAGATTGCCAAGTGCCTGCTGACCCTGCAGTGATGAGCTGGCGGCAACGGTCAGGAACAACGCGAGCGAGATCGGGGTGCGCATGACGGGCCTCACCGAAGGGTCACGGACTGGGTAGCGGAACCGGTGACTGGCGACCCGGCACTCACACTGACGGAACTACCGGCGCGCGCGGCGACGGTCCATGCAACGCTCGTTCCTCGGCCGCCCCCACCGGGGAGTGGCCCGACCTGCTGAACGGCGTCACCACTCAGGAGAGTGGCCTGACCCAGCTCAAGCTTGAGCAGCACGCGGCGGGGGTTGCGGAGTCGCGAGGCCAACGCCGTGGTCGACGGCAAGTGGCCGGTGTTGACGACTTCTGCCTCGATCCGGTAGACACCGTCACCGAGCTTGGTTGCCTTGACATCACGGAGCGCCAGATGCGGCAGCATCCCCGCGAGTTCCGCGATGAACCGATCCTGGCGCGCGAGCGTGCTGTCGAGCTCGACGCCAGCCGGCGGATTGAGCAACGCGCCCGGCTTGAAGCCGCCTACCCGGACACTTCGGCCATCATTGTCGAGACCCATCACGTCGGTCCACGGGACAAACGCGGCGATGCCATTCGCATCGAACCATTTGAGTGCATTGCGGGCGTCGGCGTTGCTGTCCGTCCCCCCCCCGTCCTTCGAGGCGGTCTTCGCGGCACTCTTGGTGGTGTCCTTCGGCGCATCGGGCACCCACCAGCCACGTGAGCCGAATGACCAGCGACCGAAGTGGTAGTAGGCCCAGCTCAGGACATCGCCGGCCAGTCCGGCCGAGGCGGGACCCTTCTCCAGGCCGGTGCCCTCACGGAATCGCCGACCGATATCGGCGAACACCGCTTGATCCTGGCTCATGATCGAGTTGAGCGGTCCGCCCTGACTGGTGCCTTCCTGGGCGCGCTTGCCATCGGGTTGTTGCACGCCCTGGTTCGGCTTGTTCTCCCAGGGCTTGAGCAAGTTGTCCTGCGGCCCGATGACGTAGACCGCGGCGATCTCCTCATGGGCCATCAGAAACTCGGCCAGCCCCTTCGCCTCTGGCGTGCCGAACGGGTCCTGTCCCGCCTCGGCGCCGTGGTGGGGGTAGTCATATGAAAAGTTGCGGTTGACGTCGATTCCCCCCGGCCCGTCCTCGTTGTACGCGTCGTCGCCATCGGCATCTCGACCCTCACCAACCAACCGGTAGCGACCGACTTCGCCGTGATCCGCCGAGGCGCGGCGGAAGAGCCGACCATCGGTGGAATCGGCGATGAGCGTTCCGTTGGGATCCTCGAGCAACATCTCGGTGATCACGCCATCGCCATTCAGGTCGTCGAAGCCGTCTTCGTCGACCTTCTGGTCGTGATCATCATCGACTCCGGGCATCTCGTTGGCGGTCCGCGCCCACGCGACCGAGGCGAACATTGCCTCGGCGGCATCGGGATTGAGTCGCGGGATGAACCAGACCGTCACCGAATCGCCGGCCCCAGCGACGAGCATGGCGCGCGCGGCAGAGAGGGCGATGCTCGAGCCGACCAACTGCGGTCCATGGGCGCCGGCGACGACCAGCAGTGCCGGGCGACCGGCCGGCCCGATGCGGAGCGCCTGAATGGCTCGGCCGCCAGGCGAGGTCGCGATGGTGATCAGTGCCGTGCGGGCGCGATTGCTGTTCGCGAGCTCCTGCACGCTCCGACTGAGCTGGGTGTGATTCTGGTACTGTGCCTGGACCGGCACCGAGACGAGTGCCAGCATGGCTGGCAGGACGAGCGCCGAAGACGCGCGCATCAAGACCTCGAACGGAAGGAGAAATCGGGTGGGAACCGGGGGAATATACGTCAGGAACACGAGAATCGAAAAACGGCTCCGTCCGTCGCGGACCAAACCGCGGGCTCACGCCCGCGGCTCGGCCGCGGCGTTCATCCTTCATCCCTCATCGATAATCGTTTCGACCCTACCGTCGCCGTGGAATTGCGGATCCGTGACAGGCGATGCAGAGCTGCGGATTCTTCTTCAGCATCTGTTCCGGATCGAAACCCGGTCCATGCGGGTTGAACCGACGCCCACCCACGGCCGAATGGCAGGTAAGGCAGTCGCGTTCAACGTGGCACGAGGCGCAGCTTTCCAGTCCCTGTCGTGCCGCCTGCCCGTGGCCCAGTGCGAACTGCCGATTGCCGTCGTGATAGCCGCCCTGACCCAGCAACGGCCGCTGCACGGACAACCCCGCCTGCTTGTGGCAGCTCTGGCAGAATTGCCCGGTATTGTGGCAGTCCGTGCAGGAACTCGACCGCGTATACGCATCCGCGGGATGACGCGTGACGTAGCTGGCGGGGTGATAACTCCCGGCGCGCCCCGCATCCGGCTTGTGACAGGTGAGACACGACTCGCGTGTGTGGCACGAGGTGCAGTTCGTCATTGAGGCCGATGCCACCTGGGCATGTTGTTCCCCCCACCCCGGCACATGCGACGTCGGACGCTTCCGTACCGTCACTGCACCCACTGCCCCGCCCGGTTCGGCATGGTACAGCGCCTGCGCCGCTGGCGGCAATCGCTGCGAGTGACAGGTGGCACAGCTCTCCTGCGTGTGGCATGTGGCGCACGCGGTGCCCTTCTTTTCAGCCTCGGCCCCGTGGCTGGTCTCGAAGCCCTTCGCCAGGTGAGTTGCCGGCGCCTTCAGCTCGTGTCGCGCCACCAATGAACGCGGGTCAGTGCCGAGCGCCTGGATGGTCGCGGTCTCCCGCGCGTTGACATGGCACGAGGCGCAGAATTCCCTTGCGTGACAGGTGGCGCAGCTCACCGAGACCTGACCAGCACCGCCCTGGGGCTTCGCCAAGGCACCGTGCCCACCGCGCGTCATGAAGTCGGCAGCCTGATGGGAGGGGGGGGCCGGAAACTTTGCGATCTCCGCCGTCGTCAGCGCGCTCGCCTCGGACAAGGGCACGTGACAGGTCGCGCATGCGGTGTCCGGTTGCGTGAGGTGCTCGAACCGCCCATTGGTATGGCAGCTGACACACTGCGGTGCGCTTGGCGCCCGCACCTGCATCCAGCGCGCGCCGTTGTCGGCGTGGCAATCACGGCACGATGCGGTGGTGTCGCCCTCGGCACCCCTCGCGGCGGCGTGCTGTTCGTGTTCGAACGCGAGGTTCGAGACGCGCGGGCCCTGACGAGGCTGCCAGGCCACGGTCTTCTCGACCGTGCCGTCGTGACAACTCGTACAGGTGGCAGCGCTCGGGAACATCGCGGCGCCGGCGGTGCTGGCACCCGCGTGACAGAGCTGGCACTGGACGAACACCTTGGCGTGCGTCTCGTGCGGGAAGGGGGGCGCTGGTGCCTGGCGGTGTTGCACGCCCCACGCGGCCACGAACAGCGTGCTCGCCAGCACGACCGTCAGCTTCAGGCCGGACGTCGCAATCACAGGGCACCGCCGGTCGGTCGAGCCGCTGGCAGCCAGCGATCGGCCGACGAGCGCAGTGTGACAGACATCCTGGCGCTCAGGCGCCACTGGTTCCAGTCAAAGGAGGCGGCGTCGGGGCGATCCCGCGATTCCCAATACCGGTCGGCCGAGAACGCCAGGCGCCAAGCGTCGCCCAGACGCAGGTCAGCTGTGACTCCCGCCCACTTGACTCCCGCATCCTGGAAACGGAATTCGAGCGGCCGCACCAGACTCCCCCCCTGTACCGCGAGATCGAGATCCTGCCACGCGCGCCAGGTGATGCGACCATCGATGCCCTTCGACGAGGCACCGGGAAGAAACTCACCGTGCCCGCCGGCCTGGACCGTCCAACGATCCTGCGGCGTCACCGTCAGGTCTACATCCCAACGCCAACCGCGATCCTCGAGTCGCACAAGGGGTGCGCTAACCTCGGCGTCGTCGTAGCGGAACCACTCGCCCCGACCGCTCACCTGTACCCGCTCATGCGGCCGCAACGTCAGCGAGCCATTCACGCCGTTGTAGGCGACCGGACTGAAGACGCCCCACACCGTCCATAAATCAAAAAAGGGCCGGTAGTGCTTGGCGCCAACCGTCGCCCACATCTTGCTGCCGGTATACCCCAGCATCGCATCGGCGCTCCCCCAGCGCCCCTGGGCGATGTCGTAATCGGCGCCGGTGACGATCCGGAATCGATGGTCGGGACGCAGCTGCGCGCTGAACGCCACACGCTCCGACACGAAGTAGTCAGTCACCGGGTCCACTTCCCGCCGATACTCGGCCTCGGCGTCGAGGTGCGACCGGTGCACGCCGGCGGAGGCGCCCGCAACGATCTGGCGCTGTGCCGGCTGGTAGTCCAACAACGGATTGACCGCGGGGCTGGTGACCGTGAGGATGGTGCCGCGCGCGAACCCCCACCCGCCGTACCCGGTCAGTTCGAGTCCGGGCCCGTCGAAACGGTAGGTCGCGCGCACCCCGTCGAGGCCGCTCATCCCGGTGCTCGCCAGGCGACCCTGTTCGAGCATCCGTCCCGCGCGCGCCGTGAGTCCGCCCCGCAGGAACTCGGCGTAGCCTTCCATCAATCGGAAGGTCGGGGAGGTGCCTGGCCAGAGCCGGTCGCCCGTGAGGTCGGTCAGCAGCCGGGTGTTGAGATGCACGCTCAGTCCGGTGACACCCAGCCCCCACATCGTCAGGGTCGCGCCTGCACTCGCCGGTGCGCCTCGGCGGATCGCCCCGGGACGGAAGAAGTAGCAGTAGCCGTTGCCGGAGCAATCGGTGGCGAAGCCGTCGGCCGTGACGTAGCCACCACCGACGCCGATGCCCACCGCCGAACGCGCCGCGCTGTCGGCGCTGACACCGCGGAAATCCACCCGCTGCACGGCGCCGTCGAATCGCAACCGCCATGACTGCGCCGTGACCGGACTGCTCATGATCACCACCAGCAGTGCGGCGATCCCTGAACGCCGGCGGGAGGTCATGCTCCACCACTCTGCAACAAGTGACTCCGGTACTCGGCGGGCGTCTGCAGGAAGTGGCAGGTGGTGCATTCCTGCTGCGGCTGGTGATCGCCCTGCTTCGTGTGACAGCTGAGGCAGAACTGCCGGTTCGGCGTCAGTTGCGCGATGGTGGTGGACTTGTGACAGGCATCACAGCCGACGTGTGCGTCGCGCGAATGCGCAGCCGGAAGGTCACCACGGCTGTGACACGCAGCGCAATTCCGGCGCTCCTCGTGATGCTGGTCGTGACAGGCCTTACAGGTACGTACGCTGTCGGGCGGCGTCAACTGCGGCGGGATGTGACAGGAGGCGCACGCGGTTCGGAGGTGACGATCGTGGCTGAACCCCACGGTCCGTGGCACTGCGGCATGCTTCCCCACCGTGATGGACACCACCTGTGGCTTGGGCACGGCCAACGCGTCCGGCTGGTGACAGCGGGCGCAATCCTTGGCGTCGGCCGTGCCGCTCCGGAGCGACTGATGGTGACACAGGTCGCACCCTCGCGGCACTTCGAAGACCAGGCCCTGATCGGCTCGGTTCACGGTATGGCAGGTGAGACACTGAAGTGAGTTGTGGCGGCTGTGCGGGAAGGTGTCCTGGGCTGATGGCTCGGTCGTGGCCGGCGAATCCCTCGCCGGTGGGAGATCAGCCTGGAGTTCATCCCCCTTGCCCCGATGATCGTTCCGCCGCTCCTCGAACACGGTGTTGGCCACCGGTGCCTGCGGAACCATGTGGAGCGTTGACGGCACGCCAGGTCCGACCGGCACCAAGCTGATCCGTCTCGCTGCGGCCGCCGTGTCGAACGGCAGTGGCGGCTTGGCCTTGCCCCGCGAACGCACGGCGGTATGGCATCCCACGCAATCCGAGGCGTCCGCCGACGCGGCATGCGGCTGATGACAGGTGAGGCAAGCCTGCTGCACCCGCTTGTGATTGGCGCCAGTGTGGAAGGCGCTGCGCGACAGATCGGTATGGCAGGTCGTGCAGGAGCCGATCGCATCGCTGGGCAACGAGTCCGCGTGGACATCGTGGCACATGCCGCAGCTTCCCTTATGGGGATCGCGTGTGATGTCGAAGTTGCGCGGCTTCTCCTCCATCTTGTGGCAGCTGCGGCACTGCTTCGCCGCCGGGATCAGCGCATGCACCGCCGAGTCGCGACTGGCGAGCGGCACCAGGTCGGCCGTGAAGTTGTGGCACGTGACGCAGTTGATCTCGGGCAGGTCGACCATGCCGGACATCTTGACCGACTGATTTTCGTGACAGCCACTCTGCTGACAGGTCCGCGCCGACGGAATGAACTGGTGGATTTCCTTGCCGTGGCAGGTGACGCATGTAAGGTCCTTGAGTGCCGAGGAATCGGACTCGAAGTGGACCTTGTGCCCCGCCAGATAGAGGGCGTGCTCCCACGGCTCCTTGCCATCCTGGAGCTGATGGCACCCTTCGCACCGCTGGCGGGGGACGGGGGCGTGTGGCTTGATCTTGTCGGGCCGCTCCGCGACCCAGAGGATGAGCTGGTAACTGCTCGCCCAGATCGATTGCTGGTGGCAATCATGACACTCGCGATCCTGATGCTTCCCTGCGCCAAGGTCGAACTGGCCGAATGGCTGCTCCATGATATGGCAGCCGGCGCAGAAGCCATTATCGTGCTGCATGTAATGCCAGCTTTTCGCGCCCGCGAACGAGGACGCGGCGAGCACCAGTACCACGCCGAGGGCCATCGCTGCCAGAATCCCGGGGCTCGCCGTGCGGAACGAGGCGAGGATGCCACTGCGACGCTTCCAGACGATTCGCGCCAGCACCACCGCCACGACCAGCGCGAGCACTACGCCGCCGATCTGGATCCACTGCGGCACCCGGAAGATGGCCCGGACGATCGCGGCGACGCCGTCTGGCAATGGCGGCTTCGCGAGGGTGTCGCGAATCGCTCCCGCGGCACCCGCCAGGGTGTCCGCGAGTTGCCGCGTGGTGTCCTGCAAGGCAAGCGAATCCCCCGAGGTGCCAGTGGCACCTCGGGGGACCTGCAACAGTGCCGAGAGGGTCAGGGCCAGGTTCACCCCGGATGCCCTAGTGCTGCGACGAGCGAACGAAGTTCGGCGCGCGAACCTTGGCGTCGTCCAGTGCTCTCACCACCAGTGCCCGAGTCGGTGCGGCAAGGGCAGGGAGCCCGTAGGCCGTCCGCATCTCATTGATGCTGGCCGCCAGGAGGGCGCGGGCGAGGAACGGGTTGTGGACGCCGAGCGACTTGTCACCATTTGCGTACCGGTTCTCACCGAAGGTGAAGACGTTGAAGTTGGCGCCCATCGCCGGTGTCACCGTCGATGGATTGGTGAACTCGGCCGGCCGGTCTCGTTTGATGATGGCGAGGTACCCGGCATCGACTGGAGCGGCATCGACCTTTCCGTTGTGGTTGGAATCAAGCCAGAGCTGAGCCGCCAGGGTCTCGATTTCGTCCCGGGCAAGCGCCAACCGGCCTGCTGCAATCGATTCGGTCGCATGGCAGCCCGACGACACGCAGGTCTTGAATGAGCGCTCGGGGGGCGTGTACGCACAGTTCGGGTCGGCGATCGGCTTGCCGGTATTGTCGAGGCACGGGATCGGCTTGAAGAGGTGGCCGGTCGAGTGGAACACGAACCCACCAGACTCCGGGTCAACCACGTTATAGCTGTTCACGTGACAGCCGGCGCAGAGCCTCGGATTGGCCGAGCTACCGTGGGTCGTCAGGAAGATGTTGGGGTCGATCGACACCCCGGCGGGGCGGTAGCCACCGGTACCCAGCAACACATAACCCTGCGGGGCGTGTGGCGTGATGCCGTACGTGCCCGGGACCGGCTCCCCGCGGCGAAGGTGGCACTTCATGCACAGGTTCTGTTCCGGATCCGGCGTGTCGATCGGGAAGCGCAACTGGTGGTCGTTCTCCGAGCCATGCGGGTTGTGGCACACCGCACAGGTCGTGGGCGAGAACGTTCCGTCCTCCTTCTCCACGTAGTTGGTGTTCACGCCCCACGCCTTCAACGCCGACTTGCCATCGTGGCAGCTCTTGCACTCGGGGTTGGCGTTATTGACCGCCGCTGTCACGACTTGCGCGTGGCCGCTCTGGGCCCACTCATCCGCAAAGCCGTGATGCGTCCCGGTGTGGCAGGATGCGCAGCTGGCGGACGCCTCGGAGAGGGTCAGCCGTGCCAGCGGCCACTTGGACCGATCGTCGGGCAGCTTGACATGTTCCTCGCCCGGACCGTGGCAGCTTTCGCACTGCACATCCTTGTACGCGTCGGCATTCACCACGTTCCACCCAGCGGGGCCCGTCAGGTCGTTGCCGTTTTCGGTCACACTGTGGCAGGTATAGCAGCTCGCGTTGGCGTGGCTGTTGCTGGCCAAGGTCGCGTTGGCACTGGCATGGTGGGTCTGCTTCCAGTCCGCCTGGTGCCCGACATGGCAATTCCCACACGTGGTCTGCTTGGTGGAGGCGGTGTAGTAGCCGAGCAGCCCGCTGGCCTGATCCGGCGCAGCATTGAATGGCTCACGATCCCGATAGACAATGTCGGTCGTCGTGCACGATGCGGCGAGGAAGAGAACCGCTCCCAGGATGGCTCGGAAAAGCCAGACGGTGCGGCGGTCGGTGGGAACGGTCCTTGGTGTGTGCATGGTCCCGCCCTAGGTGCTCAGGGTACGTGCTACTTGCTTCGGACGCCTACGATCTCCCGCGGGCTGACGACACGACAAAACCCGCATCCCGGATGGGGGAGGCGGGTTGAGCGCGAAGCCGAGCGCGGTGCGGAGCATGATTTCCACTCGGTCAGAGTCGGAGACACGAGCCACTGCATTCCAGATGTGCTTGAAGCTACTCCGATTTCCCGCCTCCGCAACAGTACGGAGAAAGCGAAACCCATACGCCATTTCTATCTATAAATTGGCAAGAATCATCATGGTTCCTTCAAGACTGCGCCAGGAGGGCCGCATCTCAGCAACACCGTTCCTCGTTCCTCCTTCCTGTTTCATCGTTACGCGCCTACGGCCTGACCTCCACCGTCGTGGAGGTCCTTCCCGTGCGAACGTGCAGCAGCACCGAGATCACCCCGGTCGCGGCGTCACGGTACCAGCGATCGCCGTTGGCCAGATCGAGCTGGGCCAAGTCACCGGCAACAAGGAGCGGAGTAGATGTTTGATAGTCCCGAATCACACTGCCGGGAATGCCGTTGTACGGGAAGTCCACCCTGATCCGGTCGCCCTCGGTCACCTGGTTGAGCACGAGTCGCGGACGGTCCGGCACGGGGCCGTTCCACTGCAACCGATAGGCATGGCCCTCGATCACCGAGAGGTACACGCGCGTGGGCGCGTTGGGCACGCCGACGAACATGGTCGGGTACATCCCATCGCGCGTGACAGTGACAGGCGCCACCGGCGTTGTGGTCTCGCTCCGAACCTGGAGCTGTGCGTAGGTATGCAGGCAGACCCAGCTATTCCACTCCGACCGGAAGGTGCACGCGGGCGTGACGAGCAGTGGCTGGTTCGCCACCACGGTCATCCCCGGTGTCCCGGTGACCGAGCCACCCAGGTCCCGGAAGAGCGCGGCCTTGTCGCCGTCCTTGGTGGCATCGGGATTCTCGAGGTAGACCCCGTTCGCATTCATCAACGTGAGTGCACTGGCCGCATTGGCCGTCGAGATCGCGAATCCGTTCTTTCGGTTATAGCCAAGCGCCGATGCCGGCCGCTGTCCGTTCGACATGAAGTTGACGAACGTGACGTGATCGGCGCCGACCGTGCCATCGTAGAACTCGAAACCGCGAATCGGGAAGGTTGGATTCGGGACCGGTGTGACATTGGCACTTTCACCCACCAGGAGCGACTCTTCGAGATAGCTCTCGTTCGAAGCAAACGTCGCGCCGATCATGTTGTCGGCCAGTACAGCACCGCGCAACCGATGATTCGTCCCCCGCATCCAGACCGCTCGACCATTGTGCTTCCAAGCCACGAAGTCCTCGAACACCGCCGTGACACTCGAGCCGGTGCTCACTGCTCCAATACGTGGGTTGTAGCTGGTCGTCTCGGTGGTGCCATCCGGACGCGGGCCCTCATCGACCTGCAAGCCAGGTCGGCGATTCGAATGCGCCACATTGGCTCGGAACACGCCGAGCGGCGTGTAGCGCGGCGCATCCGGCTCACCGGTACTGAGTCCGGTTGGCGCGGCGGGCAGCGCATACCAGAAGCCGAACCCAACCGAACCCGCCGCCGAGTTGTGCGTGACGGTGTTGTCTGGATTGGTGATCCAGAATGTCGAGGGCTGCTCGTCGCTCGCCAGCAACCGCACCCCGGGAGGCGGGATGCGTGACACCAGCCCCAAGTTGTGGTCAAGCGTGTTGCCACTCTCGGCGCCATCCTCGAGGAAGTAGCCATGGCCACCGTGGTCGTAGCAGACGTTGCCGCTCACCACCGCGTTGTCAGTGCCGTGGATCGTGATGCAGCGCTGATTGGTTCGCCAGATGGCATTGTTGCGCACGTACTGCCCGGTGACCGACCCCGCCATGTGCCAGTGCAACGGATATCGCCCAACATGTCCCGCCTGCCCCATCTGGAACAGTTCGACACCCTCGACCCGCATCGAACCACCAGCGCGCGTGATCACATGTCCGCCGAACCCCTGATATGAGGTGCTGTCACCCTGGATCTTGATGTTCCGAGTCAGCAACCCGACCTCGGCCCGTTCGTCAACCGCGCGGCCTGCATACTGCTGCAACTCGCCCCAGTGCCGGTAGTGCAATCCCTGCTCGAAGGTGACGGTGGCTCCGGCCCCGCCCGCCACTATCAATTCCTCCGCATGATTCGGGTCGAAGTCGGTCGAGGCGACCACGATCCGATCGCCGACCTTCCAATCGTGGTTGGCGAGCAAGGTCAGGGACCGGGTGCCTTCCATCGCGGTGGTGGCAAGCCGCGTCCACCCGACACGTGGCTGGCCGTGCAGTTCGAGAACACCGCCAGGTAGCACGCCGAGCACCTTGGTGCCGACGGTGGTACCGACTCCAGTCCCCTCGCTCAGCGTGATCACGAAGTTGCGCTGGTGCGGTGCACTCTCGGTTCCGACCTCGAAGCGACCCTCGACCAGGATCTCGTTGGCCCAGAGTGCGAGGTCGGTGGAGTCGCTCACGCGGAGTGTTCCCGCGATCCGGAGCTGGGCGATGTGTGGCGGCGACACATCGAGCATGACCTCCTTGCCAACCGGGATCACGACATCGTCACCGAGGTCAGGGATGCCCAGCGGCGCCCACGTCGCCGAATCGGACCAGCGGGCAATGGCGGGTGCGGGAGGAGGTGGCGGTGGCGGTGGGGGTACACCGGGCCCGGGAGGCGGCGGGGGAAGGGTCGGGTCGTTGGGGACGACATCATCGGCGCAGGCCACTGCTAGGAGCAGCAGGCACGGAAGCAGGCTGGTGCGGGACAGTCGCATGGGGAGAGCCTTCGGCTGGCGGTTGGGGGCCACCCGGTGAAGTATCGACCGTTCGCGGTCCGCTCCGGAGACCTAGTCGATCACTCGTCGCGCGAAGCTGCGAAGCCCGAGTCCGGTGAAGAGCACGCCCAAGGTGGCGAGCGCACTCACCGACACGGGGATCGGGAGGTGCGCGACGTTCGCCGTGAGCGCGGTGCGGAGCCCCTCACTCATGTATACCAGCGGATTGACCAGCACCCCGATCTGCAACCACGGGATCGGGTGTAGCGATGCCCATGGGTAGTAGACGCATCCGAGGAATGTGATCGGCGTGAGGACCAGGGCGAACAGCAGTCCGATCTGCGACGGCTTGACCACCGTCCCGAGAAACAGGCCGAGTGCCGCAGAGGTCCAGCCGGCCAGCACCAACATCGCCACGAGCAGAGGCCATGATGCCACATGCACATCGACCGGTGTCGCGGGGAGCAGCGTCACGATCGGGAAGACCAGTGCGCCCGACAGGATCGCCTGCACGGCCCCGAACGCGATGCGAGCGAGGGGAATGGTGTGGAGTGGCACGGGGGCGAGGATGCGGTCCTCGATTTCACGTGTGGCACCGAGTTCGACCGAGAGGGGCAACGCCACCGCCGCGACGCCGGTGAAGATCATCGCCACCGCGATGAGGCCGGGGGTGAGGACCGTCGCGAACGACGTTGCACCCGCCGTCTGGAAGCCCTGGCCACTCTTCGGGAGCACGTAGGTGAACACGAACACCACGAGCAGCGGATTCATTACGGTCCGGAGTGCGAAGGCGACCGCCTCACGTCGGAGGACCGCCAGATCTCGGCGCCACAGTCCACGCACGACCGCCGTCACCGCCGGGACCTTACTCACGGATGTCGCGTCCGGTCAGGGCGATGAACACCGTTTCGAGCGACGGCTCCACCACGGTCACCTCGCGCAACCCGTACGGTGCCAGTCGCGCGAGCACCGCGGCGAGCGCATCGGGTGCCGGGTCGAGCGTGAGCCGAAGTCCACGCTCCGTGGAATGCACCTCACGCACCGACGCCGATCCGGTGAGGGCAGCCGCGGCCTCGGCACCATCGCCGAGCACCGCATCGACGCGGGTGGTGCCTCCGTGCGTCCGCTTGAGCTGCTCCGGGGTGCCCTCGATCAGGAGCTTGCCATGGTCGATGATCGCCAGCCGGTCGGCGAGCTCGTCGGCTTCCTCCATGTAGTGCGTGGTGAGCACGATGGTGAGTCCCTCCGACTGGAGCGAGCGCACGAGATCCCAGAGTGCCAAGCGACTCTGCGGATCGAGCCCCGCGGTTGGTTCGTCGAGGAAGAGCACGTCGGGTCGATGCGAGATCGCGCGCGCCAACTGCACCCGTTGCGCCAGTCCACCGGAGAGTTGTCCCGGGAGGGACGCCGCCCGGTCGGCGATTCGAAACCGCTCGAGCAACTCATGCGCACGCGCCCGGGCATCGGCCGCGTTCATCCCGAAGTAGCGGCAATGGAACTCCAGGTTTTCGCGAATCGTGCAACTGCGATCGAGCGTGACGGCCTGGCTCACGACGCCGATCCTGGCTCGGACCTCCACCGGTGCGGCGGCCACGTCGAACCCCGCCACCATGGCGCGGCCGCCGGTCGCCCGGACACGGGTGGTACAGATCCCGATCGTGGTGGTCTTGCCGGCGCCGTTTGGCCCGAGGAGGCCGTAGATCTGGCCCGCGGCGATGTCGAGTGAAATGCCATCGAGGGCGGTGACCGGAGGGGGACCTGCGTAACGCTTGACGAGCTGGTCGACGACCACCGCGCTCACGGGGCTGTCCGCCGCTTGAGGCCGATGATACCGACCGCCACGAGGCCGATCGCGACGAAGAAGATGCCGGATGGGACCGGGCGCCAGGGTTGCACGAGACCGCAGACACCGGTCAGGCATACACCGGTGCCGGTGGTCGAGAACTGGGCCAGAAGCCACGCCGGGATGGAGAGCATGACCCAAAGATACTGCCCCAACGCATCATCGGCCCGCGCCCCAATCTGGGTGCGAGCCGATGTGGGAGCTCGAGCGGACAGGGAGGGATTCGAACCCTCGATACCGTTGCCGGCATACCGGTTTTCGAGACCGGCGGTTTTAACCACTCACCCACCTGTCCGAGTGTGGCGCCTGAGAGCCGCACAATATGGGGTGGAGAGGGGTCCGGGATCAACCGGTGAGGTTCTCGGGATCGGGCAAGTTGCGGGCGATTGCCCGGCATGGGTTGCCCGAGGTGGGACCTGCGCCGATACTTCCGTCGGCACGGGCCGATGACCCGGCAATGCACGACCGGGCAGTCGAGTCCGGGAGTGGCACCCGCCCCACCCGTCGTCCTCGCTCAGATCTGATGGTCCGTCCCGCACCGTGCTGGCGCCCGGACCATCCGTGTACCGCGCATCTACCGAATGGAGCACTCCGATCATGGCTCTCTGGAAAGACCAGGCCCCACCGAAGAAGGACGCAATCCCACCCGTCACCGAGTCACCCCGAAAGGACCCCATCATGTCCACCGCCACGCCTCCGCGCGAGGAGTTCTCGCCGCGCACCCCCGAACGTTCCGCGAAGGAGTCGGTGATTGCGGGTGACCTCTCGATCGAGGGCACCATCCAGGGGTCTGGCCATGTGCGCATCGCGGGACGCTTCACGGGCGACGTCAATGTGAAGGGCGACGTGACCATCGAGACTGGCGCGAAGGTGATCGGCGGAATTCGTGCGAATGCCATCATCATCGCCGGCGAACTCGAGGGCAACGTCGAGCAGGCGATGCGCGTCGAGTTGCTCGCCAGCGGCGTCCTGACCGGCGACGTGAAGGCGGGACAATTCACCGTGGCCGCTGGCTCCCGGATGCGTGGGAATGTCGAATTCGGCTGGGATGAGAAGGTCGCCGGTGCCAGTCGTCCCGTGGCAATGGAGAAGTCCTCCGCCGCATGACCTCTCGCTCGCGCAGCACCCCAGGCACCACACGCACCTGTCCGCACTGTCGCACCACGATTCTCGACAGTGCGAACATCTGTCCGGCGTGCCGTAGCTATCTCCGATTCGACCCGAGCCAGACCACCAAGGAACGGGCGACCGTCCAGCCGCTCCGGATCGACGGCACCGTCCGCCATACGGCGGGCGGCGAGGCATGGGAGTACAACGTGATCGTGACCGTGACCAACGAACGCGGCGAGGAAGTCGGCCGACATGTGGTCGGCGTCGGCTCCCTCAAGCCTGAGGAGTTGCGGCAGGTGTCACTCGCGTTCGAGATCTTCGTTCCCGAGGGCGTCACACCGCCGACGGACCTCGACGTCGCTTGAGTCAGGCAAGCCGTGCCGTGCGCGTGACCACCCGGCGCGTGTCGGCCCTCGGTGTGCAGCGGATCATGGTGCAGCCCGGCTGAGCAACAGGTCCTCGAAATCGAAGGAGAAATCCACCGAGGGACTGGCGGGCGCCATGCGCGCCTCGGCGACCCTGCCCCGCGGATCGAGTGTGAAGGTCAGGAACGCATCGGCATGCAGGCCACGGTCGCGCCAACGCACCGTGAAGGTCTCATACTGCCAAGGGATCAGGTCACCGACGAGTCGCAACGTGTGGGAAAACCGGATCACGAGTTTCCCGCTCTCCACCGCGATATCGACCCCACCATACCAGGCGTCCGCATAGTGGCCGGCATAGCGCGTGAGTGGCAGCGACGGACGTGCGGTGGAATCGCGCGCAGCAGAGGTGCGTGTCGCGGCGGCGGCCGTCATGGAATCGTTGCGGGCGTTGGCTGTCCGGTAGGCGGAACGCCAATCGGTCGATCCGCCGACATAGTGGTCGAGGATCTGCCAGACGATCGGATCCATCGCCGAGGACTCGTGATTGGTGAGCACCGAGACGCCGAGATTGAGCTCCGGCATCATCGCCACGCGGGAGATGTAGCCGGGCAGTCCCCCGGTGTGGGTGAACAGTTTTGCGCCGCGGTAATCGCGGACGTTCATGCCGAGAGCATAGCCGTTGAAGCGGGTCGAGAGCGGGGCGAACTCGCCGGTATTGGTCGACGTCCCAAGTGGCGTCACGATCGCGGTGAGCTCCCGCGAGCTCCGGAGCCCGAAGAGTGGCGCCCGTCCGGCGACCCGCCCTGAGTCGAGCTGCATGATCATCCATTTGGCCATGTCGCGGGCACTGGCGTTGATGCCACCGGCGGGATTCACATTGTCGGTGGCAAACGGGGCGATCGGCTGGACCACGCCGTCGATGCGGTCGTGCGGGGTGGCGACATTCCCCCCCCCTGCCGCGCCAGAATGGCCGACCCGGGAATCGGCCATGCCCAGCGGTTGGAGAATCCGTTCCGCGATGAACTGCTCCCAGGTGCGGCCCGAGACTGCCTGGATCACCTCACCGGCAACAGTGTAAAGCACGTTGTCATAGGCGTAGGCGGAGCGGAACGAGGTGGCGAGCGGGATGAATCGCAGGCGTCGCACGATTTCCTGCCGACTGTAATCGGTCCCCGGCCACCAGAGCAGGTCGCCGGCACCGAGTCCGAGCCCGCTCCGATGGACCAGCAGGTCGCGGATGGTGATCTGAGAGGTCACCCAGGCATCGCTCAACCGGAAGCCCGGGAGGTAGTTGATGACCGGGGCGTCCCACGCGAGCTTCCCCTCCTCGACCAGCATGGCGAGTGCCGTTGCCGTGAAGAACTTGCTGTTTGACGCGATCCCGAAGATCGTGGCGTCGTCGACCGGTGTCGGCTTGCCCAGCTCGCGGACGCCATAGCCCTTGGCGACGAGCACCTTGCCGTCCTTCACGATGGTGAGGGCCAGGCCGGGTACACCATTGTCGGCCATCACACCCTGGACGAAGGCATCGAGATCGGGCGGGATGTCGGGCTGTTGTGCGGCGAGGGGTGTGGCAAGGAGGGCGACGAGCAAGGCGAGACCGCGACAGGACATCACGACACTCCGACCGGCATGGGTGAGGGATCAGGTGCGACGAGCCCGGAAGAACTCCTGCAACAATGTACCGCACCGGTCGGCGAGTATCCCACCCTGAACATCAGGCCGGTGATTGAGGCGCGGGTGCCGGAGCAGATCGTGCAGCGAGCCGGCCATACCAGCCTTCTCATCCCAGGCACCATATCGAACCCGCTCGACGCGGGCGAGCACGATGGCGCCGGCGCATTGCGCACACGGCTCAAGGGTCACATAGAGCGTGGCGCCGTCGAGTCGTCCGGTCCCGACCGCCTGAAGCGCGCGCTGTACCGCGAGCAGCTCGGCATGGGCCGTCGGGTCTCGACGAGCGATGGTTTCGTTGTGCCCACTGCCGATGACCTGGTCGCCGCGCATTACTACGGCTCCGACCGGTACTTCGCCCAATGTGGCAGCGTGTTCGGCGAGCTCGAGTGCGCGCAGCATCCCCGCCGCGTCTGCCGCGGGGACCGGGGGGCTGGTCATGCCGTGAACGCGCGCGTGATCCGCAGTCCCGCGTCGCCCGCATCCACCCGAATCGTATCCCCCTCGGAGTAGTCGCCTTCCAGCAGCGCCATCGCGATCGGGTTCTGCAACTCGCGCTGGATGACCCGCTTGAGCGGGCGTGCACCGTAGAGCGGGTCGTACCCCTCGGCGCCGAGCCGGTCGACGGCGGCCGGATCGATGTCGAGCACCAGCCCCTTCCCTGCCAATTGCTGCCGCAGCCGCGCGAGCTGGAGTGCCACAACCCCATCGAGATCGGCACGCGTGAGCGGGTGGAACACCACCACATCGTCGACGCGATTGAGGAACTCGGGCCGGAAATGACTCCGGAGTGCACTCAGCACGTCCGCCTCGACCTGCGTCCACCCCTCGGCGTCCGTGACACCCGTCTCGAGGATGTGCTGTGAGCCGATGTTGCTCGTCATGATGATCACGGTGTTTCGGAAGTCGACGCTCCGGCCCTGCGAATCAGTCAGGCGCCCATCGTCGAGCACCTGGAGCAGCAGGTTGAAGACATCGGGATGTGCCTTCTCGATCTCGTCGAGCAAGATCACCGCATATGGTCGACGGCGAATCGCCTCGGTGAGTTGGCCGCCTTCCTCGTACCCCACATAACCAGGAGGCGCGCCGATCATCCTGGCGACCGCATGTTTCTCCATGTACTCCGACATGTCGAGTCGGACCAAGGCGCGTTCGTCGTCAAACAGGAACTCTGCCAGGGCGCGCGCCGTCTCGGTCTTCCCGACGCCGGTCGGGCCGAGGAAGATGAATGAGCCGGTCGGGCGGGCGGTGTCCTGGAGCCCAGCGCGGGAACGCCGCACCGCGTTGGACACGGCCGCGAGCGCAATCGGTTGCCCGATCACGCGACGCGCCAGCTCGGCTTCGAGGTGCGTGAGCCGCTCACGCTCCGATTCGAGCATCCGGGTGACCGGAATGCCGGTCCACTTCGCGACCACCATCGCGATGTCCTCGGTTCCAACCTCCTCACGGAGGTAGTGCTTGGTTCCATCGGCAGCCGCCAATTGCGCTTCCTCCTGCGCAATCAACCGCTCGAGCTCGGGAATCCGACCATACCGAAGTTCGGCCGCGCGCTGCAGGTCACCGGTGCGGCTGACCTGATCAACCTCGGTACGGAGTCGTTCGACCTCGGCCTTCGCCGTCTGCAGCTTCTCGATGCCGCTCTTCTCGTGCTGCCATTGCGCCCGCATGCCGGCACTCGACTCCTTGAGGTCAGCGATCTCCTGCTCCAGCGCTACACGGCGTTCGATGGCGGCCTTGGAGGTCTCGCGCAACAGGGACTGTCGTTCGATCTCGAGTTGCAATAGGCGACGTTCGACTTCGTCGATCTCCTGCGGCAGCGAATCGATCTCGATGCGAAGTCGTGATGCGGCCTCGTCCATCAAGTCGATCGCCTTGTCGGGCAGGAACCGGTCGCCGATGTATCGATCCGACAGCGTCGCCGCGGCAACAAGCGCATCATCCGTGATCCGGACGCCGTGATGGACCTCGTACTTCTCCTTGAGACCACGCAGGATCGCGATGGTGTCCTCGACTGAGGGCTCGCCCACCATGACCGGTTGAAACCGGCGCTCGAGTGCCGCGTCTTTCTCGACATGCTGGCGATACTCGTCAAGCGTCGTGGCACCAACCACGTGAAGTTCGCCGCGGGCAAGCGCCGGCTTCAGCAGGTTCGATGCGTCGACGGCCCCCTCGCTCTTGCCGGCACCCACCAAGGTGTGGAGCTCGTCGATGAAGACGACGTAGCGCCCGGCCGCCTCGGTGAGTTCGGCCACCACGGCCTTGAGGCGCTCCTCGAACTCGCCGCGATACTTGGCACCAGCGAGCAGGAGACCGATATCAAGTGCGACAATCTCCCGACCCCGAAGCGAGTCCGGGACATCGCCGTCGATGATTCGCTGGGCGAGTCCCTCGACGATGGCCGTCTTGCCGACACCCGGTTCCCCGATCAGCACAGGGTTGTTCTTGGTTCGACGCGACAGCACCTGCATCACTCGGCGCACCTCCTCGTCCCGACCGATCACTGGATCAAGCGTTCCCGCGCGAGCCGCGTCGGTCAGATTGCGCGTGAATCGCTCGAGCGACTGGTACTTCCCCTCCGGCTCCTGATCGGTGACCCGGTGACCACCACGAATCTCCTCGAGGGCCTGCCGCAGTGTGCCGGGCTCGAGTCCCTCCTGTTCGAGAAGCCGGTATGCCGTTGTTCCCTTCTCCTCGGACAAGGCGAGAAGGAGATGCTCGGTCGAGATGTAGTCGTCGCCAAACTCCTTGGCCAGCTTCTCGGCGCGAGCGAAGAGCTTGGTGGTACCGCGATCGATGGTCGGGGGCGTGTCGGACCCGCTCTGGCGTGGGAAAGTCGCGATCTCGCTCTCGGTCTGATTCGAGAGCCGAGATACCACCACACCGGCCTTCTGCAGGATCGGGCCGACGATGCCGTCCTCCTGCGCCAACAGGGCTGCAAGGAGGTGCGCGTCGTTCATGACGGGATTGCCGAGCCCTCGCGCCTGTTCGAGTGCGGCACGGAGCGATTCCTGGGCCTTCAGGGTCAAACGGTCTGGACGGATCATGGTCGATTCTCTCCGGGGTTCCACCGTTCTACCGGCAAGACCCAAACCAGACGGTTCCTGCCGCTTAGGCAGGGTTGCCCGCTAGTAGGCCACCACGAGCTTCCTGGTCCGAAGAATCGGCGGGCGCTGTCCGGTGCCGGCCAGAGAGGTATCGACGGCGAGCTGGAGGTAATAGACGGCATTCGGAGCGATCCGGGGAGGTATGCCGAGCACCCCATCCCAGCGGGCCACCCAGGCCCCGCAGCGGAGGGGTAGACCCTCGAGCGGTGTCGCGGCCCGGTTCCGGAGCACAAGCGTCGCTACGGGCTGGGTAAGGCCACTGAACGCGCGCAGCGTGATCCGCGGCGTGCGCCCATCCCGGCAATATTCGGCCGGCACGGAGAACGGCACGAGCAGCGCCGGGAAGATCGGCCGTGGCCGTGGCTCGTCCAGGGTCGGGATCGGGGGGGAAGCGTCGCGTTGGGCGTGGAGCGGGATCGCTCCTAGCACCCCTAGCCACGCCGCGATGCCCACCGACACGGCGTGCCGGCGCATCGACTATCCCCGGCACCCAGAGGTGCATCGTCGCGCGGTGTACCTCCCCATGGTTCATCAACCCGCAAGTGAGCTTGATCCATCAAGTTAGCGTTGCACTCCCACCGTGTCATCGCCCTGAACCCATTGCAGAAGTGCCGGAAGTGTGCCATCAACCACATGGCGGGTGATCCAGCGTCCAACAAGTCGGCGGTGGGCAGCGGCATGCCGGGCGTCCAGATCGGGCGGATCGCCACCGCCCAGAAGAAAGAAGCCGAGTGCACCGAGATCTTCACCCTCGAGACGGGCCGCGCCACCTCCAGTCGCACAGGCGGTGCAGAGCACACCACCATCCTCGATCGAGAATCGGGCGGCGCCCGCCTGGACAGCCTTCCCATCTCGCGCACAAAAGTTGAGGGTCGGCGTGGACCCCAACGCCGCCACCAGCCGCCATATGGCGCTCAAGCCAACGACCTCGATCGCGGCAGGAGGAGAGACATCGAGTACGCCGAGCCCCCAGACGAGGGCATCGTAGGCGTCTTCCTGCGGAGTTGACGGGAATGCCCTTGCCGCGAGTTCCGCCAGCGTGCTCGCTGCCCGGAATCCCGAGAGTGACGAGGTGACGCCGAGATGCGCCACGGCGAGCTCAAACTGGGTCAGCGTCGCGAGCTCACCTCGGCCGGCAATGAGGTGTGCGGTACCGGTGGCCAGTACCTGAAGTCCGGGAAATGGCGACCGTGGCCGGGTGGCGCCCTTCGCGATCGCGGCGACGAGACCCTGCTCCCGGGTTGCGAGCCTGACAATGCGAGATGTCTCGCCGTAGCGGACCGCCCCCACGACCACTGCTGGTGTCTGGATGGCGGGCCCGGGCATTGGTCAGGGCGTGTTGAAGATGCGATCCGCCGCGATGCCCGCCATGGCTCCCGCGACCGGACACACCCCAGCAGCGATTGAGGCACGTTCGATCAGGTCCGGACCGAAGACGCGAATCCTGCCAGGCCGCTCGGCAGTGCATCCTCCGCGTTGCAGCACATAGGTGCGACCAACGGCGTCCCCGACGAGGTCAGACGGGAATTCGAGCGGGATGCCGGAACCGAACGGCAGCGTGAATCGACGCAACCGGGTGTTGAAGACCATGATGCCGCCGGGCGCACTCGCGACGAGCATTTGTTCGCCGCCGTCGCTCAGGATCCATGACGGCACCAAGGGGCCGATCCCACCGAATGAGGCGACTTCGGCGCTCCGAATCGGATCCACGATCGACAAGCGACCTTCGCCTGCGCCGAACTCGTCCCCGCGATTCAGGACATAGAGGAACCCATCGGGCCCCAGCGCGCTCGGACCGGCGTTTCCCGGACCGGAGAGCGGGACCGAGTCACGGGGGATGCCAGGTTCACTTTGGATCAGCCAGCTCGGTCCTCGCGGGCATGCAATGCCGATACAACCATCCTGGCGGTTGCCGATCACGGCGAACACCTTGCCGCGCGTGACACCAAATCCCTCGGGTCCGCCGGGCGCCGGCAGGAGCGAGGTGGCACCAGTGGCGAGGTCGATTCGGGTCAGCGTCCCGGTTGTCCGTGAGGCGACGAAGGCATGCAAATCGTCAGGGATCGAGACCGCGGTGACCCTTCCGTCCGGGAGAGGGATCAGGTCCTGGATTGCCCCAATCTCCAGGTTGACGATGACCGCGCGTGCCAACATTGAGTCGTTGCCGGCGACAATGGCATACTTGCCGCGTGCTGCCACGACCGAGGGATGGAACCCGAGGGCGTTCCCGAGTTGAATCTCACGGACCACGGACGCGGAATCGACCGGAATCAGCCGCAGGGTGAAGTCGGTGCTGTCGACGACGACCAGAACTTCCACGGGCAATGAACCCGTGCTCGCCGTCGGGGCACAGGCCCCGACGAGCGTCATGACCGTCGTGATGGAGAGAAGTTGGCGCATCATGATCCGTCAGAAGGTAAGTCGTGCGCCGCCGAAGAGGGTCCGGCCACGCCCGGGATAGCCGATCGCGGCGTCCCACGCGGTGTCAAAGAGGTTCTCGCCCCTGAGCACCACGTCGAGTCCCGGCGTTGCCCCGACCGGCAGCGGAGCGGTCAGACTGGCATCAAAGAGTCCATAGGAGGGTAACCCGGTCCGGGTCGCCGGGAAATCCCGGAAGTTCACGTCATCGCGTGAACCGACCCAGCGGCCGGTCGCACTCCAGTTGACCTCCCGGAAGGTCCCCCGCGCGGTCACCACCCCGGAGACGGCCGGCCGCCGGAGCAGTCGTTGACCGAGGGCGAAGGTCACCGACGAGACCAGACCCGAATCAGTCACCGCGGTGGAGACCCAGGTGAGATGCGCATCGAGGGTCAGGCCGCGCACCGCCGTCACCACGATCGAGGCCTCAAGCCCGCGGGCTCGTGCCGCACCGAGATTGTCGTACGTCGGCTCACCGGGGGCCGCGGCGAGGTACTGGACGAAATCCGTAAACGCCTGGTTGAACACCGTTAACCCGACCCGCCCCGCATGATTTGTGAACTCCAGCCCGACCTCCACGCTCCGGCTCTTCTCCGGGCGCAACCCGGGATTGCCGACCTCATAGGGCGAGTCGGCGAGCAATTCCGAAAAGGTGGGGGCCTTGAAGCCGGTTCCCACTGCGCTCCACAGCCTGGCCGACGGGGCGAAGTGCAGGACCGCGCCGGCACGCACCGTGGTAAACGTCCCGAATGCCGAGTTGTCATCGACGCGCGCGCCGAGTTGAAAGTCGACGAGACGACCCGGTGCGGCGAGGAGTTGCGCGAAGGCACTTCGGGTGGTGCGGTTAGCCAGGAAGGTGGCGGTATCGTGCGAGGCACCGAAACCGAAGTCGGACTCCGTGACACTCGACTGATCCTCCGACTCCCGTTCACCTCCGACCCCGGCCACAACCGTGAGCGACGGGTGGGCACGCCAATCGGCACGGAGCGTGACACCGCTACGGGCCGTGATCGCGTCACGGGTGCCCGCGAATGCAAAACCGGCGGTGTCGGCCGGCCCATCTCGCCCATCCCGGAACCGACTGTCGAGTCGATGAGACCAGCCCTCGGCCGTCAGGTCGAGTCGGCGAGTCACTGGATGTGAGGCGGTGAGTCCGAGCACTAGATCACCGACGAGGGTCCGCTGATCGGTGTCGACCGGGTCACCGTTGCCATCGGTCGGAAAGTGACCCGTTGCATCGTGGTACCGGGCGCTGGCCTCGACCCGTGTCCCGGCCCGGCCCTTCCACTCCAACGCGGCGGTCCCGCTGCTGTTGGTGAACGCACTGTTGAACGGATAGATGCCATCGCTCGCAAATCGGGCCCCACCGAGCGAGGCAGAGAACGCGCCGGTGGACCCCGCCACGCGCCCGCGCAGGTCACGACCGCCGAAGCTGCCAGCCGTCGCCTCGACCGACCCTCGCACCGGACCGGAGCCGCGCCTCGTGAAGATCTGGACCACCCCCGACACCGCATCGGCGCCATAGAGCACACTGGTCGGTCCCCGCACGATCTCGATCCGGTCGACAGCTTCCAGCGAGAGCGTCGCGAGGTTGATCGACCCCCCCGGTTCATTCACGACCACGCCATCGACGAGCACCTTCGTGTAATCACTCTCCCCCCCCCTTATGAACAGCGAGGTGACGGCGCCGTACGACCCGAGCTGCACCACGGTGGCCGACGGCGCGAGCCGCAGGGCATCAAGGAGGGAGCTGATGCCGCGATCCCGAAGGTCGTCCCCCTCCAGCACCGTGACCGCGGCGGGGACATCGGCACGGGGCACCGCGAGGCGCGTGGCCGTCACCTGCAGCTCGGGGAGTTTCACGGGCGCCTGGGCCACGAGGATCATGGGAGCGAGCGAGATACCGACGCAGCCCAGGACAGCGGTACGGTTCACGAGTGGGATTCCAATTCCGAAATGGGAGATGCGGTGTTGGGGGGAGTGTCGCGATCGACACTCCGCCGACGCGGCACGAGGTGCGGCGCCCCGTCGTCGAGACGGCCGAGGGCGATTGGCCACCCGAAGACTCGGCTCAGAATCTCGCTCGAGAGCACGTCGTTCGGCGGGCCATCGACGGCGATGTGCCCGTGATCGAGGAGCAGGACGCGGTCAGCGTACCGGAGGGCTGCGTTCAGGTGGTGGGTGACGGCCATGACGCCACGGCCGCGCTCGACCTGCTCGGCAAGCAATTCGTAGAGCGCCATCTCATGCGAGATGTCGAGCGCCGTACCCGGTTCGTCGAGCAACAGCAATTGCGGCTCCGCGGCGAGTGCGCGTGCCAACCTCACGCGCTGCCATTCCCCGCCGCTCAGCGTGTCGGTGGTTCGATCCGCCAGGGCCTCGAGCCGGCAAGACCCCATGGCGCGTGCGACTGCGTCGTGGTCACTCGGGCTTGGTGCCGCAAACGCACCAAGGGATGCCCAGCGTCCGAGCATCACCGCGTCGGTCACGGCGAGGGGGAACGCCGCTTCTTCGCGTTGCGGCAGTGCCGCCACCTCGCGCGCGATCTGGGCGCGACTCCGTTGGGCCAGCGGCCGACCGTCAAGCATGACGGTACCACGCTCGATCGGGTGCAGTCCGAGGAGTGCCCGGACCAGGGTCGACTTGCCGCTTCCGTTCGGTCCGGCGACCACGACGAACTCGCCACGTTCGACCCGCGCATCCACCCCGTGGAGTACGAGTCCGCCGTGCCGGGTGTACCCCGCATCGATCCCCACCGCCGCGAGGGTCATGCGGCGCTCCGCCGGAGCAATACGGCGAAGATCGGCACCCCGACCAGCGCCGTGATCACACCAACCGGCAGCTCCTGACCACCGAGCACCGTGCGTGCAACGGTGTCGGCGAGGACGGTGAAGGCGCCGCCGGCAAGGAACACCGCCGGAAACAGTCGGCCGTGGAGTGGCCCGGTACGCCAGCGCACGGCGTGCGGCACGACGAGTCCCACAAATCCGATTACTCCGGCGACCGACACCGTTGCGGCCGTGAGCACCGCGGTGGCAAGCACGGCGTAACGACGGACGCGCGTGACATCGGCGCCGAGCGCCGCGGCGGTCTCGTCGCCGAGCGCGAGGAGATCGAGCCCACGGCCGAGCCAACCGATGGCCACCAATGCCGGCGTCGCGATGGCCACAAACCGAAGTGTGGCGTGCCACTCGGCACCCGAGAACCCGCCAAAGAGCCAGAGCGCGGCAGCACGAAACGTGAATGGATCAGCGATGGCGAGGAGCGCCGCGCTCACCGCACCCGCGAACGCACCGACCACTACCCCGGCGAGTAGCAAGACTCGTGTGTCGAGGCGTCTGCCCGCGACCAAGGCCACGCGATACACCAGGGCAATCGCGATGAGCGCGCCGACGGTGGCCATGATGGCGACACTCCAGCCCGGCGGCAGGCCAATCACGATCCCGATCACCGCGCCGAGCGATGCGCCACCGGAGAGTCCGAGCAGCCACGGCTCGGCGAGAGGATTCCCGACGACCGCCTGTAACGTCGCGCCGGCAACCGCCAGTGACCCACCGACCGCGAACCCGAGTGCCGCTCGGGGAAGCCGGAGACCGCGAATGATCCCGGCGTCCGGGGCGGCGGGATCGAGCAAGGCGCGAATCACCTCGCCGGGCGAATACCCGACAGGCCCCACGAACACGCCGACGACACACGCCACGACCGCTGCGATCCCGAGGATCAGCAGCGTCCGACGCTGGTGTGATGTGGGTGATGGCATGCACAAACGCCCGTTCGCTTCTGGTGGGAAGGCACGGGCGCGGAGGGAAAGTGGGGCCAAGGGCGGCGCCGCTCACGACCGCGCCACCGTTCCCTCCCCCGAGGGTGACTGGTGGCGCGAACGGAGAGGTCTCCTGGCTTCGGGTACGGGACTCGCCTTCCCGGGCAGTTGCCCAGTGGCATTGTTGAGTCTCGCGGATGCATCACCCGTTACAGTGGCGGGGCCGCGCCGGTATTGCACCGGTCTTCCGAGCTCTGCCGTTCGCTGGTGTCTACGGAGCCGAAGCTACGACGTCAGGTTCGCCGTGGCAAGAGGATCCGCACCGTCGCCCCGACCAGCACCAGCGCGAGGATCGCAATCAATACGGGCAATGACCAAGTCGGTGCCTTGCCAGCGCTGGCGAGCGTCACGGTAACGGTGTCGGCAAGCGAGGCCCCCCCCACACGGCGCTCGAAGCTCCGCCCGGATACGGTCTCATCGCCGACGCTCGTCAGCCCGCCGGCCACGGCCAGGTCCCGCTCCTCGGTGAGCAGGGACAACGTGTCGGGGCGTGGGTCGAGCGGGATCTCGAATTGCCGTGCACCCGGCGCGAGCTGGTAGGTCAGGAAAAACTGTCGCTCACCGGGCGGGATCGGGGCGTGCAAGGTCAGGGTATCCCCGTGCACATCGAACGCCTCGGGCGAAAAATCCGCGTCGCCGATGGTCAGGTTGGCCACATGTGGCGGCAACCGGATCGCCCAGGTCGGGGCGAGCGCATCCCCCCCCCCGACGCGCGTTGCCGGTCCGGCGTTCCGGAGCACCACGAGGTCGACCACGTCGCGCGCGCCGTCGGCGGCGGCGCCACCGACAATCACATGTCGCGCCGCCAGGTCAACCGTCTGGGTCGAGGACGTATCGACCACGACCAGCGTCACCGGCTCCCCTGGAGCGACCGGCGGCGCGAAGTACTCCACACCATGCCACCGTGCGCTGACCAGCACGATCGCACCAGAATCGACCTGTGAGCGGACCTGAAACCGACCCATGCCATCGGCGATCACCGAATCGACCGGGCCCTGACTGTCCGGCGTCACGGCGTGGAGGACCACGCGTGCCCCGGCGGCCGACAACGTGTCCGAGCCCACGATCCGAATCACCCGGCCACGCACTGACACCGGCGCGGGCGGGTGCACGAGCAACCCGAGAAGTAGCAGAGACCAGCGGATCATGATGGGGTCAGGTGCCGGCGTCCCAGCTCGCGAGGTAGTGCGCCTGCTCGGGCGTCAAGGTGTCGTAGGTGACACCCATTGCCGCCAACTTGAGCCGAGCGATCTCGCCATCGACTTCCGGCGGGAGGCGATGGACGGCCTTGCCCAGCGTTGCCTCGTGGGCCACGAGATGCTCCGCCGCCAGCGCCTGGTTTGCAAACGACATGTCCATCACCGATGCGGGGTGGCCCTCGGCCGCCGCGAGGTTGATCAGACGTCCCTCGGCGAGCACCAGGATGCGACGACCTTCCACCACGTACTCGTCGACGAATTCCCGCACCGAGCGGCGCTCGGACGCGAGCGAGCTGAGCCCCTCGAGATCGAGTTCCACGTTGAAGTGCCCGGAGTTGGCCACGACGGCGCCGTCCTTCATGACCTTGAAGTGCTCGGGTCTGATGACGTGCAGGTTGCCGGTCACGGTGCAGAACAGGTCACCGAGTGGTGCCGCGTCGTGCATCGTCATGACATCAAAGCCATCCATTCGCGCCTCGAGCGCGGCCACGGCGTCGACCTCGGTCACGACTACTCGTCCACCAGCACCCCGAGCCCGCATCGCGAGCCCTCGACCGCACCAGCCGTAGCCCGCCACGACCACCGTGCTGCCGGCAATCAACATGTTGGTTGCCCGGATGATCCCGTCGAGCGTGGACTGCCCGGTGCCGTAGCGGTTGTCGAACATGTGCTTCGTGCGTGAGTCATTGACCGCGATGATCGGGAACTGGAGCACACCCTCGGCGGCCATGGCCTTGAGACGGATCACACCGGTGGTCGTCTCCTCGGTCGAGCCCCGCACTCTCGAGACGAGCGCTTCGCGTTCCTCCGCGTTCAACTCCTCGACCATTGCACGGACCGGTCCGGAGAGGTCACCGAGTCGACCCAGCGAGATCATCACGAGTGAGCCGACCAGATCGGCTCCATCGTCTTGCGTGAGATCGGGACCGAAGGCGAGGGCCTGCGCGATATGGGTGTAGTAGGTCTCATGATCCTCGCCCTTGATCGCGTAGACCTGCACGCCGTGATCGCGGACAAGGTGGGCGGCGACGTCATCCTGGGTCGACAGCGGATTCGAGGCGCACAGTGCGACTTCGGCACCGGCGGCCCGGAGCGTGATCATGAGGTTCGCTGTCTCGGTGGTCACGTGCAGGCAGCAGGCGATGCGCCGACCGGCGAGCGGCTGCT
>JBDTNH010000022.1:0-28966 GCA_039933845.1 Gemmatimonadota bacterium
GCGGTGCGTGGCGATGTGGCCGTCCCAAGAAAGAGACCGCCCTCCTGCGCCGCCTGATTGCCGGTGCCGCTCTCGTGCCGAGTCCAAAGGAACCGGCCATCGCCCAGCAGCACGGCAGCACCGAATTGGTCGGAGCGACTCGCGTCATCGGCCTCCCATGCGCACACCTCCGCGATGCGCGGCCCCCCGCCAGCGGGCATGACACCGGCGCAGAAGTCTCGATCGGGCGTGCCGCGACGGTATCGGTATGACAGCAGTCCCGGGCTCGCGATCGCTGGGAAACCATCGTCACCGAGATTGAATGTCAACCGGGTGGGTGACTCGCTCCCGAATGGTCCGGCCGGTCGAGCGGGGATGGTCGGGAAGCTGTCCGAATGTGAGCAGGCGCCGACCGCAGCAAGTGCGAGCATCGCGAAGTACGTGGAACGAGGAGTGGTCACTTCGGCTCCGACTTTGTGGGACAAGAAATCTCGTCTCAATGGACCATATCATACGTGTAGATCGCCCAAGCGCCAGCGCCTACCTGTTCGAAGGCAAACCTGCGGCCATCGGGTGAGACCGCAAGTCGGATCCAGCTCACGGCGTCAGTTCCGAACGTCGTACTCGACAGCACGGTGGCCGCGCTGTCGAGTGTGATCACTCTCGCAATGCGTGCGTCGACCTGAGTGGTACCGCCCGCCATCGTGCGGACCACGCGTTCGGACACGAATACCCCGCCTCCGCCGGTGGCCAGCCCGGTGATCGCTTCGGCACTGGCGTCGGGCTGATGCCGAATCGTGTAGATGATCTCCCCAGTGAGGGCATCGAAGACCGAATTCTGCCGGAGGACCCAGCCACGGTTCGCCGACCCGTCCCACGCCAACATCTCGGCCCCGCCGGCTGTCGCGAGCCTTTGCCACGTGGTCCCCGATGACTCGAAGGTGAACCGGATCACCTCAAGGCCCGTATAGATCGTGTCTGGTGGTGCTCTCGGAGCGGGGACCACGAGTTCGATGGCCGAGGCCAATGCCACGAGCCGATGGTCGTCAGTCCAGGTCGGGTTCAGGAGGTCATCCCAGCGACCGAGCGCACCTGGCGGCCGAAGCTTCAGGCGGAACACCTCACGTGCGCCAGCGAGGGAGTCAACCGGTGCCAGGAAGAGCGCTCCACTCGTGGAGGTGCCGCTGCTCACCACCCCGGAATGCATCACGAACGCGAGCGTGCCATCGGCTGCGAGCGCGCCATGCTCAATTCCATCACGAAGGAAAGTGCTGTCCGCGCGCAAGTGACAGATCGACGCTCGACGCTGGCCGCCCGTCGCGGGCAGGACACCAAGGCAGACGTCGCCGTCGTGATCTCGTGGCTTCCCCTCGACGGTGAAGTCAGCCTCGTCATCGAACGAGTAGACGAGAAAGCGGCCATCTTGGGAGAACGCCGGGCGGGTCTGCCGACCATTGGCCAGTCCAGATTCGGTCGCCACACGCCCATACGTGAGCCGCGTCGGAACACCGGAGGCGAAGGGTGTCTCACCTTGTTGAGGCTCTGTGGTGAATGGCCCGGAGTGCTCACAGCCCAAGGCAAGGGGCAGGGCGAGTACGAGCCATCGCGAGCGACAAACGGTCATGGCAATCCCCGGCCTGAGGTCGAGCCATCTTGGGGGCAATACCGGACGACCCGGAATGCCCCGGGTAGGTCACACTCCGCTCGGTGGTCTACCGAACGAAGCTGGGGAACCGGACCACCGACTCACTGCCGTCCCGTCCCACCGACGCTACCCCGAACAGGAAATCGTCGATGATGATACCCTCCAGCGTCACGCGGTCCTGGCCGGCAGGGACGAACCGGGACCAATGCCACTCCGGCTCGGTGGTGTCGCGCCAATAGACCCGGTAGCCCGCCAGGTCGGATGCCTCGACCGGTTCCCACGACACCCGGGTGTCCGCTGAGACCGCACCGGTGAGGCGCACGCGCGCTGGTGGGGGGGGGGCAGCAGCGATCGCGGCGAGGGTGACCACGTTCACCCCGGTCAGCTTCGCGACATAGTCAAAGTTCACGAAGGCGATGACGTCGCCGTAGGCTCGGCCGTTCTCGGTCCGGATATCCTGATGCTGCCGATCATAGTTTTCGTGCGCTTCCATGATCCGGACGCCGGGCATGCCCAGGTCATTGAAGGGTCGATGATGACCCCCGCGACCGAAACGATCGAGCCGGTAGATGAGTCTCGGCTCGAGTTCCGGGAGGTACCGAGTCGTGAGGGCCGCGACCTGGCGAGCGAGCTGGCGTGATGGTCCGTCCACTTCGCCGCCGTAGATCCGTTGCGCGTCTCCTTGCGCGTCGGTCTGGTCGACCGGAACCGCCTCGCTGAAGATCCGGAATTCGCGACTGTCCACGACCCCATTGATGCCGGCGATGTTGCCGATCATGTCGTTGTTGAGGACACCTTGCACCGTCCAGCCACTGTCGGCGATCATCGCGGCGAGCGCCGCGCCGCCGTAGAGTCCCTGTTCCTCGCCGGCCAATCCGGCGTAGATGATCGTGTTGGGGAATCGCCGAGCGCTGAGCACGCGCGCCGCCTCGATGGCGCCGGCCATCCCCGTGGCGTTGTCGTTCGCCCCCGGCGAGTCATCGGTGGCATTACGGGCATCGCTGACGCGAGAGTCGATGTCACCCGACATGATGATGACGTTGCCGGGTCGGAGCGTGCCGCGCTGGATCGCGATCACGCTGACGATTTCGGTGTCGTTGGTCAACCGGCCGTTGGGGGACCCCTTGACCATGCTCCGGACATATCGAACATCCAGGCAACCACCACATGCCGCGCTGATGCGTTCAAACTCCCCATGAATCCATCGCCGGGCCGCACCGATTCCCCGCGTGGAGGAGAGGGTGTCACTGGCGGTATGTCGGGTGCCGAAGCCCACGAGGGTCCGGATGTCCCGCTCGATCCGTGTCGATTGTGGCGAGTGGGCCAGCGAATCCAGCCAGGGTTGGTAGACCGCGGGAGGCGCCTGCGCTGTGAGCGGGGTGACGACCAGCAGGATGCTGGCGACCGGCAGCCAGTGAGTCAGACGCAAGAGCCGCTCCGGATGGGTGACGCCGAACGATAACGCCTATCCAAAGAGTCCGAGTGGCTTGGCCGTCCGATGGCCGGGGAAGACGCCCGCGAGGTCGATCGGCCCGAGGTGTGCGGTGAGCACCTCACCGAAGAGGTCGCGATAGTCCGTGGTCACCGCCAGGTCGCGCCCGTCGTGGCGGGCCTCCGGCGCAAGGCCGGGCCAGGCGCCAGCGACTCGACCACCTCGCACTGACTCGCCGATCACAAACATCGCTGTGCCATGGCCGTGGTCGGTGCCACCGGTGCCATTCTCGCGCACGGTGCGCCCGAATTCGCTCATCGTGAGGATCACCACGTCCCGCATCTTGTTGCCGAGGTCGGTGACGAACGCACCGATGCTGTCGCCGAATGTCTGCAAGCCCCGACCGAGTTGACCTTCGCTCGCACCTTGGTTGACATGGGTGTCCCACCCGTCCATGTCGGCGAACGCGATCTCGAGTCCGACGTCAGCCTTGATGAGCTGGGCGATCTGACGAAGCGATGTGCCCAGTCGACCGTCTGGATAGTCTGCGCCGTTGGCCGGGGCGATGCCCCCCGGATTGATGTCGCGCAGCATCCGGATCGCCTCGAAACCCTCACTCGCCGAGGCAGCGATCACCCCCGTGGTCTCGCCGGCATACAACGATTCGAAGGCGTTCGCCATCGCGGTGTCCCCGCGGCTCCGAGCACTTCCCACGCCGAAAGTGGTGAGGTCGTCGATCACCAACGACGGGGCGCGGCCGGCGAGGGTGCGGGGCAGGCGTGGACCAAAGGCGACCGAGCGGAATGGTGTCTCGCGGTGCTGGCGGTCGTGGGACTGGAGAAAACGATTGGCCCAGCCCTCGCGCTCCGAGGGACGATCCGGCATACCGGACTCCATCGCATCCTGCGCCTCGAAGTGGGATCGGGAAGGTGCGGGCGAGCCGACGGCGTGGATCGCCGTGAGCAGTCTCCGATCCCAGAGCGGCTTCAGGGCGTTCAACCTGGGATGGAGGGCAAACCGGTCATCGAGGGTGAGCAGCTCCTCGCGAGGCAGGGCGATCCGCCGCCGTTCCCGCCAGTACCACTCGTCCCCGACGGGGACCACCATCGACAGCCCATCGACCGCACCCCGCTGGAAGAGCAGGACCAGGGTCCGAGCGCTTCCCCCCCCTATACGGGTGGCGGCCAGGGCGGTGCGCCCGAGGAACAGCGGGTCGGCACCCAGAGAGAGCAGGCCGAGGGCTCCACTCCGCATGAACGCACGGCGACTGATCGACATCATTGCCTCTGAAATTCCGGACTGCCGAGGATCAGACCGATGGCTGTCTGGCGCATGGTAGATGGATCGGATGCGGCCCGCAGGCGCTCCTGCAGGGTTCGCCGTGTGGCGGTCCCCATCGTGCCGCCGAGGATTTCATGATCCAGGTGGTCAATGAGCGCACCGGGCTCGCTCGAGAGTCGGACGTCCGACAGGATGGCGGGACGGACTCCACGCACCTGCCCGCCTACGAGCGCGAGCGCAGCGTTCATCCGCGCGAGCAAGGCCGAACTGCTCACCCACTCGGTGGCGCGCTCCGGCCACCCGGTCGGGGCGCTCTGCTGGAACAGGGGTTGCCCCAACTCGCCCAGCATGGCGACGAGCCGGGGCGCGCGTGCAGGGTCGGCGTCGAGGGCGCGCAGGGCGCTCACGAGGAACTCGTGCGGGGATTTCACCTTGGTGGGGTGGGATGCCTCGGCCCAGAAGGCGTCGCTCCAGATGATCGCGCGGACCACCGCGCGGATCTCTCCATCGGTGGCGTGCCATGCCCGGGTGGCGGCCGCCACGCACGCGGCTGGTGGATCGTCGGACACGAACCGGGCACAGAGTTTGGTGCTGATGTGCCTGACGGTGCTCGGGTGGGTCGCCAGCAGATGCAGCACCTGGCGTCCCTCCGCCTCTCCCCCCCCCGGTGGAAAGGTCACTCCCAGGATGGTCTTCGCACCCCGATCATGGGCGTTGGCGCTGAACCGGAAGCGTCCCGTCTGTGGATCGAACCCCCAGCCGGTGAGGGCCCGAGCCACATCGTTCACGTCGGCTTGGGAGTAGCCGCCCTCGACGCCAAGGGTATGGAGTTCAAGCAATTCCCGGGCGTAGTTCTCGGTGATTCCTCGAGCAGGACGTGTCCCGACGGCTCCTCGCGGCGCCACGCTGCGCGCATTGTCGAGGTAGAACAGCATCGCCGGACTGGTCGCGGTCGCGAGCAGCAGGTCCTCGAAGCGGCCCAACGTATGGGGGCGAATGGCCTGCTCGACGTGATCGCGCAGCAGGACGCGATCCATTCCCTTGTTGAGGAAGACATTGAAGTGGTTGGTCCAGAAATCGGCGAGGACCTCGGCGAGCTGATGGGTCGACGTCGCCTGGCGCGTCAGGGTGAGCGTGCCGTAGTCGATCAGGACCGCGCGGATGTCGATTGGCGCGTCAGGGCCTGCCGCGCGAGGTCGCGAACCGGCAGAATCGCGCTTCGCCACAGCACGCCGTCGCGACGCGTAGATCCTGATCAGCTCGGGTGTTGAGGTGGCCAATGAGCGCCTGTCGTCCTCCCCGAGGCGATGCCCCGGGTCGTCAACCGAGGTCACCGCGAGCTGGTCGGCAATCCACCGGGCGACTCCCTCAGTGGCCACACGATCGATCTGCCCCGGCGTCGGTCCCCATGCCAGGCGTTGCAAGGTGTGACGCGCCGAGTCGATTGAAGTGACCGAGGGACCGGTGGCGGGGTCGCTTGGAAGCGTGGACGCCCCATCGGGGGTCAGGGAAAGGGCGAGTCCGAGGAGGCAGAAGGCGATCTTCATGAGTGGTACGACGCGCCGCCGAAGCAGGTGTTAGTACCACCCCTCAACCTGCGGGTCTATTTTGTCGTACCAGCCGGATGGGCCGCCGGTTCCCCCACACTGCATCGCCGAAGGAACGACCACTGCGCACTCCATTGCTCGCCAGTCTTGGCGCCACCCTGTTGCTCACGTCGTGCTCCGCTGTCGGGTGGGAACTCCAGAACTATGCGTTCTACGGCTCGGTGCCGACCGCGGATGGTCGACGCCTCAAGCCGCTCAAGGCATCGGAAGTCACCCTGCGCCTCGCGGGGACCGATAGCACCGTGGTGTCCGAGGCGGCGTTCGAGTTGGACACCGTCCGTTTCAAGGGCGAGCGCTACTGGGTCGCTACCAGGGTCGTCACCGACTCGCTCAAGCGACCGGTCATCGACTCCGTCTGGCTTGAGCGGTATGAACTGCGCACCGTGCGTTCCTTCCATCAGGATGGGTCGGGGACGCAGGTCCGCCAGTCCTTCGATCGGCGAGTCGTCAAGACCGAAACACGTGACCCCGCGGGGCGGGTCGCGCGGCGGTCATTGATGCATGCCGCAGCACCCTACTCCCGGACCGCGATCGATCTCGTGCTGGGTGCGCTCCGCTGGGGTCCAGGCGTGAAGGGGGCGCTGCCGGTCGTCTCACGCGACGGTCGCGACATGGCCTGGCTGGAGTATCAGGTGGTGGGACAGACGAGCGAGGCGAAACCCGCGATCGGTGGCCTGACTTTCGGAAACGTCTGGATCGTGAAGACGCGCCTGGATGGCAAGGAAGGTCGGATGTGGATCGATGACGTCGAGCACGCGGTGATCCGTCATTCAGAAACGCGTCCCGATGGTAGCCGCATCGTCATCGCGATGGGGGCTGCGGTGCCGACCGTGTCGCTCTTTGCGGTCGAACCGCTCCCACGTGATCGGGCACCGTCGCTGGGCGAGGCCGCACTCGGGGTTCGGGTGCTTGGCGGCGGCAAGGCGCTGGGCTCATCAGGCCCCTCCGCGGCCGTCACAGGCCCCTGACCGATCACACGGTCAGAGAGCCACGCACGGTGGTGACGGCTCGACCCCGAAGCTCCACTCGCTCGCCGACCACCCGACAACCGACCCGTCCGCCACGCCGCGAGAGCTGAACCCCAACCAGATCGGCTTTGTGGAGTTGCCCGGCCCACCACGGCGCGAGCGCGCAGTGCGCGCTTCCGGTGACGGGGTCCTCCGGCACACCAAGGGATGGGAAGAAACATCGCGATACGAAATCCACACCATCGCTCGCTCCGGGCGCCGTCACCAGCACGCCCCTCACCGGCCATGCGGCGATCCGTGCCAGATCCGGGGCGAGCCGGCGCACTGCGTCGGCGTCCGGTAGCACAACGAGCAGATCGAATGCGCCCATCAGGACCTCGTCTGGCTCGACCCCGAGCACGTCACGGCACGACGGCGGTGGCTCGGTGCGTGTGGACGCGATGGCCGGGAAGTCGAGCACGATCATCCCGCCTGATTCCCGGCCCGCCGTGAGTCGGCCGCTGCGCGTGTCGAATGCGATCGTGGCCTCGTCACTCGCCCCCGATTCCCAGAGTGCGTGGGCGGTTCCGAGCGTCGCGTGGCCGCACAGGTCCACTTCGGCCAATGGCGTGAACCAGCGAAGTGACCAGGCGTCGTCCGAGATGCGTCGCACGAAGGCGGTCTCGGCCTGATTCATTTCCATCGCCACCGACTGCATCCAGGCGGCTGATGCGTCCGACTCGAGGACCACCACGGCGGCGGGATTCCCCGTGAACGGACCGTCGGCGAATGCATCGACGATCGTGATCGGGGCTTGGCCACCGGTGTGACTCAACGGGCGTGATGGCATGCGACCTCCTGTGTGCCGACCGGCCGGAGCAATGGGCGCTCGGCCGTGCAGCGCGTGTCGCGATCGGGATGGAAGCAGCGGGCGGCAAATGGGCATCCCGGCGGCGCTGCGGCAGCCGACGGTGGCTCTCCAGCGAGGACAATGCGGGCCCGTTGTCGATCGGGATCAGGATCCGGGACGGCAGAGACGAGTGCTTGGGTGTATGGATGCATCGGTCGGCGAATCACCGCATCGGCCGGCCCGATTTCGACGATCGTGCCGAGATACATCACGGCAATTCGATGCGCCACATGTCGCACCACCGCGAGGTCATGCGCGATGAACAGGTAGGCGAGTCCGCGTCGCTCCCGAAGGGTCACGAGCAGGTTCAGTACCTGGGCCTGGATCGAAACATCGAGGGCCGTGACCGGCTCGTCACACACGATCAACTCGGGCTCGACGGCGAGAGCTCGCGCGATGCCGATCCGCTGGCGTTGCCCGCCCGACAACTCGTGCGGATACCGATCCGCAAGCGCCGGGTCGAGACCGACCTCAGCGAGCAGCGCGGCGACTCGCTCAGGGACGTCTTCTCGCGGGAGCAGCCGGTGGATGCGGAGTCCTTCGCCGATGGCATCGCCGACCGTGTGCCGCGGATTGAGGGAGCCACCGGGGTCCTGAAAGATCACTTGCATGCGCCGGCGCATCAGGCGCAAGGCCGGGGCCGGGAGCGATGCGAGCGCGGCGCCGTCGAACACCACACGCCCGGAGGTTGGCGCCTCCAGGTGCAATACCGCTCGTCCGAGCGTCGACTTGCCGCTGCCGGATTCACCGACCAGACCGAGCGTCTCGCCCGGTGCAATCGTGAAGGAGACGCCATCGACGGCACGGACGATGGGACCTCCGGATCGAAACAAGCCGCCCGGTGCGTAGTGCTTGACCAGCTGGGTCACCTCGAGGAGTGGACTCATGCCGGTCCTCGTTCGCCAGCCACCCAACAGGCGACGGCATGATGCGGCCTCACGGTGCCGAGCGCAGGCGACTCGGTGGCGCAGCGGGCAATGCGCAGCGCACAGCGCGGGTGGAACCGACACCCGTCCGGCCATCGCTCGGGGGAGGGCACGGTTCCCGGGATCGAGGTGAGTGCCTCGGTGTCCGTATCGAGTCGGGGCACGGAGCGAAGCAGCCCGCGAGTGTACGGGTGTTGTGGTGCCCGGAACAGTTCACGGGTCGGTGCGGATTCGACGATGCGCCCGGCGTACATCACCAGGACCCGATCGGCACGGCCCGCGACGATCCCGAAATCGTGCGTGATCAGGAGCACGGCCATGCCGCGTGTGGCACGAAGGGTGTCGAGTAACTCCAGTATTTGTGCCTGCACCGTCACATCCAGCGCCGTGGTGGGCTCATCGGCGATAAGCAGCTCGGGCTCTGCGGCCAGTGCGATCGCGATCATGACACGCTGTTGCATGCCACCACTCAACTGATGTGGCCAGGCGTCGACACGTCGAGCCGGATCGGCGATGCCGACCTCGGTCAGGAGTGCGATCGCGCGATCGCGAGCCGCGGCGCGTGGCAGCGGCCGATGTGCCGTCAGCGCTTCCCGGATCTGGTCGCCGATCCGCATGACGGGATTGAGTGACGAAGTCGGATCCTGGAACACCATCGCCATGCGCGCACCGCGGAATGGTCGATATGCGGCGTCATCGAGACCGGCCAGCTCATCGCCATGCAAGCGGATCGACGTGCCCGACCCGAGACGCGCGTGTGCCGGCAGCAAGCCGAGCAGGGCGAGCCCGGTGAGGCTCTTGCCGCAGCCACTCTCGCCCACGAGCGCGACGAGTTCACCCGGAGCAATCGAGAAATCCATCCCATCGACCACGACTACAGGTGGTTCGGGTGGCCGGAGAAACTCGACCCGCAGGTTGCGGACAACGAGGGGGGGGGTCATTCCTGCTCCGGCCGCATGCGGGCACGCAGGGCGTCGCCTGCAAGGGTCGCGGCGGCGGTCGCAATGACCAGCGCGGCGGCCGGTGCGAGCAGGAGCCAGGGTGCCGACGCGAGGTAGGGCTGTGCTTCGAGCAGCATGCCGCCCCAGGTCGGCGTGGGTGGACGGATCCCGATACCGAGGAAGGAAAGCCCGGCTTCGAGCAGGAGGACGTCGGCCACACCGAGCGTGGCGGCGACCATCACGGGTGGCAGCGTTCCCGGCAGGATCTCGCGGAGGAGCCGGCGGAGCGGCGTCGCCCCGAGGGCGCGTGCCGCGGTGACGAACGGTGCGTGACGGAGCATCAGGGCCTCGCCTCGTGTCAGACGGGCAATCGCCGGCCAACCCGTGGCACCGAGGACGAGCCCGAGTCCGACCGGGCCGAGCGCGCCGAGCACGGCAACCAGCACCAGCAGCACCACGACACGCGGCAGTGCCAGTGCGAGGTCAATCACGCGGGAGAGCACGGCGGCGACCGGACCATGTGTCCCACCCGCCACGACACCGAACAGCAGGCCAAGGAGCGCGGCGAGCCCGATTGCCATCGCGGCGATCCCGAGCGAGAGTTGGGCACCGTGACCGAGTCGAGCGAGGACGTCGCGCCCGAACTGGTCAGTCCCGAGGAGGTGATGCCACGACGGGGCGGTCAAGCGGGCGCCATCGAGCCCGGCCGCATACGGATCGCCGGCAAGCCAGGGGGCGACGATCGCCAGGATAGCGAGTACCACGATCAGCCCGATCGCCAGATGTCTGGGTTTCACGCCATCTCCCGCTGCACCGGATCGACGACGCGATAGAGGATGTCCGCGACCAGTGATCCGACCTGAACCATCACCACAAGGACGACGCCCGCACCGATCACGACGGGGATATCCCGCTGGGATGTGGCGTTTGCCAGCAACGCGCCAATGCCCGGGTAGGCGAAGACTGTTTCGACGAAGACGGCGCCGGAGACGAGCATCGGCAACCACAATCCGAGGAGCGAGATGACCGGTGTGAGCGCCGGTCGCCAGATGTGCTGCCACGTGATGCGCTGGACGCTGACGCCGCGCGCGCGCGCGGCGGTGACCCAGGGTCGGCTCATGGATGCCAGGACCGCACTGCGCTGCTGCCGGATCGGCACGGCGATCGTGGCGAGGACCATGGTGACGAGCGGGAGTGCGAGGTGTCGCAGTCGGTCGAGCGCGACCGTCGTGATCCCGGCATCGACGGGCAGCAACGGATCGGCGATCCCCGCGGGGGGGAACCAGTGCCAGTGCACAGCGAACCACCAGATCAACACGAGTCCGATGACGAATCCGGGCACCGTGTACGTCGCCAGGGTGAGCGTGTCGAGCAGGCGTGCGAGTCGAGACTTCGAATGCAGGGCACTCCACACCCCAAGCAGCAATCCCAGGGTGAAGTCCACCAGCAGGGTGAGGCCACCGAGCACGAGAGTCGGGCCGAGTCGTTCGGCGAGGATCGTGGTAACCGGCCGTCGCTCGGCGAGCGAGGTGCCGAGGTCGCCATGCAGCGCGTCCTGGAAGTACGTCGTGATCACGACCGGCAACGGACGTCCGATGCCGAGATCATGCTCCATCACGCGTCGACTGTCCGGGTCGAGTGCACGCTCACCCACGATGGCCGTGAGGGGGTCCCCGGGGAGGGAATGGACGAGCGCCACCAGGAGGGTGATACCGACGACGATCACGAGCCCCGCGCTGATCAGTCGGCGCACGACCCATCGGATCATGCTAGCGGTCGCGAGGCAACATGGCGTCGGCCGTCACGCGCCATTGCCAGAGTGAGCTGAACGCCTTGCTCGGCCGAACGATCACATGTTCGAACCGCCGGTGCACCGCGACACGATTGGCGGGTGCCGCCGCGACGATCGCCGGTTGCCATGTGGCCATACGGGCGAGCGCTGCGCGGAAGCCTGCGGGTGGATCCATCAAGGTAGGAGCGACATGGCGGAGCCGGTCGAACTCGGGATCGCACCACCGGCCGACGTTGGTCGATCCGGCCTGGGCGGCCGAGGTACACGACCAACTCTGCGCCAATGATGACGGGGAGGGCTCCTGGTTGGCCCCCGCGATATCGATGTCGAACCGGCCGGCCCGGCGTCGTTCCAACCAGACCGGCCCGTCGATCGGCTCGAGGTCGAGTTGTACGCCCATCGCTCGCCACATCTGCTGCAACTGTACCGCGATCGCACTGAACACGCTCGATTGGACGGGGTAGATGACGCCGAGCCTGAGTGGTACGCCGCCGCGGTCAAGGATCCCGTCACCGTCGTGGTCCAGCCAACCGGCGGCGCCGAAGAGCGCACGCGCACCCGCGGTATCTGGCCGACCGGCGTCGGTGGGACCGCCGAGCCAGAACCACGCCTGGGAGCGGGGGACACCGGGTGATTGCACGCCGGGCCCGAACGCCTGACGGGCGATCGCGGCGCGATCCACACTCATGGCCAGTGCCCGTCGTGTGAGGGAATCCGAGAGGATCGGATGTGCCCGACTGGGGTCGCCGGGGACCTTCGCATTGAACAGGATGTAGGTCACGAAATTGCCCGGCGCAGTCACGAACCGGAAGCTCCCCTGCTTCGCGATGCGATCGAGTGCCGTCGCGGGCACATCGCTCATCACGTCGGTCTGTCCGGCAAGCAAGAGATTCACCTGCGCGTCGGTCGATGGGACGTAGAGAAAGACGAGGCGCTTGATTCCCGGCGTGCCGAGGAAGAAGGTCGGGTCGGCGCGCAGCTCGAGCGAACGCCCCGGGACACGTCGCTCAAACCGGAAGGGACCATTCCCGACCGGGCTTCGCGCAAAGTCGGATCCCGCAATCGCTTTGGCCGGCACGCCCGCAAGCAGGTGGGCCGGAAGCGGTTGCAACAGGAAGCCCGCCACGTACACCTGCTCACTCGACGGCTCGGTATAGGTGACGCGTATTTGGCCGGTGCGCGTGATCGCGACGTTCTTGATCAGGGCGAATGCCCCGAGATCGACGCCGATCCCAGGCGTGTGAATCAGATCCCAGGCAAAAATTACATCGCCCGCGGTGACTGGGGTGCCATCATGCCAGTGCGCTCGCGGGTCGAGCGTGAAATCGACCGTCGTGCTGTTGACCCTCGACCAGTGGCTTGCCAACTCCGGCACCATCGCGTTGTCCCCGGTGGTCCGCGCCGTCGGCCCGAGGGCAGCCAGCCTGAGGAAGAGCTGATCAGTGACATCAGAATTCCCGGTGGTTGTCGGGCCGAGGTAGGGGATCGGGGCGGTCGGCTCCTGGCGCAGCGCCATGACAAGGGTGCCCGATGGCGCCTGCGCCATGAGCGGCGGTAATGCCAGGAGGGTGGTCACGAGGGCAGAACGCAACGATCGGACAGGATTCACGCGGTGCTCCGGGCAAGGGTGGCGTTCAGCGCCGCCAAGTCCACTCTAGGTCTCTGAAGGTATCGAGTTCTGCCACGCTGGCAGTCACGATCGTGTCCGTCAGCTCCCTTGGGGCGCTCTCCGCACCCCGCGACAACTCATCCTGCTCGAGCGCCTCCGCCAGCGCCTCGGCACTCGGCCACTCCTCCTGCGACGATCGTGCCGGGCGAGGCGGCGTCCGAAGGTATCGATTCTCCACCGCACGGTGGTCCCCGCGTGCGATGGCCCCATGTTGGAGCAAGCCACCCGGAAAGCAGCGCTGGGCCGCTCCGACCGCCTTCCGACCATTGACCACGATCTCGCCGCCCAGGGTGAGATCGAAGCAGGCGCCAGGGGAGAGGTCGGCGCGTCCGGTCGCAACAGCAGTCACCCCTGCCGCGAGGCCGTTCGTGCGGAGCACCGCCGCCATGGCTTCGTGGAGTTCCCGGTAGCGATTCGGCGCCGAACCACGGTTCGACAGTGGCCCAGTCCAGGCATACGTCAGGTCGTCGGCTGCATGCCAGACACCGCGGCCACCCGTGGGTCGTCGCACCACCGCGATACCATCCAATTCCAGCCGTTCACGGTGCCACGTTCGTGTCGCCGCTTCGTGGGCGCCGAATGACAGCGTGTCCCGTTCCCATTGATACCACCGCAACAGCGCAAAACCGTGCTGGATCGCATAGCGTGCCGCTGCCAGGTCAAGCGCCATCTGGTGCGCGGCCGAGCGTGGCTCGCGGTCGACCCAGCAGAGGCGTCTCACGGCGCAAGTTGCCGGAGTACACGCTCGGTCCGCTGCTCGAGCTGGGCGCGCGAGCCGTCGTTGTCGATCACGAAATCGGCCCGCGCACGTTTCGTGTCGGCCGGGAGCTGCAGATCGAGCAGACGGTTGGCCTCGTCGGGTGTCAGGCCACGATCCTCGACGAGACGTCGTCGCCGCTCTGCACGTGGGGCGTCGACCAGGATCACCGCATCGTAGTGGCGCGCATCGTCGGCTTCGTAGAGCAGCGGCACATCCACCACCACGACCGTTGCACCGGCCTCGGCCGCCGCACGCACGAGCGCGGCACGCCGTTCGAACACGGCGGGGTGCACGATGGCCTCGAGGGCATGTCGATCGCTGTCGCTGTTGAGGATTTGTTGCCGAAGGCGGCTGCGGTCGATGGTGCCGTCCTTCGCGAGGATCCCGTCGCCAAAGCGCGAGACGATCGCCCGGAAGACCAGTGTTCCCGGGTGTTGCAGCTCGTGAACGATCGCGTCGGCATCGATCACCGGCAGGCCGTGACGGCGGAGAATGGCGGTCACGCTCGACTTGCCCGAGGCGATGTTGCCGGTCAGGCCGATCACCCGAGTCACAGCAGGTTCACCTGATCGGCATCGAGTCGCGGCACGACGAAGCAGCGTCGACACCGCGCCTCGTAGCTTTCGGTCCCGCCGACCATGACCACCGGCATGTTCCACACCGCCGGTTTGCCGTCGACGATCCGTTGATTGCGACAGGCGAGGTCCCCGCAGACGACGCAGATGGCCTGCAACTTGGTGACCTCCTCGGCGATGGCCATGAGGTGCCCCATCATGCCAAATGGTTCGCCGCGAAAGTCGGTGTCGGTCCCGGCACAGATCACGCGGACCCCCCGTTCGGCAAGGTGCGTGACGACCTCGACGATCCCGGCATCCAGGAACTGCGCTTCATCGATGGCGATGACATCCACCTGTCCAGGATCCTCGACCTGACGCAGGATCTCATCGGCGCGATCGATGGCGATCGCGTCGATGGTGATCCCGGTGTGACTCGAGACACGCTGGAGTCCCTCATAACGGGCATCGAGGTGTGACTTGAAGACGCGGGTGCGGCGTCGGGCGATGAGCGCGCGACGGACGCGGCGAATGAGCTCCTCGCTCTTGCCGCTGAACATCACTCCGGCGACGACTTCAAGACGTCCTGGGCGGTCTGGATTCATGAGGTCAGGGTCCGATCGAGGGGTCAATGACGGGATCGCCGATGGCGACCGGCCTCCCGGGGAGCTGCGCCCCGGAATCTGGCAGAACTTGCGGAGTTTCGCGCACGGTCCCCATATTCTCGCCCGTCCGGGCCAATCGGGTCCGGGACGTGCACCAGTCCCATCTCATCCCATCAAGGAGCATCCCGTGAACAAGATGGAGCTCATCGAGGCCGTCGCGAAGTCCCTCGATACGTCGAAGGCGCAGGCAGGTGAAGTCGTCGATCTCTTCTTCTCGACCGAAGGCATCCTCGGCAAGGAACTCAAGAAGGGTGGCAGCATCAACATCACCGGCTTCGGCAGCTTCGAAGTCCGCAAGCGTGCCGCGCGCGAAGGCCGCAATCCGCAGACCGGCGCGACGATCAAGATCAAGGCCTCAAAGGTTCCGGCGTTCCGCCCGGGCAAGGGTCTCAAGGAACTCGTCAACAAGGTCAAGTAGTTCCACGCGTTGACTCCGGTTCGCCGGAATTCGGGCCGCCCCGCTGGGCGGCCCGTTCGCGTTGCCGCCCTGGGCGAATCAGCGACGCGGTGGGCGGCTGCCACCACCCCGTGGGCCGGTGCCACCTCGCGGAGGACCGTTGCCACCGCTTGATCGGCCGCCGGCGGAACCACCACCGCTGCGGTCGCCGGAGGGCCCTCGGTCCACCCGGGCGATCACCTTGCGACGTCGGATGGTGATGCCCGTGAGCCGGACCGCAGCCTGATCGGCGGAAACCGCGGGGACCTCGACCAAGGCGAAGGTCTCGCGGAGTTCGATCCGGCCGATGGACTCGCGCGGCAGGCCAACTTCCTTGACCAGGACCGCGACAATGTCGCCCACGGTCGCCTCGTCGCGCCGACCGACCCCGACCCAGAGCTTCGCCTGGGCGATCCCACCCACGGCCGTCTTGCTCGCGGGGCCGACATCGAGGACCGAGGCTTCAGCAGGCGGACCGTCAACGGCCGCCGTCCCGCTCGTTCGACGCCAGAGGGCATAGCAGGCCGCCGCAATGGCCTGCGGGTCGTGTCGGTCCAGGAGCGGGGCGAGCGCATAGCTGGCCGCGGTGAGTTGACCTCGTGCGATCGTGGCTTCAATCTCGGCGCGCAAGGTGGCGTCGTGGTCGCGCAGGTGGTCGACCAGGCCGACGAGTCGAAGCGGCCGGGCGTTGGGCGCAATCCGTTGGGCGTAGCCGGTGGTGCCGGGGGGCAGCATCAGCACCACGTCGCGTCCGGCGCCGAGCAGGGCAAGCTGGGCGCGAGTCGGCAGGTCGACACAGATGATCAGCGGGGCCGTCCCGAAGTCCGTCCCGCTCACGACTTCGAGCGAACGGAGCTCGGCGCTGAGTGCCTGCGATTCTGCCTGCGCACCACGGTCGGCGCTCCAGATCGTCGCCTCGCCTGGATCGAGGAGTTCCAGGAGCGTGGTGATCGCCCCGGCTCGGTTGTGCCACGTCGTGCCCATCGTCCGGATTGAGCGCGGCGGAGGCGGTGCCGGCTCGCTGACCGGCACGGCGGGCACCACCAGCGCTCGACGGACGTGGCGGTCGGCGAGCGCCGTGATCCGTTCCGGATCGGCGGTGAGGATCACGCGTTGGGCCTCGCGTGAGAGGTCGGCGAGCAGGAGCGTCACCGCCTCGTCATCATTCCAGTCTTCTGGCCAGCAGAGCACGATCGAGGTGAACTGGTCGGTGGCCAGCGCGGAGCGTGTGAGCAAACCGAGGGCCGTTGCGGGTGAGGCGACCAGCAGGTCAACCGAACCGTCGGCGAGCCGGCGGGCCGCCCGGGCTGGGCCGGTCGCGGTGACGACCTGCATCGAGGTGTCGCGCGTCAGCTCGCCAAGTTGGCGGCCGATCGGCCCGACCAGGGCCGGGGCGGTGAGCACAACGGCCCGACCCCGACTGGCATGAATCGCAGCGACCACGCCCGCAAGGGCCGGCGCGGCCTGCGCGGGCGAGGTGGGCACGGCGATCACCGCATTGCCATGCCGCGCGATGGTCGGCATCACCTGTCGAACCGCGTCGTCATCCGCGGTCCACCCCAATGCAATCAGCCTGCCGGTCACCGCCGGCTCGACGCCCCACCACTCGTCGCTCATCGCTCCATCCTCAGTTGTCAGGGACCACAACGGCGTGATCGCGGCCGAATCGTACTCGCCCGGATCCATGCGGCCAAGGTGCCGCACGTTGACACGATGGGAGGAGGGGCGGACCTTTCGGCATCCACCAGGGACACTCGCCTCAACCCGGGCCAGCAATGTCGTTCACACCATCACCGAATCTCGCGCATCTCGAGTCCTCCCAGACGGTTGCCATCAGCACCGAGGCCAAGCGCCGGCAGGCCGCAGGAGAGGATGTTCTCGACCTCGGCGTTGGTGAACCCGATTTCGACACCCCGGCGTCGGTGTGCGAGAGCGGCATCGCCGCGATCCGCGCCGGGCATACGCGCTATGCACCGAACGTTGGTATCGCGACATTGCGCGAAGCGATGGCCGGTGCACTCTCCGCCATGAGCGGGGGGCGCGCGGTCGACCCAGGGCGATTGATCGTGAGCAATGGGAGCAAGCAGGCGCTCTTCAACGCCTGCTTCACACTGTTCGGCCCCGGCGACGAGGTGCTCATCCCGTCGCCAGCATGGGTTTCCTATCCCCAGATCGTCTATCTCGCTCGCGCGACACCGGTGCCCGTGGCGGGTGATCCGGAGTGGGGGCTGAAGGTGAGTGTCGAGGATCTCGAGCAGCGCCGGACCGCGAACACGCGCGGATTGATCCTCTGCACGCCGAGCAATCCGACCGGAGCGGTCTACACCACGGCCGAGATCCGGGCGATCGCCGAGTGGGCCGGCAAGCACGGTATCTGGCTGGTGTGTGACGAGATCTATCGCCGGATCCACTACGGGGCCGGGCCCGCGCCCTCGCTGTTCGACCTTGATGATGCGGTGTTGGAGCGCAGCGTGGTGATCTACGGCGCCTCGAAGGCCTACGCGATGACGGGCTGGCGGATCGGGGCGGCGTATGCACCACCACCTGTACTGCAGTCGATGGCCGCCCTGCAGAGCCACACCACGACGGGCGCCAATCATCCGGCGATGCACGCGGCCGCGACTGCATTCCTGGACCCCGAGGTCGACCAGCAGGTCGAGCGGATGGTGCAGGCGTTCCGGCGCCGGCGTGACTACCTCGTGGCACGCTTCACCGATCAGGCGCCCGGGATCGAGTTTGTCGAGCCACATGGCGCGTTCTACCTCTTCTTCCGGGTCGAGGGTGTCATGGGTGTGCGGGGCGCCGGCGGCATGGCCTTCGCCGAACAGATGATGCGCGAAGAGGGCGTGGCCCTCGTACCGGGCGCGGCGTTCGGTGACGATCGCTGGGTTCGCCTGTCGTATAGCGTATCGGACAGCGATCTCGAGCGGGCGGCGGATCGACTGTTCGCGTGCCTCGGTCGTCTCGGCCATTGATGCGGCCCCCTGCCGGCGCGGCCCGCACATGATGGACGCGAGCTTCGCCGCCCTGCGTCGTCGCCTGCAGCTTGGGGGGGGGAGGCCAGCAGGCCGGATGGCTGAAGCGACGATGGCGCGGGGCGACGCCCCCCGCGTCCGCGTGGCGGAGGTCGTGGAGCCACCGCTCCGGGCCATTGCATTGCCGGTGCCAACCCCATGGGACGCCCCGGTCGCATTTCTCGATGGCATCCAGCGCACCGAGCTCCTCGGCTCGGTCGGGACCGAACCACTCGTCGGGGCGCGGGTCGCCGCTGGTGTCCGCTGCCGCAGGGCACGCATCCTCGAGGGCGCGGTCCATCGCACCAGTAACCTCGTGGTCGGTCGCCCGGACGCGCTCGCCGTACTCGGGGAGTTGCCCCAAGGGTGGCGAGCCATTCCGCTCACCGAAGATCTGGAGCCGCATCCCTACGCCATCCGTGACGCCGCGCGTGCGGCGATCGATCGCGCCCGCATGGGGCTCGAGCTCGACGTCGCACGGCTCTTCCGTGAAACCCAGCCGGACGCGTGGCTGCTGGTGGACGGGACACTCACGATCTCACCCGAATGGGCGACTGATCCGCGAATGATCGGCTTGGTCAAGAGCCACACCACCTTGCCGTTTGCTGGCGACGACCTGGAGCGCTACCTGACCCTGCCGGTCGGGCATCGCTCGTCGGCCTACATGCCGCCGACACGCTCGGTGACCCCGATTCACGCGTTCGGGCTCAGGCTATGGCCCTTCGAGGGCCGTGACCTCCTCTACGGCTTGCTCCGCATCGAGCGTGCGCCAACGTCGGCCGCACTCGCCGAAGCCGACCTGATCGCGGCACGGCTCTTCGCGGAGCGCGCCCCGCTGGCCAACGACCCGCGCGCTGATCGATTGCTCTATGGTGTGCACGCGGTTGAACGCTGGTTGGGTGCGATCGCATGAGCATGCCGATCATCGGACGGGTTCTCGCGACAGAGCTTCGGCCGAGCACACCGCACGCCTTTCATTTCTGGACTGGGCGTGACGCCGGGACCGGGATCGGGACGATCGTCCGGGTGGAGGCCGAGGAACGCATCGTCTACGGCGTGGTGACGGAGGCGTTCGCGTGGTCCGATCTCGCCCGCCCGCTGGATGCCGTGATCGGTGCGGATGGTGATCCTGCAATTGGGGGCATGGCGCCCACCGAGCGGGTCGAGATGCGACTGTGGACAGCGGCGGTCCTTCGGCAGCTCCCCGAACAGCCCGTGCAGCCCGTGCCATTGGGCGCGGTCACGCTGGCCACCGACGCCGACGTCCGACTGGCGCTTCGCATGGAGAGCTACACCGAGGGCGACGACCCGCGTGGTATCCCGCTCGGACTGTACGCAGCAGGTGGCACCGGATCACCTGTGTTGCTCGATGCCGACTTCCTGCTCGGACCCGAGGCCGCGCACTTCAACATCACTGGGGTCTCGGGGCTCGCGACCAAGACCAGCGCCGTGACCTTCCTGCTGTCGAGCATCTTCCAGCGATTTCCGGCCAGCAAGGGCACCGTCGCCGCCGTGTGCTTCAATGTGAAGGGCCCCGATCTCTGCTTCCTCGACCAACCTGCACCCCTTGGCGAGGCGGACCTGGCCCTGTGGCATCGGCTGGGGCTCTCGCCCACTCCGTTCACCGATTTCACGCTGCACGCGCCCTACAAGGCCGATGGCATCAACCTCAACACGCTGCGGTCCCATCCGGATCTCGCGGCCCAGGTGGAACCGCTGGTCTGGGGGCTGCGCGAGATTCTCGATTTCGCGGAAGTCGTCCTGAACCGTGATGACGTGGACGCCAAGGCCGGTGCGCTGCTCGACTTTCTTGGCGAGCGCGTTGTCGGCAAGGAGTTTGCCGCACCGGAACTGCGCGGGCAGCCCTTTCTGGTGGAGAGCTTTGCGGACCTCGACGAGCTGTTCCGTGCCATCTTCGATTTCCTCGAGACGCAATCACGGGGGGGGGAAGTATGGCGCACGCATCATGTCGCCACGATCCGGAAGGTTCGCAATCGGCTCGGCAATGTCGCCACGCGCAGCAAGGGGCTCGTCACCGACGATGGCGCCGTGGGCGACCTGCCGTGGGGCCACTTCCGTGACCGTTCGGTCACGGTGGTCGATGTGGCCGGGGTGGACCCGCTGGCACAGGACCTGGTCTTCGCCCGGGTGATCTCCCGGTTGCGCGAGCACCTCGAGCGTCGCGATCTCGGCGTGGATCACGTGATCGTGTTTGTCGACGAGCTGAACAAGTACGCCGCGACCGATGGTGCGGACACGTACGTCAAGCGCATGCTGCTCGATCTTTCGGAACGTGGCCGCTACCTCGGCCTCGTGCTCTTCTCGGCCCAACAGTTCCGGAGCCAGGTGTTGCGCCGAGTGGTTGGCAATGCCGGCACCACGGTGTACGGCCGCATGGACAGCGACGAGCTGGCACTGCCGGGCTATGCCACGCTGCCACCGGCCGTGAAGGCACGCTTGGCGGCGCTCCCGAAGGGGGAATTGCTCGTGCGACATCCCCACTTCACGCACCCCGTCTTTGTCCGGTTCCCGCGCCCGCCGATGCTCTCGGGACGTGAGGGAGTCGAACGCTTTCCGGCCTCGGCCGACCTGCCGTTCGCCGAAGCAGTGGTGTTGCGGCTGCGCCGGTACGATCCGACCGTTGCCCGAGACGCCGTACACGCCGCGATCGCTGACCGCCCCGAGCACGAGGTGCGTCGCGCCATCGGCGCGGTGGCCCGGGAACGACCCGATGACGTGCTCGGCTACTTCCGTGCCTGTCTTCGGCGCGTGATTCGCGCCGAGACCCCGGCGCCTCCACCCGGGATTCGGCCGCTGGCGTACGATGGCGACGACCCGTTCGCCCCGTACTGACCACGTGCGCATCGCCCACCTCGCCGATCCACATCTCGGGTACCGCAAGTATGCCCGCCTGACGCCTCGCGGCATGAACCAGCGTGAGGCGGACGTGGCACAGGCGTTCGTCTCTGCACTCGATGGGGTGATCGCGGAGCGACCGGACGCCGTGCTGATCGCCGGCGATCTCTTCCATCAGGTGCGCCCGACCAACTCCGCGATCCTGCTGGCGATGCGTCAGTTCGCGCGGCTTCGTCGTGAACTGCCGGAGGCACCGGTGATCGTGATTGCCGGCAACCACGACACGCCGCGGTCGTCCGACACCGTCTCGATCTTCGGCGTGCTGCACGAACTCGGGGTGCATGTCGCCACCGACAGCCCGCGGCGATTCGCGTTTCCCGAACTTGATCTCAGTGTGCTGGCCGTGCCGCACCAGGCACTCTTCGCGTCGCCACGGCCGGCGTTCGAGATCGAGGGGCCGGAGCGGTTTCATGTCTTGATGCTGCATGGGGAGACCCCCGGGCTCTTCGGCCCCGACCGCAGCGTGGCGGAGCCCGGGGGGGCGCTGCTCGGCGACTCCGAGCTCGCTGCGGCGAATTGGCATCACGTCGCCCTGGGTCACTACCACGTCCAGCACGAGGTACGTGCCCGGGTCTGGTACAGTGGTGCCCTCGACTACGTGAGTCCGAATCCCTGGGGCGAGCTGCATGTGGAGCGCGACGAAGGATTGCGTGGCAAGGGATGGTTGCTGGTCGACCTCGAGGGAGGCACGGTGGAGCGGCGTGCGGTGGCTGCCCCCCGTCGGGTGCTTGACCTGCCGTCGCTCGATGGTCGGGATCTGTCGGCATCGGAACTCGACCGGCTGCTCGTCGATGCGGTGGCGGCGGTGCCCGGCGGCATCGCTGGGGCCGTGGTGCGCCAGGTGGTGCGCAACGTCCTCCGCCCGACCGCTCGCGAAATTGATCACGCGCAGGTCCGAGGATGGAAGGCGAGCGCACTCGATTTTCAGCTCGATCTTCGTCGGCCGGACACCGACGCCCGCGCGGGCGCGTCGGGTGCCCCGGGTGGCGGCGCGCGCCCACTCGGTGAGACGGTGGCGACCTTCCTCGAGTCCAGGGCGTTGCCGCCGGGAATGGATCGCGAGGAGTTTCTTCGCGAGGGCGTCGCGACGTTCGCCGCCACGATCGACAGCGGCGAGGAGGGCTGACGTGCAACTCGAGTCGCTTCGGCTCCTGAACTTCCGTCAGCATGAGCGGACCGAGCTCACGCTCGGTCAGGGCGTCACGGCGGTGGTCGGCCCGAACGGGAGTGGCAAGAGCACCCTGCTCGAGGCGATCGCCTGGGCGCTCTACGGCACGGCCGCCGCGCGGGGAACTCGGGACACCATCAAGCGCCGCGGTGCACCTCCGCGAGCACGAGTCGAGGTGGAGGTCGTCTTTGCACTCGGCATGCACCGCTATGTCCTGACACGGACACTCACCAATGCGGAGCTTTCGCAGGACGGTCATGTCATCGCCAACAGCACGGCGACGGTGACCGACCGGGTGACGGCGCTACTCGGGATGTCGCGCGAGGAATTCTTCAACACCTATTTCACCGGGCAGAAGGAACTCGCGGTGATGGCCGCCATGACTCCCACCGAGCGGGGTCAGTTCCTCGCTCGGGTCCTCGGCCATGAACGCCTGCGCCTGGCACAGGATCGCCTGCGTGCGGAGCGCTCGACGCGGCGGGCTGAACTGGCCGGATTGGAGCAGGGATTGGCCGATCCCGGAGCGCTGGAAGACGCCCTGCGACAGGCATCGGAGGAACTCGATCACTCCCGGCAGGCGCGTGACCTCGCGACAGCCGCGATGACGATCGCAGAGACGACCGTCCAGACCCTCGCACCAGGCTGGACACAGGCACGCGCCACCCGGACGGCATGGCAAGGTCTCGACGGTGAACGACGTGTCGCCGAGGGACGGGTGCTCGAGGCTCGCACGGCGTTCCAAGCGCTCGATCGTGAACTGGCCGCCGCGATCGAGGCGGGACGGCGACTCGAAGTTTTGGCCGCGGCACTCACCGATTGGCCCACCCTGGTCGAACAGCGCGAAGTATTGGATCGTCAAGCGGCCCTGGTCACGGCGCGGAGTCAGGCTGTCGGGCGACGAGACGCCGCGCGTGCCCGACTCGAGACCGTCGTCGCTGAACTGCTCACCCTGCCGGACGAGCAGGCGCTCGTCACCGCCCGCGAGGCACGCACATTGTCATCGACCCGGCGCGAGGAGCTCTCCGAGCTGGCCAGCGCTGAACTGACGCGTTGGAAACAGGACGAGCAGGAAGCGCGCACCAAACTCGAGCAGTACCGCGACCGATACCGCGAGCTACGTGAGCAGCATCAGGCCATCAGCGAGGCCGGACCGGAGGGGACCTGTCCCTTCTGCGCCCGACCACTCGGCGCCGATCATGAACGCACGCTTGCCGTGTTGGCATCGCAAATGGAAGAAGTGGAGGCCAGCGGCAACTATTATCGGCAACGCGTCGAACAACTCGGCCAGACGCCCGAGTCGGTCACGCAGGCCCAAGCGGCGCGCACCGCAGCGGATCAGCAGGTGCGTGTGGCCACCGAAACACTCGCCGCGATCGAGAGTGGATCCGCACGCCGGGCGACCCTGACCCGCGAAGCCGAAGAACTGCGAGCCCGGCTCGAGGCACTCGGTACCGAGCTCGAAGGACCCGCTGCGACCTACGACGCGGAACATCACGAACAGGTACGCCGACGGCTGGTGGAACTGGAACCCCAGCGTCGTCAGCACGATCAGATGGCAGGTCTCGCCGCGCGGGCATCAGTGCTCGTCGCGGAAGCGGCGACCGCGGAGCAGGTGGCGACCCACGTGGAGACCGTCCTCGCGGATGTTGACCGTCGGCTGACGGAGCTGGGCTGGGACCCTGAGGCGTTCGCGCTCCTCGAGAGTCGCGTGGAGTCGGCGCGGGTCGCACACGAAGAGGGCCGTGTTGCGCTGGCGACATCGAGTGCCGCGGTCGACGCTGCCCTCAAGCTGCGGGACGACGCACTGCAACGGCGGTCGGACCGTCGTGAGAAGGCGGTGACCGTCTCCCGGCTTGGCGCCACCATCGAGCGCGTCTCGGAACTTGATCGCGCGTTCGGAGAGCTCCGGGTGATCCTCAACCAGGAAATGCGGCCCGAACTTCAGGCGCGCGCTGCCGAGTTCCTGCAGGCACTGACCGACGGTCGATACGCGGATCTCGAGATCACCGAGGAATACCAGGTGGCCATCGTCGACGGGAGCGAGGTCAAACCGGTGATCTCGGGTGGTGAGGAAGACGTGCTCAATTTGGCGCTCCGTCTGGCCATCTCACAGATGATCGCCGAGCGCGCCGGCCAGCCGCTGTCGCTGCTCGTGCTCGACGAGATCTTCGGGTCGCTTGACGAGGATCGCCGGCACGCCGTCGTTGACCTGCTTCGGGCGCTGGCCGACCGGTTCCCCCAGGTGATCGTCATCACCCATGTCGAGAGCCTCCGCGATGTGTTCGACCGCGTCCTCCGAGTCAGTCACGATGTCGAGCGGGGCGTGACATCCGTGCACGATGACCAACCGGAGCTGCTTGATGTGGCGATCTGATCCGGGTCTGCCAGTGCGCGACCGCGCCACCGTGCGCGACATCCCGGCCATCAACCGGTTGTTCAGCGAGGCTTTCACCGAGCGGTACCGCCGCGATGGCATGCCGGCGGTTCGGGTGCCGTACCTCACTCCGCAGGTCTGGCAGTTTGCGATCGCAGCCGCCGACAATGGGGCGTGGGTCTGGCGCGATCGACAGGGCACTCTTGTCGCGTTCAACATGGTCCACCGGAGCGGCACCGAGGGATGGATGGGGCCGCTTGCGGTGCGCCTCGGCCATCAGGGCCGGGGGTTCGGTCGGCAGGTGGTCTCGGAGGGGATCACCCATCTCCGGGAAACTGGTGCCACCACCATCGGGCTCGAGACGATGCCGCGGACGATCGAGAATATCGGCTTCTATTCCGGTCTCCGATTCCGGCCAGGCCACCTGACGATCACCATGCAGATCGAGAGCGGCTCAGCGACCGGCCCCATCCTCCAGGGCGTCCGTGTCCTCAGCGCGCCCGACCGTGACCGGGCACTCACCGCCTGTCGGCAGCTCAGCACGATGCACTGGTCGGGTCACGACTTCACCCGCGAGATGGGGCTCACCCTCGACCTGGCCCTTGGGGACGTTATGCTCAGCTACCGGGGGGGGGAATTGGCCGGGTTCCTCCTGTATCACACCGTGCCGCTGGCCGATGGCCGCGGGCCGGAAGACCTCCGGATCCTCAAGCTGGTGGCGGTCGACCTGGAGATCGCCCACCAGTTGCTCGCCGCGACGCGGACGCTCGCCCGGCAAAGTCGGCTGGCGCAGGTCGTACTCCGGTGCCAGGGGAGCGAGCGTGAACTCTACGCCGACCTGATCGCCGAGGGATGGCGAGTGCACTGGACCGACCTGCGCATGACGCTCGAGGGGTACCACGAGGCAGCATGCGATGGCGTGGGGCTGAGCAACTGGGAAATCTGACGATGGCCGCTGGACACAATTGTCATCCCGAGCGAAGCGCTCGTAGAGCGCGCAGTCGAGGGATCTGCACGTCAATCGAGGAAGTGCAGATCCCTCCGCTACGGCCGCGTTGCGGCCTCCGGTCGGGATGACTCCTTCATCCTCTCGAGGAGTTCCCATGCTCGACGACAGCATCATCGTGGTGATTCGCTACACGGCGCTCCCGGATCGCGTGACCGACGCGAGCGCGGCGTTGGTCTCCTTGATTGACACTGTGGTGGCCACGGAGGAGGAGTGCATCGGCATCACCATGCACCGCACCGACGACGACCCGACCGCCATCCTGTTGTGGGAGGAGTGGACGAGCCGCGAGGCGTACCTCGGCGAGCACATGCAGACACCGCATCTGCGTGCGTTCATTGATCGTGCGGCCGAGCTGTGGGCGGGTCCGCCGGAGATCACCTTCTGGCTGCGGACCCACGAGGCGATGCCGGAGTGATCGCTGCGCCGCGCCGTCAGGGCGATCTGTTCCCAACGCTGCGCGAGACAATCGTGATCGGTTCGGGGTAGCTGATCGGACCGATGGGGGTGTCGATCACCGGTGTCGCACGGAGCCGAACCATCGTGGGATCGGCGTTGGCGCCCGCCGTGGCCAACGCGATGCGGGCGAGTGACTCAGCCGAGCCGCCGACGAATTCCACCAGATCCACACGCATGGTGAGCGGGATCTCGACCGTGCCGCCGGCGGGAATGGTGATCAGGGAATCGAGGGATCCGCGCAGCGCCTCACGGCCATCCAGATCAAGAGTCCAACCAAACCGCACCATGCTGGCCGCCACACCATTGCCTGACGGGTTGTGGGCCGAGACCGGCAGGGTGAATTCGAGCGGAAGTGTCCCGCGCGCGATGTTCAGCGCGAGTCGCGCCGCATCGGTCGGCGTGATGTCGCGGTAGCTCGTGAGCCGCGAGATATCGACCCCGGCGAGGCGCCCGGCACGGACGCCCTCGAGGGCGAAGCTGACGCGGGTGAGGGCCGCGGCCTGCTGGAGCACCGCACACGCGGCGGTGCCGAGCAGCAGGCCAAAGAGGACGAACTTGGTCCAGCGAGTCGTGTTGCGCATGGTGGACTATCGCCACCTTTCCTCACGACGGGAAGGGTCGGTCAGGAGTGCGACGTGCCCTGGGTTCCGATGATGCCACCCGTCACCGCACCGTAGACCAGATGCCCGACCAAGCTGCCCATCGCCGGTTGTGCCCCCCCACCGAACATCGGCATGCCCATCATCGGCATCATCACCACCATCGCCATCAACCACGGGGCGAGCGAGAAGAGTGCACCCTGGACTGCGGGCGGGCCCGGGAGACGACCCAATGCGAAAAAGGCGAAAATCAGGGCGAGGACCACGCCGATCATGAGGTGGCCCATCCAGCCCAGAGCCATCGAGCCGCCCATCTGCATGGCCAGCAGGTCTGCCGGATTCATCTTCGGCATCCCCATCATCGGGGCACCATAGAGGCCCACCATGGTCATGACCGCGGTGCCGACCAGGCCGGCGATGATGATTTTCGGGATGGAACGCTGCATTCTCTGATCCTTTGCTAGGGTATGTCAGGAAACATGCCGGGCGTGCCGGCCCTCCGCACGCCGCGGTCATGGGCTACGTTGGGTTATTGTCCGCTCTTCCCGAGTCATTACACACCGCCGCCCGAATAGGTGAGCATGGCCGAAACTCCCGAGCGAACCGCGGCGATCCGGCGAGGCGACCGCGAGGTCCTGGGCCAGGTGGTCCGGGATGCCTTGCCAAGTCTGCTCCGGGCGGCCAGGGCCGCCGGCCTCGCCCAGGATGCAGCCGAAGACGCCGTGCAGGACGCCGTGCTGGTGCTGGTGCGCCGGGCGCCGGAATTCGACGGCCGTGCCCGGGTCAACACCTGGCTCCACGGGATCCTTGCCCACAAGATCCGCGAGGCGCGGCGGGCGGTTGCCCGCCACCAGGATCACGACGAGATCGATGCCATGATCGAGGCCCGGTTCCGGCCGGACGGCCGCTGGGCCAAGCCACCGCGCCGCCCGGACGATGCGCTCACACAACGAGAACTGCGTCACCAGATCGCTCACTGCATGGATACCGTCTCCGCCGTACAGCGTCAGGCCTTCATGCTCCGCGAAGTCGAGGGCTTCACCACCAGCGAGGTGTGTAAGATCCTCGACGTTTCGGCCAACAATCTTGGAGTACTACTGTTCCGGGCGCGCAATCGACTGCGCGAGTGCCTGGAACACCACGTCAATCGGAGCGATGACGATGCTGTCGTGTAGGGAAGTCACCCGGCTGACCGCGAGCGATGAGCTTGGCCGTGCCGGTTGGTGGGTGCGCGTTCGGGTCCGCCTCCATCGCCTGATGTGTCGGCACTGTAGCGAGTATGCGCGGCAGCTTCGCCTTCTGGGGGATCTCGTGCGCGAGTCAGCGGCCAAGCCGGTCGACCGGGCCTTCACGGAACGCATCGACCGGACGATTCGGACGGGTCAGTCCGGCGAATGATGCCTCCGTCTCGCCGAGTGGCCTGACTCACGGGCCGAAACGTGTCGCCTCTTCGTGGTCGCCAAGGCGCTCATAGGATTCGGCCAGGTCGGTCCTGGCCGCCTTCAGGAAGCCTTCGGGTGCATCTCCCTTCGCAGTGAGCAGGTCATAGCCGCGGCGCGATTCAGCCGCGGCTTCACGGAACCGTCCCTGACGCAGGAGCGATCGCCCCAGCTTCACATGCGCGATCGCGGAGTTCAGATGTTCGGGGCCCTGACCCTCGACGAATTGTGAGAGCGCCAGGCGGTACGATTGTTCGGCTGCAGGATAGTCCCGCCGACCCATGGCGACGCTTGCGAGGTTCGACTCCGCAATGCCGATCAGCCAGTGTCGAGGACCATAGAGCGACTGATAGATCGCGATGTTCTCGCGATAATACCGCTCCGCATCGTCGTAGCGTTCGGCCCGGAGCGCGATGGTGCCGAGTTCATTGTTGGCCGAGGCCACGC
>JBDTNH010000023.1:0-28696 GCA_039933845.1 Gemmatimonadota bacterium
CCGTACCACCACTGCATGAAGGCGTCCTGCACGCCGGCGTAGATCGAGTAGCTCTTGAAGAGGTCGGCCGGGAGCGAGAGGTTGTTGAAGATGTGCAGGATCGCCACGGTGATGATGCTGGCGATGTAGAACCAGATGGCGACGTAGAGGTGCCGCTCACGGCGCCTCAGGATCGTCATCATGAAGTTCCACGCGAACCCCACCCAGACCACTGCGATCGCGATGTCGATGGGCCATTCGAGTTCGGCGTATTCCTTCGCCTGCGTGAAGCCGAGCGGCAGGGTGATCGCCGCGGCGACGATGATCAGCTGCCATCCCCAAAAGTGGAATCCCGACAGCTTGTCGGACCACATGCGTGCCTTGAGGAGCCGCTGGGTCGAGTAGTAGGCGCCACAGAAGAAGGCGTTGCCCGCGAACGCGAAGATCACCGCGTTGGTGTGCAGCGGCCGGAGGCGGCCGAACGAGGTCCACTCGAGCCCGAGGTTGAACGCCGGGTTGGCGAGCTGCAGGGCGATGAACAACCCGACCAGCATCCCAACGGCACCCCAGATGATCGTGGCAAAAAGGAACTTGCGGACGATGGCGTCGTCGTAGCTGAACTCGTCGAGCACCGGGACGGGCGGTGCAGGCGTGGCAACGGCGGCGTGGGTCATCCAGGGATCTCGTCGTGAGGGATGGCGGGGGGGAGGTGCGGCATGCCGGCGAGCAGTGTGAACTGCATTTTAGGTCTCTCCCGATCCTATTTCCAGCGTCAGGCGGATTGCTGCCGCGAGCCGCCGTGCCATGCGTGGGTCGCAAATCTTGTTGGGACCCAGCCAGCGGTCGCGTGACGGATGTCACATTGGCTGCCACCCGAGTTCACGAGCGAGTCCCGCGAGTGGCCCCGCCGCCGGACCGCGCTCCAGCACGAGGACCCGGGGGTCGCCGCTGGTGCCGAGTTCGTGCGCCCCCACGTCGGTCACCAGGACGAGGCGAATTCCCTCGGGGAGCAGGTGAGTCGTTTCCCCGGTGTCCGGTAGCACGGTGAGTCCGACCCGGGGAAGTTGCCGGAGGAGCTGCGACGAATCGCTCCGGAGGGCGGTCCCGGTTGCGAACCGCACGTCGCGCGTCCCGAGTAGCCCGGCGGCGCGACGGATCCGGGCGACCGCGTCGCGCGGAAGTGCGGTGGGCAGAAGGTGCCGGTCGGTCCGGCGTGCTTCCCAGCGCACAGGCAGCGGCAGGTCGTCGAGCAGCAGGATCGCCCCTGGGGGAGGCATATGGCCCCCTCTGGGCCACGGGGCCGCCACGATGGCCCAGCTGTCCATCAGCTGGCGTGCGATCACCGCAGCGTGCTGCCAGACCGGTGAGACCACCCAGACAACGGGGTCGCTCGCCACGTCAGGCCCGACGGGGGTGAGGCGCCACGGGTCGGGGGCAGTCGGGGCCGCGACGACGCGCGCCCCGCGGCCGCGGCGGACCGAGAGCACGCCTTCTTCCACGAGCGATTCCCAGGCGTGCCGAACGGTGTGGTAGTTGACGCCGAGGGCGTGGCCGAGGGCGCGAACGGGGGGGAGGTGGGTGCCGATGGGGAGGCGGCCGGCCGCGATCTCGTCGCGAACGGTGGCCGCGATCTGGAGATAGATAGGCAGCGGATGACCGGGGTCGATCGCGGCCGCGAGGGCATCCACGAGGCCGGATGGTGATGTAGTGCTCTGATCCATTGACATAGCGTGTATATATGCTAATGATATAGAACACTATATCAAAGGCAATTCGTGACTCAGGCCCCGCTCCCGCACGACGACTCGGGCTATCGTGTGCCGGTCGGTACGACCATCGGCCACGTGCACCTCCGCGTGGCCGATCTCGACCGCGCCCTCGACTTCTATGTCGGGGTCCTCGGATTCGAGCTCATCCAGCGGTTGGGCGATCAGGCGGCGTTCGTCTCCGCCGGCGGCTACCATCACCACATCGGCCTCAACACCTGGGAGTCGCTCGGTGGGGAGCCGCCGCCTCGTGGCGCAACAGGGCTCTATCATCTGGCGATCCTCTACCCCGCTCGGGGCGAGCTCGCCCGCGCGGTTCGACGAGTACTCGACGCCGGTATCGAGCTGGACGGGGCGTCCGATCACGGCGTGAGCGAGGCGATCTACCTTCGGGATCCGGACCAGAACGGCGTTGAGCTGTACGTCGACCGTCCCCGGGCCGAATGGCCCCGCGACGAGTCCGGCCGACTGCGCATGTCGCTCGATCCGCTCGACCTCGGGGCGCTGCTCAGGCTCGTGTGAGGAAGCCGGTGTCAGACGGCCGTCCGTTCGATACTATGTAGCGTATAGTGCACTAAACTCTTGACAATCCAGATAATGTAGCCGATACTACACTTCATTGAACTGGAGGCTGCGTGACTTGGTTGGCTGAACTGGGGCAAGAACTCCGTGCCGCACGGAAGTCCACGGGGCTCTCGCAGGCCGCCCTTGCGGCGCAGGCGCGAATCAGCCGATCGACGATCGCGCGCCTTGAATCCGGGCGCCTTCCCGAACTCGGTGCCACGTCGGCTCGCCGACTACTCCAGGCCGTCGGACTCGACCTGCGCGTCAGCACCTACAATCGTGGCCGTCCAACACTGGATGACCTGGTGGAGGAGCGAGAATCCGGAGCCGGCACGCCGACCCACTCCACGGCCGGTCCGACGTGATCCAGGTCTGGGCGGATGGCGCGCCCGTCGGGCGTCTGGACCGACGCGCCCCCGTCGGAACATCGTTCGCTGCCGACCCGGACGCTTCCGCCGCACGTGCGGTGTCGCTCACCATGCCGCCGCGTGTGGCCTCCTACGAGTGGCCTCGCGGCCTCCTGCCGATCTTCGAGATGCACTTGCCCGAAGGGGTGTTGCGTGAACGGCTGCGCCTCCGATTTGCGAAGGCGACGGGTACCTTCGACGCCCTCGATCTCCTGAGCATCGTTGGCCGCACGCAGCTCGGTCGTCTGCGGTACGCCGCACCCGGCGAGGCACTCGACGAAGCCGTCCCGTTCCAGCGCGTGGCAGAGATTCTCGCGGCGCGTCGGGGTGGTGACCTTCTCACCTATCTGCTCGAGACCTTCGCAGCGTATTCCGGAGTGAGTGGCGTCCAACCGAAGGTCTTGATCCGCGATGACTCGGAGGTCATCGACCACGAGCCGCTTGTGCACGGCTCGCCGCGCGTGCTCGGCGCCACCCATCTCGTGAAGTGGTGGGATGCCGCCGAGTATCCGGAACTTGGCGCGAACGAAAACGCGTGTCTCCGCGCCGCCGCGCGTGCAGGGCTCGCGGTTCCGTCCGTCCAGCTTGCCGACTCAGGTGCTGCACTGGTGGTGGCGCGCTTCGACCGACACAGCGATGGATCGTACGGCGGGTTCGAGGACTTCTGCGTGCTGAATGGCTACAACACCAACGAGAAGTATCGCGGTAGCTACGAGACGGCACTGGCCAAGCGCTTGCGGGACTATGCGAGTCCGGAAGAGCTTCCGACGGCGCTGCGCGACCTGTTCCGGTTGTTCGTGCTCAACTGCGCGGTACGAAATGGGGATGCCCACCTCAAGAACTTCGGTCTCGTCTACGACGATCCCACCGCGGTGGTGCGGCTGGCCCCCGTCTACGACGTCGTAACCACGTCGGTCTATCTCCCTCGGGATCAGATGGCACTCACCTTGGACGGGTCGACGCGGTGGCCTACGCCGAAGGGGATTCGCGCCTTCGGCACCGAGCGATGCGAGCTCAAGCCCCGGGATGTCGAGTCGATTTGCGAGGCGACCGCCGATGCGATGCAGGGCGCGCTCGCCGATGTGGCGCCCTACTTCGCGCAGTGTCCGACACCGGATATCGGGCGGCGCCTGACGGAAGCCTGGCAGACGGGGATCACCGAGACCCTCGGCCTTGGCGGTCGGCAGGTCGTGGTTCCCGACTCCCTCGGTGGTGCGACACCCGAGCGTGGGATTTGACCGCTCAGGCGCTCCGCGCCAAAAAGACCGTATCGTCGGGCGGCGATTCGTCGAGCGGGAGAATGCTCCGCTGGACTCGGCCGATCACTCGGCCCTGATCGTCGAGCACGAGATAGCAGCCATCCTCCTCTGTCAGTTGTTGCATCACCATCGGTCGGCCTCGCGTGAGGGTCGCTCTCCTGCATTCTTGGATGTGTCGGCCGACCCAAGGGTTGCGGCGATCGCGTACCGCCTGCCTATCATTCACGGATGACCAGACATCGCCTCCTCGCCCTCGGGCTGCTGCTTGCCGCGTGCAACAGCGGCCCCAAGGGCCCCCCGCCGACCTACACCGCCACCGCCATCGGCGACACCTTGATGGCGCCCGTGGTCCACGTCTCCGATGCCGTCCAGCGATCCGACAGCACCTGGGTCCTGCTCGGCATCGAGGAGGGGGCCGTCCTCGTCGCCAACTTCGCCACTGGGACCGTGACACCGTTCTCCGGCATCACGCCCGAGGAGGTTCCGGGTGCAACCGGGCTCTTTGGCGCGGGCGACACGATCTTCGTGGCCGATTGGGGTCTCCGGCGTGTGACCGCGTGGACGCCCGATGGCAAGCGGGTCGATGCCGTTCCGACCCCCGACGCGCTGCGCGGTGCCTTCCCACGCGCACGCGACGGCGCGGGACAGTGGTATTTCGAGGTGGCGGCCCCGCAGGGGCCCGACGGCATGGGGATCAAGGACAGCAGTGCATTGGTCCGCGCCGATGCGTTCCTCTCCCGGTTCGATACCGTGGCCATGCTCGCCGCGCCCGAGGTGGCCGAAGTCGACCGCAACGGTCGCACGCGGCTCGAGGTCCGGGCCCTCGCGGGACGCGATCGTTGGGGTGTGCTGCGCGATGGAACGGTCTGGGTCGCACGGGTCAACCAGAACCAACTCTTCTGGTTCTTTCCCTCGGGCGCACGACCGGCTCACACGCGCCCGCTTCCCGACGCGATCCTTCCGATCACCGAGATGGATCGGCAGCGCTATCTGCGCCGGTATCCCGAAGCCAATCGGCCCGCCGTGCAGTCGATCTCGTGGGCGATCGTCAAGCCGACCTTCGAGCGCGCGTTTGCGGCAGCGGGTGGCCGAGTCTGGCTCTTCAAGAGCGGCGACCAGGAACCGGTCGACACGCTCCGCACTTTCCAGGTCGCCGACAGCACCGGCTGGCTCTTCAATGTCGATGTGCCGAGCTACGGCATGGCGCTGGGTGTGACGCCGGACGAGATCCTGATGGGCGAGGAGAATCCCGAAGGGATTCGCCTCGTCAGGTTTCGGATTCCGGCCGAGGCACGCTTTCCGCCGCCGCCGAAGGCCGCGCCGACGACGCCATAGTCGGCGCCACGCCGCGGGGCTTCGACTCATACCAGCGACGCACCACCTCGCCGGCGAGCCCCGCGTTGCCCAATCCGAATGAGAGGCCGAACGCCAAAGCCAGCGAGCCCAGGATCAGCGTGAAGGCCGAGACGACGAGCTCATCGGCGACGCCGACCTGCTCGAGCGCCATGAAGATCGCGATCAACACGACCGATCCCTTGGCGACATTGGCAAGCACCGGCACACCCTCGACGGTGCCGGCCGATGCGAGGATCAGGCTCCGCAGGAATTCGCCGACCACCATGCCGAGCACCACGACGACGATCGCCGTGATCAGACTCGGGATGAAGGCGATCATGATGCCGAACATCTGATTGATGCTCTCGAGCCCGAGCGCGGCCGAGGCGAGCATGATCACCATCAACATGATCAGCCAGAAGACCAGCTTGCCGACCGCATGCACCGGATCGAGCCGAGCCCCGGTGCGGTCCACGGCCTCGCGGAGCCCGCCCGCCTCGGCCATCCGATTGAAGTCCATGCGACCGAGCCAGGCGTCGACCCAACGCTCCAGCGCGCGAGCCAGGAAATAGCCGGCGAAGAAGATGATTCCGGCGCCGAGGAGCGCGGGGATGACGGCCAGCATGCGTTCGAGCGAATCGCGCACGCGGAACAGAATGTCGTTCATGGTGCCACCTCCAGGACAATCTTGCCGAACTGCGCCGCGTCGGACAACCGACGATAGGCGGCCTCCCCCTCGGCGAGGGGAAAGGTCATGTCGATCACCGGACGCAGGGCGCCGGTATTGCCCAGCCCAACCACTTCGGCGAACTCCGTACTGGTGCCCATCGTGGAACCGAGCAGCGACCATTGGAACCAGAACAGCCGACGCAGGTCCAGGTCGACACGCCGTCCCCCGGTCGCGCCACAGGTGACCAGCCGGCCTCCCGGCTTGAGCGCCTTGCACGAACGTTGCCACGTCGGCGTACCGACCGAATCGACCACGACGTCCGCGCCATGGCCAAGGTGCTGTTTGACCAAGGCTGGAATATCAGCATCGTCGCGGTGATCGAGGGCAAGGTCGGCACCGAGTTGGCGCGCGCGTTCAAGCTTCTCGGGCGACGACGAGGTCACGATGGTGCTGGCGCCGAGGTGATGTGCGATCTGCATCGCCTGGAGTGCGACACCGCCGCCGATGCCCCAGATGAGGACCGACTCGCCGGCCCGGAGTTGCGCCCGCGTGGTGAGCATCCGCCATGCCGTGAGGGTGGTGAGTCCGAAGGCCGCGGCTTCCGCCCACGACCAATCGCCCTGGAGCTTGGCCAGGTTCCGGGCTGGGAGGACCACCTGTTCGGCGGCCGTGCCGGAACGGTGTTCACCGAGGAGCGAGAACTGCTTGCAGAACACCTCTTGGCGGGCTTGGCATGCCTCGCAGTTCCCGCAGGAGAGGCCGGGGTTGATCGCGACCCGGTCGCCCACGGCGAACTCGGTGACCGCCGAGCCGATCTCGAGCACCACGCCGGCGCCATCGCCAGAGACGATGTGCGGGAATGCCGGAATCGGCACCTCACGGAGGCCGTCGGCGACCCAGAGATCGAGGTGATTGAGGGCGACGGCGCGGATTCCGACCCGGACCTGGTCCGGTCCGGTGAGCTCCGGGAACGGGAGATCGAGGAGCTGGAGGTGTTCCGGGCCGCCGGTGGCGGTGAGACAGAGGGCACGCATATGCGTGGGACACCTTGCAGAAGCGGGTTCAGAACGCGACATATAATAGCGCATCCTGAGTGTTCGGCGCGCCGCGCGCCGCGGCGGTTCCCGGGTATGGACCGCTGCATCCACCGCATGATCCCAAGGAGCACCCATGCCCGAAGGTTCGCTGCTGGACTTCCGTGGCCCGTTGGCCAACAAGCCGACGACAAATGCGATCAACCAGTTCGTGTTCGAGATTCCCGAGCCGGCGCCCGGCACCGTGCCCTCTCCGAAGCCGAAGAAGCGGCCGGCCCCGAAGGCACCGCCCAAACAGAATGCGGTCGCGAAGCAGCCGGCCGTGCCCGCAAAGCCAGCCGCACCGAAAAAGGCCGCGCCACCAGCAAAACAGGCGGTACCCGTCAAGCAGGTCGCCGCGCCAAAGCCGAAGGCGGCAGCCAAGAAGGCCGCCGCACCGAAGAAGCAGGCGGCAGCCAAGCCGGCTGCGCCCAAGGCGAAGGTATCCGCCAAGAAGAAGGCCGCGCCCAAGAAGGCCGCGTCCAAGAAGGCTGCGTCCAAGAAGGCCGCTCCGAAGAAGGCCGCTCCGAAGAAGGACGCTCCGAAGCAGCAACCGGCGGCGAAGAAGGCGTCACCAGCCAAGAAGAAGGTTGTGGCCAAGAAGAAGGCGGCACCGAAGGCGCAGGCCGCAAAGAAGGCGAAGGGCTCATCGCGGCGACGTTGAGGTGGTGCGCCCCCTTGCTCCTGGTGGTGGTCGGTTGCCGTAGCGGGCCACCACCAGGGGACGGCATGCTCGCGCTCACCGGCGCGACGGTCATTGATGTCATCTCCGGCCGCACCACCCCAAACAGCGTCATCCTCATTCGTGATGGTCGTGTGGTCGCGGTGGGTTCGCGCGACGAGCTCGCCGTCCCCGATGGTACCGAGGTCACGGCGCTCACGGGACGCTGGGTGATCCCCGGACTCATCGACGCCCACACACACCTGCAGCCGTGGGGACTGGTGGCATCGCTCGCCTGGGGCGTCACGTCCGTCCGCGATCTTCACAGTGGCGACCCTCTCTCCGATACCCTTGCCGCGCTGGCCTCGCGCCTGCCGTCGCCCCGACTCTTCCGTGCGGTGGCGATGCTCGATGCCGCGCCCACGACGTATGGCGATGCCCGCGTGATTCGCGATTCGGTCTCCATTGTCCGGGCCCTCGATGCGAACGCCAGGGGGGGGGCGACGTGGGTCAAGGTGTATACGCGGGTCACACCGAACCTGCTCCAGGAGGTCGTCCGTCAGGCGCGCGCCCGTCGGCTCCCGGTCGCGGCCCACCTCGGCTTGACCGATGCCGTGACCGCCGCTCGCGCCGGCGTCACGTCGATCGAGCACCTGAGCGGGATCCCCGAGTCTATCGATACCACCGGGCGATTGATGGCGGCACACGTCGAGGGATTCTTCGCGGGCTGGACCGCGTTCGAGGAGGCGTGGGCTTGGGCCGATACGACGTCGCTCGCCACGGTCGCCGCAACGCTCGCCGCCACTGGTGTGACGCTCGTGCCGACGTTGGGTCTGCACGAGACCTTTGCGCGACTCGACGACAGTAGTGTCTACCATCGGCCGGGACTGGCGAGCGTCCCGGATTCCGCGCGCGCGAACTGGAACGTGCCGGGGATGATCGCGCGTGCGGGGTGGACCGCGAGTGATTTCGCCGACTTCCGCGGCGCGCGGCGGCACCAGGACTGGTTCGTCGCCCGCTTCGCGGCGCGCGGCGGGCGGATCGTCACCGGCACCGACGCGTCGAATCAGTTGCTGATGCCCGGTGCCGGCGTGCACCTCGAGATGGAGTTGCTCGTGCACGCCGGACTCACGCCGCTTGATGCGCTCCGCGCTGCCACGATTCGCGGTGCCGAACTGTTGGGTGCCGACACGCTCGGCGCCCTCCGCCCCGGGGCACTTGCCGACCTGGTTGTCCTCGCCGCCGATCCACTCCGGGACATCCGCAACACCCGTCAGGTCGATCGCGTGATGCTCGGTGGGGCGTGGGTGAAGGAGTAGCCTCCCCCCGGAGACCCTCGCGCGATACCTTCCGCGTGCTGCCAAATGGGTGGTGCGGCCATGTGATGGGACGGAGAGCGGTGATGGGGGCATTCCGGTGGACACCAGATCGGATGGAACAGCTCGAACACGCGGTGCGGCGCCGGAAACGGGTCACCCTGCGCCGGCGAGGCAATGAGTACATCGTGGTCGCCGCGGGACTCACCACATCGCGAGGCCGCGACACGCTCTCTGGCTACCTCGCCATGACCGGCGAGGAGCTCCTCTTCGTGCTGGATGACCTCGACTTCTTCCAGGTGCTCGAGAACTGATGCCCACTCCCCTCCCCGCCGCCGTGATCCACCTCGACGAATCGTGCCTCGGCAACGGCAAGCCAGGCGGGAGCACTGGCGGCGCCGGCGGTCTGGTCGAGATCCGCATCCCGGGCGGGATCGAACGCCGCGATTTCTTCCTTCACGCTCCAGCCACCACCAACAATCGGATGGCGCTCGCCAGCGCGATTGCCGCCCTCCAGTTGCTGGGCCAGAAGGGCAACCGGCTCCAACTGCTGATCATTTCCGATTCGGAGTACCTGGTGAAGGGGATCCGGGAATGGGCTCCGGGGTGGCAGAAGCGGGGCTGGGTCCGGACGGGTGGGGCGATCGAAAATCTCGAACTCTGGAAGGCGCTCTGGCAATCGCTCCCGAACCACGAGGCCCAGTTCAGTTGGGTCCGTGGTCACGCGGGCCATCCCAAGAACGAGTACGCCAACGATCTGGCCATCGCGGCGGCGCGCGACCAGCAGACCTCCAAGGGTGTGGTCGAGTCGGGATTCCTGCCGTGGCTTTCGGCCAAGCAGGCCAAACGACAGTTCACCAACTACGATCCAGATGCCGCGTTCGACGCGCTCGCCGAGCGACTGTCCAGCGGAGAACGATTTGCGCTTGCGGGGGCCATGTGACCGAGATCGAACGATTCGCCGCGCTGTTGCTCGCGGAGATGCGCGCCGAAGGCGCCAGGCCAGAGTCGGCGCTCGGTGTGGGCGCGTTGCTTGACCGGACCTTTCCGTACAAGGTGGCGCGTCGGACATTGCCGCTGGAGAGCGCGGAGGACTACGAGGCGATGGTGCTCCGGCTGATCGCGGAGGAGGCTGGCATCGTGGTCACCGAACCGATCGACGCCGCCGAGATGGCGCGCACCACGCTGGCCACCCGGATCCCCGACCTCGATGTGCTCCGGCTGCTCCGGAGCGCCAGCGTCACCTTCACCGACGATGCGATCACCCGACTCGACGGCGTCCGGATCCTGCCGTCAAAGCCAAGCGAACCGTCGGCATCGCACGACGCACCCGAGCCGTCGACCGAACGCGAGCCGACGCCTGAGCCGTCGGTGGAACGGGAGCGCGTCTTTCCGATTCGACGCCACACCGAAGTGGCCGACGCGACACGTGTCGCGACGGCCACCCCGCCAGCAGCGGGGGAGATGTGTTGGAGCTGTGGCGCTCCGCCGCCTCGGGGGCGACGGGTGACCTTCTGTGTGGCCTGCGGCGCCGATCAGCGGGCGCCGACCTGCGGTGGGTGCGGGGCCGCGGTCGAACGCTCGTGGAAGCATTGCCCGGATTGTGGCCAGGGGTTGGGGGGGGGAGCAGCGTGAGTGCCGACATCGTCTTCACCGCCGCGGTGCGCACCGGCTTCGGCACCTTCGGCGGCACGCTCAAGGATTTCACGGCCACCGATCTCGCGGTGATTGCTGGCAAGGTGGCACTGGCACGGAGCGGTCTGGCTCCCGAGGCGATCGAGCATGTGATCGTGGGCAACGCCATGCAGACCTCGGTCGATGCGATGTACCTGGCTCGGCATGTGGCGCTCCGCACCGGCCTGCCGGTCGCGACACCCGCGGTGACCGTCAACCGGCTCTGTGGCTCCGGCTTCGAGGCGGTGGTGCAGGGTGCCCACCGGTTGTTGCTGGGCGAGGCGGGTGCCGTGCTGGTCGGCGGGACCGAGTCGATGAGCCAGGCACCGCATGTGGTGCGCGGCGCGCGGTGGGGGATCAAGTTCGGACCATCACCAAAGTTCGAGGATTCCCTCTATGAGGGGCTGCACGATTCGTACGGCGGCTGCGCGATGTCGGAGACCGCCGAGAATCTCGCCGAGCAGTATGGCGTGACGCGCGACGAGTGCGAGGCCTACGCGGTGCGGTCCCAGCAGGCGGCGGCCGCGGCCTGGACCGCGGGGGTGTTCGCCGAGGAGGTGGTTCCGGTGATGGTGTACGACCGCGCCACCAAGCAGGATGTCCCCTGGGCCGTCGACGAGCACGTGCGCGCGAAGACGACCCTCGAATCACTCCAGCGACTGCCCGGTATCATCCGGAAGGATGGCACCGTGACCGCCGGCACCGCATCGGGGATCAATGATGGCGCGGCGATGCTGGTGATGACGACCCGCGATCAGGCGGTCGCCGCCGGGGCGCCGATTCTCGGCCGTCTGGTGAGCTGGGGTGTCGCCGGCGTCCCGCCCCGGGTGATGGGCATCGGACCGGTGCCGGCCTCACGCCAGGCCCTCGCACGGGCCGAGATGACGATCGACCAGATGCAGCTGATCGAGGTGAACGAGGCGTTTGCCGCACAGTACCTCGCGGTCGAACGTGAACTCGGACTCGACCGCGAGCGCACCAATGTCCACGGCGGCGCGATCGCGATCGGTCACCCGCTCGGTGCGAGCGGGGCCCGGATCACCGGCCACCTCCTCCACGCGCTCCGGCGTCGCGGTGGCGGCTTCGGACTCGGCACCGCGTGTATTGGGGGGGGGCAAGGCATCGCCGTGGTCGTGGAGGTCGGGGCCTGATGAGTCACGTGCCGGCGCGGATCGATCGTGCCACCTTCGAGCGGGTGTTGCAGCGTGCCTCGGAGCTGCAGGCACAGCGCCAGGATGTCGGCGAGACGCTGAGTGAGGACGAGATCCTCGCCCTCGGCCGCGAGGTCGGAATCTCGGAGTCCCATCTTCGACAGGCGCTGGTCGAATCGCGCATGCACGTCGAGATTGCGCCCCCCGATGGCACAATTGACCGCCTGATCGCTCCAGCGGAGCTAATGGTCGAGCGCGTGGTCCAAGGGAGCCAGGACGCCATCGGTGAGGCGCTCACTGCGTGGTTCGAGAAGGAAGAACTGCTCGCGGTGCAGCGGGCGACCACGGGCCGGATCGCGTGGGAGCCCCTGACATCTTTTGCCGGCGCCATGCGGAAGCTCCGGGCGGCGTTCGACCAGAAGCGCGGTCCAACGTACCTGGACAAGGCGCAACTCGTGACCGCAGTCATCGTCCCGCTGGAGGACGGCTACTGTCATGTGACGCTGATCGCCTCGCTTCGAAAGACGCGCACCGGGTACCTGGTTGGGGGCTCGACCATCGGCGTGGTCGGTGTGACTGCCGCCGCCATCGCCACGGTTCTCGGTGCGCCCGAGCTCATCCTCGCGGCGGCCGCTGTCCCGTCGGTCGGGGCAGGATACCTGATTGCCCGTGCGTACCGACCGATTGCGGAGCGGGCACGCGTGGGACTGCTGCGCGCCCTCGATCAGCTCGAACGACGTCCGGCCTTGCCGCGTGGTGCGACGCCGTCGCCCAGGGCTCGCGGTATCGCGCTCGATATCGGCGGTGTGGTCCGTGACATCACGCGTGAGGTCCGCAAAGCGATCGAGGAGGGGAAGAAGTGAGCGAACATGTCGGTGTCATCGGTGCGGGACTGATGGGGCGGGGCATCGCGCAGGTCGCGGCCGTGGCGGGCCATCCGGTGACCGTCCACGATCAGGATGCGGCGCAGTGGGAGACCGCGCGCACCGAGATCGAGCGCTCGCTCGCCAAGTTCGTCGAGAAGGGGAAGCTTGACTCCGCCACGCGTGACGCCGCACTCGAACGCCTCACCTTCTCCACGCGACTCGACGCCCTCACACCGGCGGAGATCGTGATCGAGGCGATCGTCGAGGACCTCGGCGCCAAGCAGGCACTCTGGCGACGACTCGAGGCGGTCACGAGCAAGATCTGCCTCTACGCCAGCAACACCTCATCGCTCGCGATTGTCGATCAGGCGATCGGACTGGCCCACCCCGATCGACTGATGGGACTGCATTTCTTCAATCCGGTGCCGATGATGCCGCTCGTCGAGGTTGTCCGCTCGGTCCAGACCTCGCCAGCCGCCGTCGCCGCCGGTGAACGATTCGTCCGCGGTCTCGGCAAGGTCGCCGTGCCGGCACGCGATGAATCGGGGTTCGTCGTCAATCGCCTGCTGGTGCCGTACCTGCTCGATGCGATTCGGGCCCTCGAACACGGACTCGGCAACGTCAGCGACCTCGACCAGGCGATGCACCTCGGCGCCGGGCACCCGATGGGCCCGTTCCAATTGCTGGATTTTGTCGGACTCGATACCGTGATGCGGATCGCGGAGATCATGTTCGATCAGTTCCGTGAGACACGCTATGCGCCGCCACCGTTGCTTCGACGCATGGTCGCCGCGGGATACCATGGCCGAAAGAACGGTCGCGGCTTCTACGACTGGACCGGCGCGGAACCGGTCCCGATGGAGCTCGGGCTGTGACGCGGGCGCTGGTGCTCGCGTGCGCGGTGGCCGCCTGTTATCCAACCACCACGCGGCCCGATCTGACGCCGCTCCCCGCCGCGACGCTGCTCGAGCTCGAGCTCGATGTCCCCGCCGCGACGCGTCGGGTGGCGCTCGAATTCGACACCGATTCGATCCCCGTCTCGCGGACTGAACCACAGGACGGCTGGCTCGAGACCGAGTGGTTCAATCCCACGACACTCGAGACCGTGCGCGGCCGACCAGTCGGCCCAGGCGCCGTGAAGGTGCGCGCATTCGTGGATCCGGGTCGACCCAATCACAGCAATGTGCAGATCGAGGTCGTCGAACGCCCGGTCGCGAACCCGGCCATGCCGGGACGTGAGCTTGAGCGGATGGTCGATGGCGGACACCCGGTGATGCTCAGGGTGCTCCGGGCCGTGGGGCGGATGAAGGACGGGACGTGAAGCGAGAAGCGAGAAGCGAGAAGCGAGAAGCGAGAAGCGAAAAGCGAGAAGCGAGAGGCGAGAAGCGAGAAGCGAGATTGTCACGCCGAATACAATGAGGCGGGGGGGTGTGGCGCCTCCTACGTGCCTTGCCAGAGCCAATGACCGTCAAGACCCCGCCGCTTCGCTTCGCTCAGCGCGACAGCATTTCTCGCCTCTCGCTTCTCGCTTCTCGCCTCTCGCTTCTCGCCTCTCGCCTATCGTTTTTCGCCCACAAACGCCTCCATGTATCGCTCCAATTGCACCAAATCGAGTGCGGCGTCCTTGCAGGGACCGTTGGGGAGCGTCATGGTGAGACCGAGGACGGGAATCTTGCCCGCCACATCATGGAGTCCGGTGACCATGTCGCGTTCACAGGCGACGGCGACCACCGCGCGTGGCCGACGCTCGCGGATCACGCGCCGCGCGAGTTGACCGCGGGTGGCGACGAACACCGCCACCTCGTGGCGCCCGGCGAGCGTGAGCACGCCATCGAGTGTCTCGCGCGAGAGACACCGCGGCACCAGGAGCAGCATTTCGCCCGACGTCACCTGGCGCACTCGAAGCAGGGCCAGCGCGTTGTAGACCTTGATGGCGGCATTCTCGACCCAGTCGCGATGGCCGAACCATCCCGACACGCGTGACGTGAACGCCATCACCCGCAGGAAGAGCCCGCGCTCGGCGAGCCACGCGGGGAGCAACGGGCGGTTGAGCCAGAACGAGAGCCCCAGCATCCCCCACCACCCGAGCACAAACAGGCTGCCAACGCCGAGCGCCGCCCAGGTGATCGTGGCGAGGATCGGGTGAATCTCGATCAGCCGGGGAATCAACAGGTACATCGCCGCGGCTGTAATGAGGCCGGACACCAGAAGCGCGATGCCAACCCAGCGCAGGAAGAGGCTGGGGGGTGAGTCGAAACTGCCGCCGTTGGGAAGTGGCTTGCCGTTCCATTCGTCCCATTCGTGGCCGAGTCGTCGGTCGACGTCGATGTGAATGAGTTCCGCGCGCTTGGTGGCCATGAACGGAAATCTCCGGACACGGTGCCGGGAGTCAACCCCCGACCAGCGCCGATGTCGCCATCTTTCGGCATGCCAGTCGTTCGCACCGACCTCGAAACCCGGGCCTTGTACAGTCAGGCCGCTGGAATCCAGCGAATCCTGCCGGCTGCCGTTGCTCGTCCGACTGATCCAGCGGGACTCCGGACTGCGCTCTCGTGGGCAGCCGAACGCGGACTCGGTGTCACGCCACGGGGAGCCGGGTCGGCGATGGACGGCAGCAGCATTGGGGCGGGGTTGGTGCTCGACTGCGCAGCCCTCGACCTTCGCCTTGAGATCGATCCACTGGCTCGGACTGCTCGGGTGGGATGTGGCGTCTCGCTCGGCGCGCTGGATGGGGCGGCTTCCGAGTACGGCCTCCGGTTCGGTCCCGACCCCTCGAGTGCGGCATGGGCCACAATCGGCGGAGCAATTGGCACGAACGCGGCCGGTCCGCGGAGCTACAAGCTCGGCGCCGTCGATGCCTGGGTTGATGCGCTCTGCCTGATCACCGATGATGGCCCGCTTGACCTCGCGCGTGGGCAGGCGCCCGATCCCCAGCATCCGGTGATCCAGCGTTGGACCCGGGATGCCCTGCCGATCTTGGCGCACCATCGGGAGGCCGTGCGCGCGCGATGGCCACGGACACGGAAAAACACGGCGGGCTATTCCCTCTGGCGCTTCTGGCAGAGCGGCGAGTTGATCGACCTCGTGATCGGCGCGGAAGGGACACTGGGTGTGATCATGGAGGCGTCGCTCCGTCTCGAGACGCGCCCGACAGCGCGGGCGTCGCTTCGAGTCCGTCTCGAACACCGCAACGACCTCGTCTCGGTCATCGAAATACTCGAAGCATGCAAGCCGACCACGATCGAGTTGCTCGATCGGACCTTCCTGCAGTTCATCGCACCCACGATCGCCGAGATCGGTGGCCAGGATCTCGCCCATGCTGCAGCGCTCCTGTTGGTCGATCTCGAGGGTGATGACGCCGCGGCGGTCGAGTCGATGGTGTCCGACGCCAGGGAGCTGCTTCGGGATCGGAAGGTCAGTCTCGAGGCTGCGACCGAACCGAGCGAAATTGAGCACCTCTGGTCGATCCGTCACCGCGCCTCGCCGCTGCTGGCGGCACTCGACGACGGTCGTGTGTCTCTGCAGGTGATCGAGGACGGCTGTGTCCCCGTGTCAGCACTCGGGGCATATCTCGAGGCGGTGGAACGGGCCGCCACTCTGCACGGAGTGGACGTCGTGATGTTCGGGCACGCGGGCGATGGGCATGTGCACGTCAACCTGCTCCCCAACCTCGGGCGCCACGACTGGGTCGACGCTGTGCGCGCGATCCACGACGAGGTCTTTGAGGCGTTGCTGGCGCTGGGCGGCACGCCGGCTGGTGAGCACGGCGCGGGTCGCCTCCGGAGCAACGTCCTCGAGCGTCTGCTCGGCCCGGAAGCGATCGCTTGCTTCCATGCCGTGAAGCAGGCCTTCGATCCGGCGGGTCGGTTCAATCCCGGCGTGATCGTGGGAAGCGGGAGGGATCCCTTCGGTCAGCTCAAGTACGGAGCGGCCGCCGTCGCGCTCCCGCCGGGGGTGGCGAAGCGCCTGGCCGCGGTCGAGATCGGCCGCCACTATGCAGAATCCCGCTGGCCTGGGTAGCGTGGGCGGTCGCACGCGGCGCGGCGCTCCCCTAGATTCTCCTGTTACTCCAACCCGGTCACCCATGAAGCTCTATCGCGCTCCCGTCGTCACATTGCTTGCCCGCCCGGAATTCCTCGAGCCTGCGCATCTGCCGGTGCAGTGGCAGGATATCGCGAGCGACGGCGAGCGACTCGCCGAATTCGCGGGACGACTCTGCTACATGAGCCAGCGCAATCCGGCCGGCCGCACGACGGGCGAGTACCTGACGAACATCCTCCGGCAAGGGCATGGCTCGGTGTTCGAGCACGCCACCTACGTGTTGCTCATCGAGGGCGTGTCGCGATCGCTGACGCACGAGTTGGTGCGTCACCGTGCCGGCTTCGGCTATTCTCAGCTCTCGCAGCGCTATGTCGACGAGTCGGATGCCGCATTCGTGGTGCCCCCGGCGATCCAGGGTGACGAACCGCTAGAGGCGGCGTGGGTTGCCCAGGTCGAATCGGCGCAGGCCGCCTATGTGAGCGCGGTCGAGCATCTCATGGAGCGCTATGCCTGGGTCGAGGATCGGATTCACCGTCGCAAGATGGCGCGCGAAGCGGCGCGCTCACTCCTCCCCAACGCGACGGAGACCAAGATCGTGGTCAGTGCGAACGCCCGGGCGTGGCGCACGATGCTCGAACTTCGCCTGGGTGAGGGCGCCGAGCGCGAGATCCGGCAGATGGCCGTCGAGGTGCTGGGCGTGCTGCGCGAACAGGCCGTCAGCCTCTTCGCGGACTTCGAGCTCTACGAGGCCGAGGACGGTGCGCGGGCCGGTCGCGTGCTCCACCACAAGGTGTGACACTTGGTGCATCCGGCGCACGCGCGATGATGTGGTCACGTCCCGTCACGATCGACCGGTGCGTGTGCCAGCGCACCCGGTTCCGTGATCTGTTGCCAGAGGCACGGGCGTCGCAGTGGACACTCGAGGATCTGGTACACGCGACCGGCTGTGGTGATCAATGCGGCATGTGCCTGCCCTACCTGCGTCGGATGGTGCGTGATGGCACCACGGTCTTTCACCGCGTGATCGAGTCGGAGGAGGACCCGAGATGATGCGCCTCGATCACACCCACACTGCGACCCACCAGAGCACGAATCCGCCAGTGGCTCGGCGTCGCTTCCGATTGATTCGCACCACCAACATGATCGTGGCCACCTTGGTGCTCGGCTGGATCTCGGTGGCGCTGTTGTATCGGGACCAGCAGGAGCTCGGTCTCATCGCCGCCGCGCTCTCATCGGGTTTCGCGCTGCTCGCGGTTCGGCGCGGTGCGGCCGTCGCTGCGGCCCAGCAGGATTCGCTCTCGCGCGCGCTCCACGCCGCGTCGCGTCGGAACGGTGAGCTCGAGCGGCTGCGCGAACTCGCGGCCCGCCTGCTCGAGGGCACCGATCTGCCGACGCTCAACGGCATGGTGGCCAAGGCCGCCGCCGACCTCCTGGACGCGGAGGGCGGCGCGATCATGCTGATGGTGGAGGAGGGACGCTTCGCGAAACTGGTGGCCGGAGCCGGGCCTCTGCATGCCGCGGAGGGTGCCCTGGTCCCGATCGAACGGTCACTGGTGGGCTACGCCATCATGCACGACGAGGCGGTGCTCGTCGCCGATGTCGAAGCCGATCCGCGCAATCATCCGCACGAACAACTCACCGGGCGCATCACCAGTGCTGCCATGGTCCCGCTCCGATCGGCTGGCATGGTGGTCGGTGCGGTCTGCGCCTACAATCATCGAGCCGGCCGCCCGTTCACCGACCACGATCGCCGGTTGCTCGAGTCGCTCGGCGACCAGGTTGTGCTCGGGCTGGATCGGACCACCGTGCTCGAGGAGCTCCGGCGCAACGAGCGAATGTTGGCCACCAGGAACCGCGAACTGCAGCGGGCGACCCAGCTCAAGAGCGAGTTCCTCGCCAACATGTCCCATGAGCTGCGCACCCCGCTCAACGCGATCATCGGCTTCAGCGACCTCATGCTGAGCGAGGGGTTGGGACCACTCGGTGAACAACAGAAGGAATTTCTCGAGTCGATCCTGCGCAATGGTCGGCATCTCCTCGGCCTGATCAACTCGGTCCTCGACCTCTCGAAGATCGAGGCGGGGCGGATGGTCCTCACTCTCGACACCTGCGACGTGCGCGCGGCGATCGAGGGCGCCGTCACCGACACGATTTCGCTCCGGAGTGCCAAGGATCAAGCGTCAACAATCTCGGTCCAGGACGACGGCCTCGAGATTGTCGCCGACCGCCTCCGCGTGCGCCAGGTGCTGTTCAACCTGCTGTCGAACGCGTCGAAATTCACGGCTGAGCAGGGCTCGATCGTCGTGTCGGCAGTGCGGACCGTCGCGCCGATGCCATCGGGGCCACCGACCCGGAGTGGCGCCCCCGCGCCGCTGGAGCCGCGTGATGTGGTCTGGATCTCGGTGGCCGATGATGGCGCAGGCATCCGCCAGGAGGACCTGGGCAAGCTCTTCAAGGAATTCTCGCAGGTGGATTCGTCGGCCTCACGTGCCGCCCAGGGCACCGGCCTCGGACTGGCCCTCTGCAAACGCTTCGTGGAGATGCACGGCGGACAGATCGGCGTCGAGTCGATCGAAGGGAAGGGGAGCACCTTCTGGTTCATGCTCCCGGTCGATGGTCCGCCACCCGGGATGCGGGCGGGATAGACGGAAGGCGAGAAAGCGAGAAAGCGAGCAAGCGAGCAAGCGAGCAAGCGACGTTGATCAGCTTTCTCGCCTTCTCGCTTTCTCGTTTTTTACCCCCACGCCCCCGCGAGCTCGTGACGCGCGGACCAGGTGGCCACCCGGGAGGCCAGGAGGCGGGCGACGAGTCGGGCCACCTCTTCGTCGGTCTCCTGGAACCAACCCGGCGAGCTGCTGCCGAGCCAGAGCCAGCCGACCAGTTCGCCACCGACTTCCATTCGGGCGGCCAGCATGGCGCGCTGGCGATCGGCATTGCGCTGGTCGAGTGAGGCGGGCCACTGGAGCGACTCCGCGCGCAGATCGGCGATCCTCACTGAGGCGCGGCCTCCAAGATGGTAGACCATGGCGTCGACCCGATCGAGGTCGTCCGGGTCGATCTGCATCGTGCGGCCTGGGAGCCCCTCGGTCCCGAGCATTGCCCAGCAATCCGGGGCCGGCGCCACGCTGAGGATCTCGAGACGGTCGTGTGGCAGCTGTACCCCAATGGCGTCGGACGCGAGCTGCGCCAGGTCGCTGCCGGAACGGGCGCCGTCGACGGCGTCGAGGAGTGCCTCGGTGATGCCGGCGACCATCGGGATCCGCTCCTCGGAGGCCGAGGCGGGTGTGATCCAGGGTTGGGCCGCCAGCCGGCGCATCGAGGTCGAGAGCGCCGCCGCGACCCGGTGGAGCGAGCGCTGGTGCTCAAGCGTGTATGCCTCATCCCCGAATCGGCCAACCACCAGCAAGCCGACGTCCTGGACCTCGTTCCGGACCGGGACCGCCATCACCGAGCGGTAGCCGCTGGCGCGGACCCGATCCTCGAGACCGAAGAGCGCCTCCTGTGTGATGATCGGTTCAGCGGGGGGGATCGTGATGGCATCCGGTGCCAGATCGCGTGGCCCCATCAAGACCGAACCGCCGCGGCTTGGCAGGAGCCAGCAGGCCGACAAGTCCACCGGCAGCAGGTTGCCGATCGACTCACTCATCGCCTCGTGCCACGTCGACAGCTCCGCCATGGTCGGCCGGCGACCGGGCCAGACGAGGGCGGGCACAAAGGCCTCAAGCGGAGTCAGATCAGGAGTCGACATGGGTAGCTACGGGGGAGAGTCTGCATGCCACGTGCCACGCGGAACCTCTTGCGCTTCGGCCCGTTGGCCAACATGTTACCGGTTCAACCTGATACCCAGTGGGGGTATATGAGCATCGTGACGGCGCACATCGACGGAATGTCCTGCAATCATTGCCTGAATGCGGTTCAGCAGGCCCTTGCGGCCCTTCACGGCGCCCGGATCGAGTCGGTCCGGATGGGGCGGGCCGAGGTCGAGGTCGCCGATGGGGTCACCAGCGACGACGTCGTCTCGGCGATCGAGATGGCGGGCTACCCGGTGAGCCACGTCGAGACCTCCGGATGAATGCGACCCAGACCGCGTCGCCAGCACACGCCGCGCACCTGCCGGCCGACACCCGCGAGGCGCTCGAGAAGCGACTCAAGCGGATCGAGGGCCAAGTGCGCGGACTGATGCGGATGGTCGAGGAGGAACGCTACTGTGCCGACACCCTGGCCCAGATCGCCTCGACCCGCGAGGCGCTTAGAGGCGTCGGCAAGATTCTGCTCCGGAACCACCTGACGCACTGCACCGCCGACGCAATCCGGAGCGGCGATCCCGCCGACGCCGATCGTGTGGTGGACGAACTGGTTGCGCTCTGGGGACGGTAGGCCGCCCAACAATGCTTACTCCTTCATCCTTCTATCCAGCGGGATCGCCGGATACTCCGGTACATACATCGCTTCCCTGATCCACTCCTCGATATCTGCCGGCGGTTGGACCGCCGCCAGTCCCTGCCGCACGGCCGCACGCGCGACCGCTGCGGCGATCCGTACCGACGTATCGCGGATCGTGCCGAGCGGGGGATAGAGCGCCCCCTTCTCGAGCTGGTCTGCGCCCAGTCCGTCGGCCAGCGCATGTGCGGCGGCGCGGAACATCTCGTCGCTCACGCACGTGGCCTGAGTGCGGATGACGCCCAGCCCGATGCCGGGAAAGACGTAGACATTGTTGGCTTGCCGAGGCTCGAAGTGCTGCCCCTGCCACTCGACGGGTGCTGACGGGGATCCGCTCGCAAACACCGCCCGGCCGTCGCTCCATTGGTAGGCCTGATCAGCGGTGCATTCCGCCTTGCTGGTCGGGTTCGACAACACGAACACGATCGGCCGATCGTTGTGTGCTGCCATCTCGGCGATGATCTGCTCGGTGAAGGCGCCCGTTTGTGCGGCCACCCCGATCAGGGCGGTGGGACGGAGCGCGCGGACGGCGGTGAGCAGGTTGCCGACCGACTCATGCTCGTGCGCAAACCGCACCTTGTGTGGCGCGAGGCCTTCGCGACCCGCGGTCACCAGACCGGTCGAGTCCTGGAACCAGCAATGCCGAAGGGCCTCGGCCTCGGGCATGCCGTCTGCGACGAGGTCGGCGACGATCAGCTCGCCGATGCCGGTCGCGGCCGAACCGGCACCGAGGAAGAGGATCCGTTGATCGGCCAATCCCCCCCCCGTGATACGTGTTGCCGAGAGAAGCCCGGCAAGGGTCACGGCAGCAGTACCCTGGATATCGTCGTTGAAGGATCGAATGCGGTCCCGATGGCGGGCCAGCAAATGGAACGCATGCTCGGTCCCGAAGTCCTCCCACTGCAGCACCGCGTGCGGAAAGCGATCCTTGACGGCGTCGACGAATTCGTCGATGAAGCGATCATAGGCGTCACCGCGGACACGGGGCTGCTGCAATCCGGGATAGAAGGGCGCCTCGCGCAGTGCGATGTTGTCGGTGCCGACGTCGATGGTGATCGGCAGGCAACGCTCAGGCGCAATCCCCGCGCACGCAGTGTAGAGGGCAAGCTTGCCGATCGGGATGCCCATTCCCTGCACGCCCAGGTCACCAAGACCGAGGATCCGCTCCCCATCGGTCACCACGATCACGTCGACTTCGGTCTCTGGCCACTGCTGGAGGAGCTCGTCGATCCGGCCGACATCGGTGATGCCAAGATAGAGACCATGCGCCCGCCCAAAGAGATCCCCGAACTTCTGGCACGCCTCGCCCACGGTCGGCGTGTAGATGATCGGCATCGTCTCCGCGAGGTGCTCAAGGACGACACGATAGAAGAGTGTCGCATTCCGGCTGTGCAACGCCTGGAGAGCGACGTAACGATCGAGGTCGGTCGCCTGCCGTCGGAGGGTGGCCATCGAGCGCGCGACCTGCTCCTCGAACGCGAAGACCCGGGCAGGGAGCAGGGCATCGAGCTCGTACGCGCGACGTTCATCGTGGGTGAAGGCCGAGCCACGATTGAGCCACTGGTTGTGTAGGATCTGTTGTCCACGCAGGGCGTGGTCGGGCATGAGGGAGACTCCGTTGAACGATTGACGATGACGGATGAAGCATGAAGGCTAATGGATCCTTCATCCTTCATCCTTGATCTCTTCATCGAACGCCTCGGCCGCCAGCGTGCGGAGGTGCGAGGCGATATCTGCGGGCCATCCGCGCACGCGCGCATGGAACGCGATGGCGTCGTCGCCGAAGAGCGCGCGAGTCGCCTCCTCGAATCCGGGCAGGTCACCGGCCATGTGGGACATGAAGCCGTAGGTCACTTCGCGTGCCCGGCGCTGTCGTGCGGGTCTTTCATCTCGCTGCCGCTCGGCGTCGATCAATCGCCGGAGTGTAGCCGAGGCACCACCGCGCTGCTGGCCGAGCCAGGTCCAGTGCCGGGGCAGGAGGGTGATCTCCTTCGAGACCACCCCGAGTCGTGGCCGGCCGGGACCACGGGGAGGCTCATCCGCGGTCGTCGTCGCCGGCCTCGGGGTGACTCGTGCGCGTACTTCAGCCTCACTCCCTCGAAGGTCGAGGTCGATCGGTGCACTCGTCCTGGCGTCGAAGACGAGCAGCGGCGAATCGGTCGGCGTGGTCTCGAGGATCCGAAGACGGGCTGCGACGTCGGCGATCGGGCCGCTGGCGACGCATCGGTGGCCCAGGAATGCGACCGCGTCGGGTGGCGTGTGGACAGGAGCTGAAGTTGTCATGCTGCTATTCTACCCGGGTGATATAACCAAGTCAATAGTACCCGGGTAATATCGTAGCCCCTCACGAATTCCGCTCCACTCCACCACTTTCCTCGCTCTGGTCTTCCGTTTTCCCTGTTTGCAGAAGGATGTCACCCTGTCGTTCGCATCGTTCAACCTCGACCCCTCACTCCTCAAGGGTCTCGCCGAGCTCGGCTTTACGACCCCCACCCCGATTCAGACTGAGTCGATCCCGGCCGGGATGGCTGGCCGTGACCTCCTCGCCTGCGCGATGACCGGCAGCGGCAAGACGGCGGCGTTCCTCCTCCCGATCCTGCATCAGTTGGCGGGGAAGTCGCGTGGCACGACCCGGGCGTTGGTGCTTTCGCCGACGCGTGAGTTGGCGGCCCAGATCCTCGCCGACCTCAACGCGATCGGGGTGCATACACCGGTCACGGGGGCGGCGATTTTCGGCGGCGTCGGCATGGGACCGCAGGAGCACGCATTCCGGAGCGGTGTCGATGTCCTGATCGCCACACCGGGCCGGTTGCTTGATCACTTTCAGTCGCCCTACGCCAAGCTCTCGGGGCTCGAGATCCTGGTGCTCGATGAGGCCGACCGGATGCTCGACATGGGATTCCTTCCCGACATTCGTCGGGTGCTCAAGCACATCCCCCGCGTCAAGCAGACACTGTTCTTCTCGGCGACGATGCCACCGCAGATCATGGCGCTGACGCGCGAGCTGCTCAACGACCCGGTGACGATCAACCTGCAACGGAAGTCGGCGCCGGCGGTGGGGATCACGCAGGCGATCTATCCGGTTGCGGCCGAGCTCAAGTCGGCGCTCTTCCTGCACCTGTTGCAGCAAGAGGAGATGGACGAGGCGCTGGTGTTCACGCGCACCAAGCATCGTGCCGACCGGCTCGCCAAGTTCCTGGTCAAGAATGGGATCGAGGCCGAGCGCATCCACGGCAATCGCTCACAGCCCCAACGGACCGCCGCACTGGCCGGCTTCAAGAGCGGACAGTTCCGTGTCCTGGTGGCGACCGACATCGTGGCGCGCGGGATCGACATCAGCGAACTCGGACACGTGGTCAATTTCGATGTGCCGGTGGTCCCCGAGGACTACATCCACCGCGTCGGTCGGACCGCGCGTGCGGCCGCGACCGGTGACGCGTTCACGTTCGTGGCGCCGGACGAAGAGGGCGACCTGCAACGGATCGAGCGCGCGGTGGGCAAGCGCTTGCCGCGGGTGACGGTACCCGACTTCGACTACAAGGCTCGGCCTGAGGGTCAGCTCGAGGTGCCGATCAAGGAGCGGATCGCGAAGATTCGCGCCGAAAAGGCGCTGGCGCGCGAGCGGACGAAGGCGAAGGAATCGCGGCGGGCATCCGGTGGGACACCCGCCGCGAAGTCGAGCGGTCCATCGAGGCGGAAGCCGGGCGGCAATCCACGCCGTCGTGGTTAGTCGGCGAGCAGCGCCCGCGCGATCACCATGCGCTGGATCTCGCTGGTGCCCTCGCCGATCGTGCAGAGTTTCACGTCGCGGTAGTACTTCTCAGCCGGAAACTCCTTGATGTAGCCGTAGCCACCGAAGATCTGCACGCCCTTCTCGGTGGCGCGGACCGCGACTTCCGAGGCGTACAGCTTGGCCATCGATGACCAGGTGGTGACGCGATCGCCCGCGTCCTTGAGCGCGGCGGCACGATAGCAGAGGAGCCGCGCCGCTTCGATCTCGGTCGCCATGTCCGCGAGCATGAACTGGATCGCCTGGAAGCCGGCGATCGGCTTCCCGAAGGCGGTGCGCTCCTTGGCGTAGTTGCGCGCCGCATCGTAGGCGCCCCGGGCAATCCCCAACGACAGTGCCGCGATCGAGATCCGGCCGCCATCGAGCACCTTCATCGCATCGATGAACCCGTGACCGACCTGACCCAGCACATTGGCCTCGGGGACGCGGCAATTCTCGAGGATCAGTTCGGCGGTGTCGGAGGTGCGCATGCCGAGCTTGTTTTCCTTCTTGCCGGCGCGGATGCCTGGCGTGTCCATCTCGATCGCGAATGCGGTGATCCCGCGCTTGGTGTCGTGCTTGTCGCTCACGGCGAGCACCACCGCGATCTGCGCGTGTGAGGCGTTGGTGATGAAGTTCTTGGTGCCATTGAGCACCCAGTGATCGCCATCCTTGACCGCGGTCGTGATCAGGCCGCCCGCATCGCTGCCGGACCCCGGCTCGGTGAGCGCCCAGCAGCCGATCCACTCACCGCTGGTGAGCTTCGGCATCCAGCGCATCCGCTGCTCTTCGCTGCCCGCGAGATAGATGTGTCCGGTGGCGAGTGAGTTGTGTGCGGCAACGATCAGCGCGATCCCCGACTCGGCGGCACCGAGTTCCTCGAGGATGTTGACGTAGTCGATGTACGACAGACCGGCGCCGCCATACTTCTCCGGGAAGATCGCGCCGAGCAGGCCGAGCTCGGCGAGCTGCTTGACCACACCCATCGGAAAGGTCTGCGCCTCGTCCCACTCCATCATGTACGGAGTGATCTCGGCCGCGGCGAACTCACGGACCATGGTCTGGATCTGGCGCTGTTCCTCGGTGAGCTGAAAATCCATTGGTGAGGCTCCGGCAGTGTGGGCAAGGCCGACCGTGGGCGGTCGGCAACTGGTCCTAATCAAGTGGGGCGGGCACGAACCACCAAGCCGTCCCGAGTGGTTCCTACTCCGGCGTCGCCGCCACCCGATGCGAGCCGGTGGTTGTCAGCTTGATGCGGTGCATGTCCCTCGAGACGGTCCGGAGCGCACCCAGACTGACCACACCGCCGACCACGGCCACGATCGGCAGTACCATGACCGCCTGGTCCAGGCCGACGCGATCCGAGAGTGAACCGACCAGGGGGAACGCGATCGCATCGCCCGCCAAATGGATGAACAGCAGGTATGCCCCGCTCACGGTCGCGCCGATTCGGCTCGGCACCACATCGAAGACCACGGCCATCAACGGGCCGTTGTACCACGACAGGAAGAAGAAGGCGACCGCGAAGACCGGGATGAACACATCGAGTTCGCGCACCGTCAACAACCAGATCGTGAGTGGGCCACCAATCAGGAGGCCGATCGCCACCGTGATCACGCGACTCCGATCGGTATAGCGCCCGAGCCAGTCGGCGACGAGACCACCGGTCAGGGCGCCCGCAACCCCGGTGACGAGACCCCACTTTCCGAGCAGCGCCGCCGACTGTCCCGCCGTCAAGTTGAAGGTGCGCGTCATGAAGGTTGGCCCCCAGCCGACGATCCCGTTCATCCCGAACGAGATCATGGCACCGGCCACAAAGAGGTAGACCAGCGTCGGCGTAGCGAGCACGACATTCCCGGCCTTGATGAGGTCGTCGAGCGCGCCTTCGAATTCACGGGTCCACGGCGTCTCGGCCCGAAGTCCCGCGCGCACGAGACGAACCCAACGCCAGACATTGAGCGCGAAGCCGACCACGATGCTGCTCGCGAGCACGGCCACATCGATCTTGCTGTCGGCGCCGTAGTTCACCGTGAGCACCCATGCGGCCGCGAGCCCGACGGTGGTCAGGAGGAGTGACTCGCGGAACATGCGCCCGAAACTGCGTAGACCGATTTCAAGGTCGCGCATCGACCCGCGGAGCGTAAGCGGCGGATCGACGCGCGTCGGATCGACCAATCGACCGACCAGCATCGCACAGATGAAGCCGGGTAGCCCCACGGCCATGAAGGCGACGCGCCAGCCATAGAGCTGTTCGAGCGCCCCCCCCAGCAAGAGGCCCAGCACGCCACCGACCGGAATGCCCGCGGCCAGGATCCCCATCGCGATCGCGCGATCCTTGCCGGGGAAGTAGTCGGCCGTCATCGAGGTCGACGCCGGACCGAATGCCGCCTCGCCAATGCCGACCGCCGACCGGCAAAAGAAAAGTTGCCCGAAGTTCCGCACCAGCCCGCCGAGAAAAGTGAAGGCGCTCCACACCGCGACTCCACCGGCGATCACGCTCTTCCGACTCTTGACGTCGGACAGCACGCCCAGCGGCAATGCCGCGAGCGAGAAGACCAGGATGTAGGCCGACCCGAGCCAGCCGAGCTGGGCATCGGTCAGCGAGAGCTCGGCCTTGATCGGCTCGAACAGCGCGAAGATGACGTTGCGATCGAGATAGTTGAGCAGGTTGATGAACGCGAGCAGCCCGAGCGCCCACCACGCCTGACGGCGTGGTGGGCGCTTGACCCTCGCGGTCATGCGGCTGTTGGACTCACTGGCCAACGGTACGAAGGTCCAGTCGCTCGCGTGAGTCGAGGATGATGCGCACGGCTTCGTCCGGGTCGTCGGTCACGGTGAACAGGTCCACATCGCCCGGTGAGATGGTTCCCTCGGCTACGAGCGTCTCGCGGATCCAGTCGAGGAGGCCACCCCAGTACGCGCTCCCGAAGAGCACGACGGGGAAGTCGGTGACCTTGTCGGTCTGGATCAGGGTGAGCGATTCGAAGAGCTCGTCGAGCGTGCCGAATCCTCCCGGGAAGACCACAAATCCGACGGCGTACTTGACGAACATCGTCTTGCGGACGAAGAAAAACTTGAAGTCGAGCGACCGCGTGAGATACGGATTGGTGTACTGCTCGTGCGGCAACTCGATGTTGCAGCCGATCGACAACCCGCCCGCTTCGAACGCGCCCCTGTTGGCCGCTTCCATGATCCCCGGTCCGCCACCGGTGATCACCGGGACACCGGCTGCGGCAAACCGGGCGCCGGTGTCGACCGCGGCCTGGTACATCGGATGATCGCTTGGTGTCCGCGCCGAACCGAAGATCGACACGCCGCCCGCGACGTCCTGCAAATTCTCGAAACCCCAGGTGAACTCCCCCATGATTCGGAGCACGCGCCACGAATCGGAGTTGCGACGGATCTTCAGGGTCTCGGCGTCCACGGGCTCATTGAGGAGCTTCTCGTCCTCGGTCGGCTTCGACTTGCGGGAATGGCGCACCGGTTCGGTGGAATGCTTTTTATGCACTGAGCAGGGCCTCCAGCATCGCACGATGATCGTCGGCGATGTTGTAGAAGTACGGTGAGACCCGGACATGGCCGGGTCGTGCATCTACAATGAATCCGCGTTCGGCGAGCCGCGCCACGTCCTCGGCAGGATTGTCCCGGGGTAGCATCACGATCGCACTGCGGTGGCGTGGATCGGGGTGCACCTTCGGACGGAGGCCGAGTTGCCCAGCCTCGAC
>JBDTNH010000024.1:0-27111 GCA_039933845.1 Gemmatimonadota bacterium
GCATCGGGCGCAGGCTACACCGACGTCAGCCTCACCCAGATGCGGAAGGCGATCGCCAAGCGACTCGTGCAGTCGATCGGCCCGATCCCGACCTTCTACCTCACGGCCGAGGTCGACATGGAACGGGCCGCGGAGGCGCGGCGGGCACTCCTCGCGCGCGAGCCCGATGGCAAGTTCTCGTTCAATGACATCATCATTCGCGCCACCGCCGCCGCGCTCGCGGCGCACCCCTTCGTGAACGCCTGGTGGATGGACGACCGGATCCGGCAGTGGCAGGAGATCCACATCGGTGTCGCCGTGGCGATCGAGGACGGCTTGATCACCCCGGTCATCCGACACGCCGACCGGAAGGGACTCCGGGCGATCTCCGCCGAGGTGCGCGAGCTCGCCGGCCGAGCACGCGCCAAGCGCTTGCAGCCCGAGGAGTACACCGGCGCCACATTCACGATCTCGAACCTCGGCATGTTCGGCATCGATGATTTCACGGCGATCATCAATCCCCCCGAAGTCGGGATCCTCGCCGTCGGACGGATCGAACCGAAGGCCGTGGTGGCCGATGGCGCGGTCACGGTGCGGCAACGCATGCGGATCACCCTGTCGTGTGATCACCGCGTGATCGATGGTGCGACGGGTGCGCAGTTCATGCAGACGCTGGTCGGAATGCTGGAGAACCCGCTGGCGATGGTATGGTAGGAGCGAGATGCGTGATGCGAGAAGCGAGAAGCGTGACGAAGTTCGGCTGAATTCAAGAACCGTTGGTCATGACCGGCGTTCACGTTTATCGCTTCACGCTTCTCGCTTCTCGCTTCTCGCTTCTCGCTTCTCGCTTCTCGCTTCTCGCTTCTCGATAGCCCTTGACCCCAACACGGAGCACAATCCGCGTGGCCAATACAACCTTCGACGTGATCATCATTGGTGGCGGGCCCGCCGGCTATCCGGCGGCCATCCGTGCCACGCAACTCGGCTTGAGCGCCGCCGTGGTCGAGCGTGACAAGCTCGGAGGGGTCTGCGTCAACATTGGCTGCATCCCGACCAAGGCGCTGCTCCACAGCGCCGCGCTCCTCAAGGCGATCCGGGGGGAGGCCGCGTCGAACGGCATCACCACGGGTGAAGTCGCCGGAGACTACGGTGTCGCCATGAAGCGCTCGCGCACCGTCGCGGATCAGAATTCGAAGGGTGCCGAGTACCTGATGAAGAAGAACAAGGTCACCGTCGTCAAGGGGACCGGTGTCCTCACGTCGGCGACCACCGTGAAGGTCGGCAAGGACACGCTCACGGCCACCAAGGGCATCGTGATTGCCACGGGATCCCGGACCAAGGGCATCCCGCAGATCGGCCTCGCAGTCGATGGCAAGGTGGTCATCTCGTCCGACGAGGCACTCTTCCTCGAGGCGGCGCCCAAGCGTCTTGCGATCGTGGGCGCGGGCGCCGTCGGCACCGAGTTCGCCGACATTTTCGAGACCTTCGGGAGCGAGGTGACGCTGATCGAGGCGTTGCCACGTGTCCTGCCGATCGAGGACGCCGAGTGCTCCGCTGTGATCGCCAAGGCGTACAAGAAGCGGGGCATCAAGGTGCTCGCCGGCGCGAAGGTGCAGAAGGCAGAGGTCACGGGGGCCCAGGTCACCCTGACGATCGAAGCCGATGGCAAGCAAGAGACAGTGGTCGCCGACAAGGTGCTGATGGCCGCGGGTCGTGCGGTCAACACCGAGGAGATCGGACTCGAGAAGGTCGGAGTGAAACTCACCGACCGCGGCTTCATCAAGATCGACCCTACCACGCTCGAGACCAGCGTGAAGGGCGTCTACGCGATCGGCGATGTCGCCGGCCCACCCATGCTCGCCCACAAGGGCACTCGCGAAGGTGTCCATGTCGCCGAAGTGATCGCCGGTCACCACCCGCGCGCGATCGATTATTCGAACGTGCCGAGTGTCACGTATTGTCATCCGGAAGTCGCCAGCATCGGACTCACCGAGGAGCAGTGCGTCGAGCAGAAGCTCGAGTTCCAGGTCGGGCGGTTCCCGTTCTCCGCCAATGGTCGGGCTCGCGCCTCGGACCAGACCGACGGGTTCGTCAAGATCATTCGCGGCAAGCAGTACGGCGAGATCCTCGGCGCGCACATCGTCAATGGGCAGGCATCCGAGCTCATCCACGAGCTGGTGATGGCCCGCACCAACGAGTACACGGTCGAGGAAGTCGATCTGAGCATCCATGCGCATCCGACGTTGTCCGAGGCGATCGCCGAGGCGGCGCTCGACTCGATGGGCCGCGCACTGCACATCTGAGGCGATGCACACCACCCGAGGATCCGCCCCACTCGAGTCCCCGAATCCGCTCGGGGACGCCGCGGCAACCGAGGATCAGGTCCCGGTGGCCGTCCGCGCGATGGGCGCCGGCGCGGCCGCCGCAGTGGCCTGGGCCGCGCTGGTGATCTGGATCGCGCTCCTCACCCTCGAACCCGGTGGGGGGCCTCACGCGCTCGAGAACTTTGATCCCAACGCCACCTACGCGAACATCTTGCTGTTCGGCCTGCTCCCGACGCCGTTCGCCGCGGGCTTCACCACGTGGCTGTTGATGATTCGAGTGCGCGACACCTGGCGTCGCGGCGGTCTGGTGATGGTGGCCGTCCTCGGCGGCACCGTGATTGCCATGATCACCACCTTTGTCGCGCGTCAGGCGTTCGGCCGCCACGGCCTCCTCGCCCTCGCGATCGTGGCGTCGCTGCTCGGCATCTGGCTTGGCCGGAGTGCCCGTGCTGCGACCGCGCGCCTCGCCGCGTCGGCATGACGCGCCCGCTCGAGGTGCTCGAGCTCGGGACACGCGGTTACCTCGATACCTTGGCGTTGCAACGCGCCGTCCGACTCGCCCGCATCGCCGGGGAAATCGGCCATGACGTCCTGTTGCTGGTGGAGCATCCGCCCGTCTACACCCTTGGCCGCGGCACGAAGGCCGAATCGCTCTCTTCGTCCATTGCGGAACTCGAGGCTGCCGGTGCCGCGGTGGTCGAGATCGAGCGCGGTGGCGATGTAACGTGGCACGGACCGGGGCAACTCGTCGGGTACCCGATCATCGATCTCACCGCGCATCGCCCCGACCTGCACTGGTACCTCCGCACACTCGAGCTGGCCCTGATCGCCGCGCTCCAGCGACTCGAGATCACGGCAACTCCCTCGGCGGGGCGCACCGGTGTCTGGACTGGCGGCCGCAAGATCGCGAGCATCGGCATCCACGTGAAGCAGTGGGTCACACTGCATGGATTCGCGGTGAACGTCGCACCAGACCTGAGCTGGTTCGACCGGATCGTCCCGTGTGGCCTCACCGGAGTCGAGATGACCTCGGTCGCCCGCGAGCGGGGAGACGCCGCGCGAGACTGGTGGCCGCCCAGCGTCGAAGCGGTGACGCAGGCGTTCGCCGATGCATTCCAACTCGACCCTGTGGCGCCCGGCGCGGCACTCCTCGCTCTTGCGGATCCCCCTCGGACGGGCCACCCTTCCTGCCATGCCTCACGTTCCTGATACCGGTCGCATCTCGCTCGATGCCGATGAGACCATCATGGCGATCCTTCGGGCCGCAGGGTCATGGGCCTCGGAAGCACCACCCGAGTTGACCCCAGCGATTCGTGCCGTCTGTGTCCGGCTCGCCGAGATGGTGGCCGACCAGCGTCACTATTTGGCGCCACTTCCGGAGCCGCGAGAGTCCGAGCGACGTGCGATGCTCGCCATGGTGGCCGATCGACTCCGCCACGGGCCGATTGCCCATGAATTGCGTCCCCATCTCGACGCGCTCGCCAAGCTGGAGCTCCGCGCCACCGGTTCGTGGTCGTTGGTGCAGAGCCCGCTTGCCCAGTGGCAGCAGACCGCGATCAATTATCTGGACGATCAGGCGCGCAATCTGGCTGCCGACGCGCCGCACGATGAGTATTGGGCCGAGGACGTCGCCGCTGGAATCATTGCGTCAGTCAAGGGGATCATCGGGGCCGATGATCTGTACTCGCGCATCGAGGCGCAGTACGCAGAGGGTGGCAGGCCGAAGCGAAGTGATGCGTGAAGCGAGAGGCGATGTCATCCCGACCAAGCGCCGAAGGCGCGCGTGGAGGGATCTGCACCTCTGCCCATCACGTGCAGATCCCTCGACTTCGGCGGCGTTGCCGCCTACGCTCGGGATGACTCCCGTCGTTCACGCATCTCGCATCACGCTTCTCGCCTCACCCCTCCGCCAGCATCTCGAAGAACCTCCCGAAGACCCGAATCCCGTCCCAGATCTGCTGCAGGTCCACCTTCTCATTCGGTGAATGGAGCCCATCATCGGGCAAGCCAATACCGGTGAGAAGGACCGGCGCGCCACCCGCGGCGAGCTGCGGCACGATGGGGATCGAGCCACCGGCTCGGACCGCGACCGTCGGCCGTCCCACCACCTCAAGGAAGGCACGATCCAGCACCGCGAAGGCGGGGTGATCGACGGCGATCTGGACCGGATCCGCGCCGTGGATCAGGCGCAACTCCCAGTCGGCATAGTCGGGCGCCACGCGCGCCACCGCTTTCTCGAGTTGGCGGAAGGTGAAGGCGAGCGACAACCCAGGCACGAGTCGCATCGAAACCTTGGCGGTGGCGGCCGCCGGAATCACCGTCTTGGCGCCATCGCCGGTGAAGCCACCACGAATCCCGTGGATCTCGAAGCTCGGCAGCGCCCAGGTCCGCTCGAGCACCGTGAACCCCTTGAGACCAGTCAGCGCCTTCGCGGTGACTTCATCTCGCAGGTAGCTCTCGTCGTCAAACGGCAGCGCCGCCCAACCCTTCCGCTCCGCCTTGCTCGGCTTCTCGATGCTCTTGTAGAGCTTCGGCACGCGGATCTTGCCACCCTCGGACTTGAGATCGGTCAGCATTCGGCAGAGCGTCTCGATCGCGTTGGGCGCCACACCACCGTAGTGACCAGAGTGGAGGTCACGCTGGAGGGTGCGGACCGCGAGTTCGACGTAGCAGATCCCGCGAAGCGCCGTGTAGACCGCGGGCCGGCCCGGTGCGTAGTATCCCATGTCCGCGACGAGCACGGCATCGACCTTGGTGCGCTCCGGCTCGGCCTTCAACAGGTCGAAGATCACCTCACCACCGCACTCCTCCTCGCCCTCGAAGATGAAGCGCACGTTGATCGGTGGCTTGCCATCGGCATCGCGTGATGCCTCATAGGCCTTGAGCAGACAGAACACCTGCCCCTTGTCATCGATCGCGCCACGTGCATAGAGCTTGCCATCCCGGATGGAGGCCTCGAACGGCGGTGTGTGCCATTCATCGAACGGATCCGCCGGTTGCACGTCGTAGTGACCGTAGATGAGCAGCGTCGGCGCTCCAGGCACGTCAGGGCTCTCGCCCCAGACCACCGGATGCCCCGCTCCCTCGATCATCTGCACGGTCGGACACCCGAGCGCGAAGAGTTGGTCCACGAGCCACTGGGCGGCACGCCGACAGTCGCCAGCGTGGGCCGGCAGTGTGCTGACGCTCGGGATGGCGAGGAACTCGGCCAGTTCGCTCAGGAGTCGCGGTTGATCGCGGTCGACAAGTTCATGGTCCATGCATCAGATCCGGTTGAAGTCCAGGGGAAAGCTAGTGACTCTCGGCCGCGGTGCCCGCCATCGCCCGCAACCGGTCCCAGGCCTGCTCGCCGGTCACGCCCTCGAGGAGGTCACGGAGCCCGAAGACCGCCACGGAGATGTCCTGATCATTGCGATACCACCAGCTCTCGAAGAGATCGAGGCCCGTCCGGTAGAGGCGCACCCCGAGCAGCGCCGCGTTGTTGATCGGTTGCTGCGCCAGGCGATCGGGATGAACGGTTCGGAGCGCCTGTCCGAACGGCGAGGCGAGGGTGTCGCGGCTCCACGCCGCGACTGCCTCGCGACCGGCCTGCAGTGCGCTATCCGACGGTTCAGTCGCATAGAGCGCCTCGAGTCGATCGAGCAGCGAGTCGTAGTAGCGGCCGAGTAGCTGTTCATCGTGCCAACGGTCGGCGGCACGGAAGGCCAGCAGGCTGTCACCCCGGAGCAGGAAGAAGTGCTCGGCGGCACGATAGCCGACCCATTGCGCGAACGACTCATTGAAATCCGTGGCGTCCTTCACCCAGAGCGTGTTGTGCGCGATCTCGTGGAACACGAGCGCCGCGAGTTCGACCGAGTCGCGACCGATCGCGGTCGAGAGGAGCGGATCGTTGAACCATCCGAGGGTGCTGAACGCTGCCGAAGGACGGAGATTGACGTCATAACCCTTGTCGGCGTATTCCCTGGCCGCACGCGCGCCGGCGGCCGGATCGAAATAGCCACGATACGGCACACGCCCGACAAACGGATAGCGCCATGTCACGGGGCAGAGGCATCGCTTGGGCGACGCGGTGAGGACGAGCAGCAGCGTGTCACGACCGACATCACTGTAGGTGGTGTAGGTCTCGCCTGCGGTGAGCCCCAGACGCTCGGCCATGATCCGAGCCTCGACCACCAGCTGGGCGGCATGCCGGACATCCTCTGGATAGGTGGTATCCGTCGCGACGCGGGTCATTGGCACGCGGCCGACGAGGATCGAGGTCTCCTCGAAGCCCGCATGGGTGAGGTAGCGCACGTCGTTGCTCGCGACATACGCCGTGCCAAACCCGAGCAGCAGCACCCCGGCTGCAATGAGCAATCCCATCTTCCATCTCCGTCGCCTGGGTGGCCGGGCCTTCCCCGCCCGGTTCGGGAGTCGCCGTCTCGGCAGGCGGGTCACGGTGTCCAATGCACCCCCACCAGGTGCACACTTCGGCCGATGGCGCTCCGATTCTGATAGGCGTAGTCGATCCTGGCCCGGCCGAGCACCAGCGAGCCACCGTACGACGTCGAGCCGATCTCGCTGCCCGCCGGCGCCGCCCCGTGCCCGATTCGCGCCACCACACCGATGCCGTGCAGTACCGCACCGGCCTCGAGCCCGAGAATCGTCCGACGAGGGGCGCCGGCGGTCCAGACCGTTTCGATCAGTCCGACCAGGCGACCGTTGGAATACGTGTCGATCAGGTTGAGGGAGAAGCCCAGATGGGTTCGTGCCGGCAGCGGGAGCCGGTCACCCGACAGACGGGTGCGACCGAGATTTTCGAACGACAGCGCGAGACCCGCGATGTCGAAGAACGCCACCATGACGCCGACATCCTCGGTCAGGGTGCGCCGAATGGCGCCTGCGGAGTCCTCGACCGAGACATAGTCGGCCGAGGCCCCGACATGGACGCCACGGAGACGCACCGCGGCGGCGGCAACCCATTCGAGATTGTCGGTGAGCGGATGCGCCTCGGGGTACCGCAGATAGCGGAGTCCCCCCCCCACACTCACCGGCCCGGCCCGCAGGGCCATGGCACTGGACGTGTACCACCGATTGTCCGGCAGCCGCGCATACCCGGCCTCCACGGCGAGGTGACGGATCGTTCCGATGATGGCCGGGTTGTCGAACACCACGGCCGCATCCCCGGTGAGGGCGACGGCGGCACCGGCCATCCCTGCCGCGCGCACCGAGGCCGACAGGTTGGTGATCGCCGCGACATCGGGAGGCGGCGCCTGGCCGTGGAGCGGCATCGCCAGCAGGAACGGGATGACGAACGCGCCGCATCTCACCTCGTACGGACCACCGCGATGCGGGCGGACAACGTGCCCGCCGGGGCCACGCCGCCCGGCCCGGTCAACCGGACCTGCATCGGGCCACTCCCCGAACCCAACGCCACCCGGAGGAATCGACCGGTGCCGGCCCGCAACGTCCCCGATCCCGAGGTGCCACTGGTGACTAGCGTCGGCTCGAGCGGGTACGCCTTGGCAAAGGTTCCGGGCGAGTTCGTCGCATAGGTACTGCGGAAATTCCATGTGCGGTAGCGGAGGCGTCCGGTCTGGGGGACGCCAGGGAGATCGTCGACCCAGAGCGTACTGAGCCACTCACCGACCAGCGTCGCGAACGGCACACCGGTTGCGGCGGCGATATTGTCGGCCCCGGTCAATGCCCCCGAGGTGAGGGCGCGGGTGAGCGTCGTGCCGCGCAGGGTATCCGTCGAGAAGTGATCGGCGAGCCACCGCACGAAGAGCCAACTCGCGCCGCGTCCCTCGAGCGTCGGACCATCGTCGCGTGGTGAAACCAGGAAGGTGGCCTCGGGATCGAGCATGAATTCATAGGCGTTGCGGAGATTGCTGCTGCCAAACTGCGAGAAGCAGCTCGTCGACGCCGGGCAACGCGAATCGGGAATCAGGAACTGGCCCAGATCCTCGGCGAACTGCGAGAGCCCCTCATTGAGCCACGACACTTCGTCGCTCCGACCCCGTCGCAGCACCCGTTCGTTGAAGGAGATCATGTGCTGCAGTTCATGGATGAGCACCGGCGGGAGCGCGCGCAATGCCGTCGCGCGCGTCACTGCCGGACAATTTCCCACTGCCGGACGCGGTGCGAAGGCGAAGAATACTTCGCGCTGATTGCTGCCCGGCTGGGTCACCAGGAGGTCGCCGCCGAAGAAGTAGCCGACCACTCGACCGTTCGTGCAGTCGGTGGTGAGTTGGTTCACGCGCTCGGTGACCACAATGTCGACCCGCTGACTGCCGTCGATATCGGAGGTCGCTCCGAAGGCGGTAGTGTCAATCGGATAGAGGTAGTCGTCGAACAGCGACCCGAGTTGCTCCAGATCTGCCAGCGAGAGTTGTTCGGCGCCGCCCGTGGGCGCGTTGTCGACCCAGATCACGCCGCGCTGGCCGACGACCCTGGCCGTCGCGGTGATCGGTGTGATTTGGCCGCACGCCAGCGTGCTGCAGACGCGGAACTGGTCCTGTTGTCCCACTGTCGGGGGGTCGCGCAGTGCCGGCTGGCCACGGGGCGACAGACTCGCTGCCCCCGACGCGACCAGTGCCGCCTCGCGCCGGCGAAGCCCCTCATGGAACTGGATGGCACTCCCTGGCTCAGCTGTGAATCCCGAAAGCGGATCGCGTCCCACGAGCGAGCGCTGGCCGGCCGACAGCGCGGCCTGGGCCGGCATGCCAACCCGCAGTTCGAACCCACCCGAGACTCCACTCTGGGTCACCTGGCCAGAGCCGGAATAGCCCACCACCAGATACTCCTGGGCTGCGGTGGTACCCGAGAGCTCGATGCAACCGGTCTGACTCGCATCGACGAGCTGGAATCCACCGATCGGGAGGGCGACCGGCGTCGGCGCCGCGCAGTTGACCACGGGTCCCGGACCGGTCCCGCCACTGCCACCACAGCCGATCACGGCGGCGACCAACACCATCAACGGACGGTCCGACTTGGGCACCGCGTCTCCTTGCGAATACGGATCATAAAAGGCAGCTAAACCTAAGTGGCACAACGACTTTTGACAATTCCACCGGTTTGACATTTGCCCGGAATCCGGCTAGAATTCCGGGCGTGAACCACTCCTTCAGCCCCGGCCAGCCCGTCCTCTCGAGGGCCGGAGCGCGGCCCCGTTCGACCGCCTGAGCCATGGCCTTCGTCCACCTCCATACCCACAGCGAATACTCGCTGCTCGACGGCGCGAATCGGCTTCCCGATCTCGTGCAATACGTCAAGGCGATGGGGATGGACTCACTCGCCGTCACCGATCACGGCAACCTGCACGCCGCGAAGAGCTTTTACGACGAGGCCAAGCGTCAGCAGATCCGACCGATTCTCGGCTTCGAGGCCTACATGGCCTTCGGCCCTCGTCAGGCCCAGTCGAAACACAATGGAGCCCCGGCCAACTACTCGCACCTCGTCCTGCTCGCGCAGAACAGGGCCGGATACCGCAATCTGGTGCGGCTCTCCTCGATCGGGTATACCGAAGGATTCTATCGCCGGCCCAGGATTGACCGCGAGGTCCTCGAGCGTCACAGCGAGGGCATCGTGTGCCTCGCGGCTTGCCTGTCGGGCGAGATCGCCCTCTGGCTCCGCCAGCAGCAATGGGAGAAGGCGGTCGAGTCGACCAAGTGGCTTGCCAACCTCTTCGGGCCCGAACGCTTCTTCCTCGAGATTCAGGATCATGGCATCCCCGACGAACTGCTCGTCAAGGATGGCATGCTCAAGCTCGGTCAGGAGCTGGGCCTCGGGGTGGTCGCGACCAACGATGCCCACTATCTCAAGCGAGACGACGCCGAGGCGCATGACGTCCTGCTCGCGATCGGGACCGGCGCAGACCTCGACGACCCGAAGCGGTTCCGGTTCACCGGCACCGAGTCGTACGTCAAGTCCGAGGCCGAGATGCGCACACTCTTCGCGGACTGCCCCGACACGCTCGACCTGACCCAGACCATCGCCAACCGGTGCGAGTTCGATTTCGAGCAGCGCTACTTCGTGCCGAGCTTCCCGCGGCCGCCCGAGTTCGCCGACGACGATGCGCTGCTCCTCAGCATGGTGACGTCCGGCCTCGAGACCCGCTACGGCACGCCGCTCCCCGCTGAGGTGGTCGAACGACGCGACTACGAGCTCGGTGTCATCGGGACCGCGGGCTACGCTGGATATTTCCTGATCACCCAGGATTTCATCGCCGCCGCGCGCGAACGCGGGATTCCCGTGGGTCCCGGTCGTGGCTCCGCGGCGGGTTCGATCGTGGCCTATGGACTCGCGATCACCAATGTCGATCCGCTCCGGTTCGATCTGCTCTTCGAGCGATTCCTCAATCCGGAACGTGTTTCGATGCCGGACATCGACGTGGACTTCTGTTTCGAGCGTCGTGGCGAGGTGATTGAGTATGTGCGCGAACGCTACGGCCGCGATTCGGTCGGGCAGATCATCACGTTCGGGACGATGAAGGCGCGCGCGGCGGTCAAGGATGTCGCCCGCACGCTCGGGGTCCCACCTGGCGAGGCCGACAAGCTCACCAAGCTGATTCCGTCGGGTCCGGCCTTCTCGATGACGGTGGCCGAGGCCGGCCAGAAGGTCGATGAACTGCGTGTGCTGCTGCGCGACAATCCGCTCTACGCGCGTGTGTTCGACTACGCGTCGCGGATTGAGGGGATGGCACGTCATGCCTCGGTCCATGCGGCCGGCGTGGTGATCGCCCCGGGCCCGCTCTCGGAGTATGTGCCGGTCTGCACGGCACCCGGCAAGGGGGCCGGTGCCGGCGAGGACGCGATCATCTGTCAGTACGAAATGGCTCCCCTCGAGTCGGTGGGGATGCTCAAGATGGACATCCTCGGTCTCAAGACCCTCACGGTGATCCACGACGCCGTGCAGATGATTGCGGAGCGCACTGGCAGCACGCTCGACATCGACGCACTGGAGTTCGACGATCCCGACGTGTACGCCATGCTGCGGCGCGGGCGGACGGCCGGGGTCTTCCAGTTTGAATCGCCACTGGCCACCGACACGCTCCGGGCCATGAAGTGCGATCGATTCGACGACCTCGTCGCCTCGAACGCCCTGCTCCGCCCCGGACCGCTCGATGCCGGCATGCACACCGTCTTCATCAAGCGCAAGCTCGGTCTCGAGCCGGTGAGCTATCCCCATCCGTCACTCGAGGCGATTCTCGAGCCGACATATGGTGTCATCATCTATCAGGAACAGTTGATGCGGATCGCCAACGTGCTCGCCGGTTTCACGCTCGCGGAAGCCGACGTGCTCCGCAAGGCGGTGGGCAAGAAAGACTCGGACCTGATCCGGAACGAGCTCGCCAAGTTCGTCACTCGCGCGATCGACCAGGGCCATCCACGGCCACTGGTCCAGGATCTCGCGGGGCAGATCGAGACCTTCGGTCGGTACGGCTTCAACAAGTCGCACTCGGTCGCCTACTCGGTCCTGTCGTACCAGACCGCATGGCTCAAGGCGCACCATCCAGCGGAGTTCATGGCCGCACTGCTCTCGTCGGAAATCGGCAACACCGACAAGGTCGTGCAGTACATCAACGAGGCACGCGAACTTGGGCTCGAGGTGCTGCCTCCTGACATTCATGAGTCGGGCTTCAAGTTCACGGTGGTCGGCACCCACCGCATTCGGTTCGGCCTCGGCGCGGTGCGAAACGTCGGTGCCGGTGCGATCGAGAGCATCCGCACCGCCCGAGCCGATGGCCCGTTCGTCGACCTGCTCGACTTCGTCCGGCGGATTGACATTCGCCTCTGCAACAAGCGGGTCCTCGAATCGCTGGTCGCGGCCGGCGCGCTCGATTCACTCGAGGGCCACCGCGCCCAACTCGTGGCGGGACTCGACATGGCGCTCGGCGAGGCCGTGCTCTCCCAGGAAGAAGCGGCCGCAGGCCAAGCCTCGCTCTTTGGGGATCCACTTGATCCGGGCGAGACCACAAGCGTCACGCCGACGCTTCCGGAGAGTGCCCCGTGGTCCGAGGCGGACCGCCTGGCGCGTGAGAAGGAAATCCTCGGATTCTTCATCTCGGGTCACCCGCTCGAACGCCACCGAGCCGCGGTGGAGTTGTTCGGGACCCGGACCACGGCGACACTGGGCACCTGGAGCGAGCACCCCGTCTCAGTGGCGGCCGTCGTGACCGCCGTCAAGCGACAGATCTCGAAGAAGACGGGCAAGGAGTACGCTCGACTGACCCTCGAGGACTTCCACGGTACCGCCGAGGCGATCGTCTTCCCGGAAGCCTGGTCGAAGCTCAATCAGTCGATCGCCGTCGACGCGTCCCTGCTGTTGGGCGGCGGATATTCGGCCCGGGATCGGGGCGAGGAGATGGCCCCGTTCATCGTCGAGTCGGCCAGGCCCCTTGCCGAGCTGGAGGCCGCGGGGTTCGTGGGGGTCGCGATCAGGTGGCAGAGCCCGGATGCCCCGGATCCTGCCGTCGCGCGGACCGTCGCCCGGGTGGCGGCCGCCCACCCCGGGCCGGCGCCGATCTATATTGACTGGTCGGACGGGAACGGCACCGCCGTACGCCTGCGCTCCCGTCGCCTTCGGGTCGAACCCCACGAAGACACCCTCCGCGACCTGCGCGAGCTCTTCGGCGGTTCGGCCGTCTCGTTCGTCAGGTCGGAGTAGCCTCATGGCCATGGCATTTGCCCTTGAATTCGAGAAGCCCCTGCAGGAGCTCGAACGGCAGATCGAGGAACTCGAGCGGCTCGGGACCGCCCGAGAAATCGATGTCGATGACGAGCTGTCGGCCCTGCAGACCAAGCTGCATTCCAAGCGGGAAGAGATCTACCGCAACTTGACGCCGATGCAGCGCGTCCTGGTGGCGCGGCATCCCCGGCGGCCATACACACTCGACTACCTCTCCTCGATCTTCACCGACTTCATCGAGCTGCACGGGGACCGACTCTACCGGGATGATCCCGCTATCGTCGGCGGATGGGCTCGCCTGGGCGGTCACTCCGTCATGGTCATTGGTCACCAGAAGGGCCGCGACACCAAGGAGAACATCAAGCGCAACTTCGGGATGCCGCATCCGGAGGGCTACCGAAAGGCACTGCGTCTGATGCGCCTGGCCGCCCGTTTCGAGGCGCCCGTCATCACCCTGATCGACACCGACGGGGCCTACCCGGGGCTCGGTGCCGAGGAACGCGGACAGTCGGAGGCGTTGGCGACCAACCTCCTGGAAATGGCTGTCCTGCCGACGCCGATCATCGCGGCCGTCATCGGGACCGGCGGCTCGGGTGGCGCCCTCGCGATCGGGGTGGCGGATCGCATCGTGATGTTCGAGAACTCGGTCTACTCGGTGATCTCACCCGAGGGGTGCGCCGCGATTCTCTGGAAGGATGCCTCACAGCGCGAACGGGCCGCCGATGCGCTCAAGATCACCGCGGCCGATCTGCTCCGCCTCGGCATCGTCGACGAAGTCATTCCTGAACCACCGGGCGGCGCGCATAGCGACCCCGAAAAGGCCGGTGAGGATCTCCGGACCTCCCTGCTCCGCCACCTCGGCGAGCTGCGCAAGACGAAGCCCGACCGGCTCGTCAAGCGCCGTCACGACAAATTCGCCGCAATGGGCGCGTACCGCGACCATTGATGAGCGGCACCATCGAAGTGCGGTTCAAGGGGAACCGTCGGGGCGCCTTTGCCTGGACGGTTTCCGAGGCGTCCCCACGCGTCGGCACGGCCGTGTTGGTCGAAGCCGAGCGCGGCATCGACCTCGGATTTGTCAACGCCGTCGGCGATGCGGCGGAACAGAAGTGCGGCGGGTGCGACAGTTGCGGCCCTGGTGAGGCGAGCGCCGAACCGGAGCGTCGGCGGGTGGTCAGGCTGGCCTCCGATGCCGATCAGTCGCAGCATGCGGAGCGCCGCCGCGAGGAGGACCAGGTCCGTGGCGAAGTGACCGCCCGTGTCGAGGCGCTCGATCTCGACATGCGGATCTCGGACACCGAGTGGCAGTGGGACCGTCAACACCTCACGATCTACTTCACCGCCCCGCGTCGCGTGGACTTTCGGGCCTTGGTACGAGAGCTCGCGTCGCGATACCGTACCCGGATCGACCTGCGACAGATCGGCGTCCGCGAGGAGGCCGCACGCCTCGGTGGTATCGGGCGGTGCGGCCGAGAGTTCTGTTGCAGCACCTGGCTCACCGAACCCGGCCCCGTCAACCTGACACTCGCCAAGGATCAGAATCTCTCCCTCAATCCCGCCCAAATCAGCGGCGGATGCGGGCGACTGCTCTGCTGTCTCAAGTACGAGCACCAGTACTACCTCGACGCACGCAAGCGCTTCCCCAAGGAAGGACGGGTCGTGCACACAAGCCGAGGTGAGGAACGCGTCGCCGCGGTCGACATCCTCCGCGAGCATGTCGTCCTCCAGGACCCGACTGGCGGCCAGCGAACACTCGCCCTGGTCGACTTCACCGCAGAGACGCGCGCAGGCACCACGACAACCCCGCACACCAACGCACCCCAGGAGCCGTAGATGGCCGGCCGCCCCTACTATCTCACCACCGCCATTGACTACGCCAACGGCGATCCGCACCTGGGACATGCCCTCGAGAAGGTCGGCGCCGATGTGATTGCGCGGTGGCATCGTCTGCGCGGCGATCCGGTGCGGTTCCTGATGGGGATGGACGAGCACGGACAGAAGGTCTTCCAGGCCGCAACAGCCGATGGCGGGGCGCCCGAGGCCTGGCTTGAGCGCATCTCGACCCGATTCGATGGCACCTGGCGCGCGCTCCATTGCTCGCACGACGACTGGATGCGCACCACCCAACCTCGCCACACGCGGGCCGTCACCGCCCTGATCGAGCGGATCCGGACGCAGCATCCGGATCACCTGTACCACGGCGAGTACGCCGGTCTGTACTGCGTGGGCTGCGAGGAGTTCAAGGTCGACAACCAGCTCATCGACGGCCGCTGCGGCGAACATCCCTCGCGCGACCTCGTCGAGACGCGCGAGCAGAACACGTTCTTCCGACTGAGTGCCTGGCAGGACGAGGTGTTGCGCCTGATCGAGTCGGGTGAGTTTCGAGTCGAGCCCGCCATCCGCCGCAACGAGATCCTGAGCGTGCTGCGCTCGGGCCTGCAGGACATCTCGATCTCGCGTGCGCGCCTGCCGTGGGGGATCCCCTTCCCCGGCACCGCCGACGAGACCGTCTACGTCTGGTTCGACGCGCTGATCAACTACCTGAGTGCTACCGGCTATCCCGACGAGGGTTGGGACCAGCTCTGGCCCGCCGACCTGCACATCGTCGGCAAGGGGATCACCCGATTCCACTGCATCATCTGGCCCGCGATGTTGCTCGCCGCCGCGCTGCCACTCCCGCGCGAAGTGTGGGCGCACGGCTATGTGCAGTGGGGGGGGGCCAAGGTGAGCAAGTCTGAAGGCAGCAATGTCTCGCTCGATGAGGCCATCGCCTATCATGGAGCCGATCCGCTGCGATGGTTCCTGATGCGGGAGGTGGGCTTCGAGGCCGATGGGGACTTCTCGTTCGAACGATTCGACGTGCGCTACGCGAGCGACCTCGCCGACGGTCTCGGCAACCTGGCCTCTCGCGTGACGGCGATGCTGGTGAAGTACCGGGAGGGGCGCGTCGCCGAGCAGACCGGCCGCACCGACCTCGACGACCGGGCCGACGCACTGGTCGCGAGCTATGTCACCGCGATGTCGGCACGGGATCTCCGGGGTGGGGCCACCGCCATCGAGCATCTGGTCACGGCCGCCGACGGGTTCGTCTCGGCATCCGCCCCGTGGGCGCTGGCCAAGACCGGCAACGACACCGAGCTGGATGCCGTGCTCGCCTCGCTGGCGCGGGCCCTGCTCCGCTTGGCGATCATGTCCGCGCCGTTCATGCCTGAAAAGGCGAGATCGCTCTGGAACGCCTTGGGGCAGGCGGGCGCTCCCGATGCCGCCTGGCCCCTCGCCGAGACACCGGTGATGGGCGGGGCCGTGGTCGAGAAGCCGGAGAACCTCTTCCCGAAGAAGTGAGGGCTAGAACTTCACATTCGGCGCCTGCTCCGAGCCCTCGGTCGCCTCGAAATATTCTCGCGGTTCACCCAAGCCGAACATTTTCGCGGTGAGCGATGTCGGGAACTTCCGGATCTTGCCGTTGAACTGCTCGACCGCGGCGTTGTAGTCCTTGCGCGCCGTGGCGATCCGATTCTCTGTCCCTTCCAACTGATCCTGCAACTGGGTGAAGTTTGCGTTGCTCTTGAGTTCCGGGTACGCCTCGGAAATCGCGATCAAGCGGGAGAGCGATCCCGAGAGCGCCGTGTTGGCGCGTGCCATCTCGCCCAGGTCACCACCCTGGACCGCCGTGCCGACCCGACTCCTGGCCTCCGCGACGCCGATGTAGATCGTGCTTTCCTGCGCCGCCACACCCTTGACGGTCTCGACCAGGTTGGGGACTAGGTCCGCTCGACGCTGCATCTGGGTCTGGATGTCGGCCTTGGCGCGATTGACCTGCTCATCGAGCCCCTGAAGCGCGTTGTACCCACATCCGCTGGCGAGCACGGTGGCGAGGATGATGGCGAACAACTTGGTGGATCGTGAACTGGTGAACATCAGGTCCCTCCCGGGGATGAGAAACGGTCGACCGCATTGACAAGACTGGCGAGTGCATCGAGAAACGACGCGAAGAGGAGCGACGGGCAGGCCCACCCGGTCGACCGACGCCGTGCCAGGACCTCGCGAATGGTGGCATCATCGGCGCCGACCAACTGCTGCACCGCTGTGACGGCGTCGGACGGGGTGGCACCTGGGGCTCGTCCATGGAGGACCGCGACACAGCGCAGCAGGACGAGGAGTTCCGACGCCGAGGCGGTGGCCACTCGGCCCAAGGCATCGGGATCATCCCCGAACCGGAGGAAGGCCTGGCGCATGCGGAGCAACTTGCCTCGGAACGACTCTTCGAGCGCCCGCCGGAGTTGTGCGGGCTCGATCTGGAGCCCAGCGACTGGATCATCCCCCGCCAGCACCCGATACGACAGCTGCATGTCCGTGATCTCGATCGGGAAGACGTCGGTGGCCCGCTGCCACTCGGCACGGCCGATGATGAGCGGCGGCGTGAACCCGCCTTCGTGCCAACCTCGGGATGCAGCCGTGAGCTTCGTCAGCACGGCCGGCGCTGGATCGTTGACCACCAGGAGCAGGTTGACATCCGAGCGATCGGCCTGCCAGTCGCCGCGGGCCAGCGACCCGTAGAGCACTGCCGAGAATCCGGGGCCCAGATCACGGTTGATCGTCGCGATCAGGTCATCGAGTGCGCTGTTGATCTCAGGTGCTCCTGCTGCCATCAGAATCTCCCCCCGGCACCACCGCCGCTGAAGCCACCACCCCCACCGAATCCGCCGTGCGACCCGCCGCCAAGCATGCCACCCCAGATCATCGGGCCGAGCATCGAGCCGCGAGACCGGCGGCGGAACCCCGAACCGGGTCCGCGCGGCCCTCCACCGCCTCGGCCATCCGACATCACCGCCAGGATTGCCACGATCAGGATCACGATCAGGATCAGCACGACGAGTCCGCTACCGCGTTCCTCCCGGTCCTCTGGCCGGATCAGCGTGGAGTCGGTCGAACCGAGTTCCCGCGCGAAGAGATCACTCAGCAGCGCGGTGCCGATCTCGATGGCCTGATCGTAGTCCCCGTCACGGAGCGCCGGCAGCATCGCATCTCGAATCTGGCCAGCGCGCGCGTCGGTCAAGAAGCCTTCGGCGCCCGAGCCGCTCCCCACGAACACCTCGCCGCCATGCTCCGACGTCCGCGGGACGACCAGGAGTACCGCGGCGGCGTTCCGCCGAGCATCACCGATCGGGAACGCCCCGCCGACTCCCCACGACCGCCCGATCGCCGTGGTGACATCCACCGCGGCCTGATCCCCAATCGACGGCAGGGTCACCACGGCGACCTCGGCCCCCGTCACCTGGCGGAGGCGGACCAGCCGATCGTCGATCGTCCGGAGCATCGGTGGTGTGAGCAATCCCGCCTGATCCGTCACCATCCCGGTCGGACGGACCGGCACCAGCGATTCGATCCCCGATTGTGCCGCCAGCGCTCCCGTGGCGGCGAGTTGGAGAGCCAGCCACGTGACCGTAACTTTGCAGGTCGTGCGGAATCGGTGAACGTTCAGGCCGCGACGCATGCCGTACAATCTATCCCGAGCCAGGAGTCCCTCGCATGTCACGTCTCATCCTTCCGGTGCTGCTGGCCATGGTCACGGTCCCCGCTCAGGCGCAGGATCTCGTCGCCAATCGCACCCAGGGCTCGGCCACGGCGTTGGTCACGGTCTATGAGATGAGCGACTTCCAGTGCCCGTACTGCCGCGACTTCGCCGTGAAGACTTTCCCGATCATCGAGGCCGAGTACATCAAGACCGGCAAGGTGCGCTGGGTCTTCGTCAACTTCCCGATCCCGCAGCTGCACAAGAACGCCGTGGCCGCCGCAGAGTTCGCGATGTGCTCCGCCCGCCAACAGAAGTTCTGGCCGGCGCATGATCGTCTCTATGCGCGTCAGGATGACTGGGCCAACCTCGCGGATCCGGCGCCGTACTTCCTCGCCCAGATCAAGCCGTTGGGGCTCAACGAGCCGGCCACGATGGCGTGCCTGACGAGCGGCACCACGCGGGCGACGATCCGCGCCGATGCCGAGGGGGCGGTCAAGTCCGGGGCCGGGAGCACACCCAGCTTCTACATCGAGGGCGGCATGATGGTCGGCAACCATCCGCTCGCGGATTTCCGACAGGTCCTCGACTCCATCATCGCCACAAAGCCGGGCGGGCGCTGATTCCATGGCGCTCACGCGGCAAGGGTCACGAGCACGTCGTACAGGGCGTGGGTCCAGGCGGTGACCCCGAAGCCGCGTGTCAGGTACAGTCCGCTGAAGACGAGGCCGGCGATCGCGCGAAAGGCGAAACTACCGAGCTCGAGCGGGTCACCAAAGGGGCCGATGTAGTGGAACGCCGAGAAGATCAACGCGCCGATGCACGCCGCGAAGATCCCGGCACCACGTGGCGTCCACCCGAACGCACGCCGACCGAGTGCTGCCAGCGCACCCACCAGCAGGACCCGGAAGAGCAACTCCTCGTAGACACCCGCACCGAGCGACAGCATGAGCTGGGTGCCGAGACCAAGCGATGCATCGCCACCGATCTGGAGTGGATGCAGCAGCGCTTGAGTCAGGCGCCCGACCACGACGCCCACGAGCACCGCGAGCACGAGCGATTCGAGCAGCATCCCCGCAAAGATTGTCGGACGCAGTCGACCCGGGTGCGTCCGCCAATCCCGGAGGACCAGCCACACGCCGAGCGCACCGAGTCCCACGTTGAACAACAACAGCCCACGGTGTCCGCCGAGCATCAGAAACAGCGACTTGAGCAATACGTCGGCACCGTTGCGCACGCCCGCACTCCGGTCGCCGAGCACGACCGCAAGGAGTTCGTAGCTCACGAGGAGTGGCACCGCGAACAGGATGCTGTATCGTGGCGATCGGGAGCTGTCGAGGTACTCACGCACGCGCATGCCGTTGAAGCTAGTGAGGGGGCGACATCGCCACGTTGCACGGTCGCAACAGATGGCTGACTCCACGCCGCGCCCGATCAGGGGCTATCGAACCTTTGCGCGAGTCGCGGTGCCGCTCGCTGGCCGTCTGCTTCGCACACCCGCCGCGCACGCTGGGCACAGCGGACGCCTCGCGGCCCCCTCGGACCTCGAGTCCTGGGCCCGCAGTGAGCGCGACGCGACCCGCCCGCTGGTCTGGTTCCATGCCTCCTCGGTCGGCGAGAGTCTCCAATCCCTCGCGGTACTCGCGACACTCAGGGCTCGGCGCCCAGATCTTCAGGCCGTGGTCACCCGCTTCTCCGCCTCGGCCGAGCGGCTCACCAATCAATTCGATGTGGATCACATCGGCTACGTCCCCTACGACCGATATGCCGATGTGGAACGCGTCTGCCGGGCCATCCGACCCGACCTGATGGTCTTCACCAAGGTGGATGTCTGGCCGGAGCTCGCCACGGGCGCCCGCCGGCACGGCGCCCGGACGGCCCTGATCGCTGGCACGGTTGACCCGGAGAGCAGTCGCCTCCGGTGGCCCTCCACTCTGATCACCCGACCCGGCTACCGAGCGCTTGAGCGCGCGGGCGCCATCAGCGAGCTCGACGGCGCAGGCCTCGTGCGACTCGGCGTCGAACCGCGACGCATCGTGGTGACGGGTGATCCGCGCGTGGATAGCGTGCTGGCACGGGTCGCTCACCACCGGCCCGGTCGTGGGGATCCCCTCCTGATGGTGGCCGGGAGTACCTGGCGCCGGGATGAGGAGCACCTGCTCGCCGCGTTCCGCACCGTCCGATCCCGCCATCCAGGCGCCCGGCTCTGGATCGTGCCGCACGAACCCACCACCGATGCCATCGCCGCGATCGCGGCGCGTGCCGCCTCCCTCGACCTCCCCCCGGCGCGCGTGGGACGATCGCTCGAACCGATCTGCATCATTGCCGAAATGGGGGTCCTGGCGGATCGGTATGCCGATGCCGGGATCGGCTATGTGGGGGGGGGATTCGGTGAACGTGGCGTGCACTCGGTGCTTGAACCGGCAGCGGTCGGCATTCCGGTCCTCATCGGACCACACGACCGGGGCGTCCGGGATGCGCGAGTGCTGGCCGAAGCCGGCGGACTGGTCCGGATCTCGCGAAGTGCCCCGGAGCGCGGCCTGACCGACCAATGGTTGGACTGGCTGGACCGCCCCGAAGAGGCGCGCCGACGGGGTGAAGCGGGCCGGGCGGCACTCGAGGCGGATCGAGGAGCGGCTGGCCGGAGTGCCGAGCTGCTCGTCGAACTCCTGGCGCTCGCCCCACACCCCGACGCCTAGACGTTATTCTTCGGGATTGTCGGCCTTTCTCGTCACTTCCCCAAGGACCAGTCCGATGCATCCAGCCATGCACCGTCCGCACCCTCGCCTACTGACCCGCCTCGCACTCGGCCTCGCGGTGATCACCGCGGCGTGTGGTGACGGCAATCCCGGCGACGCATCCGAAGTGGTGGCCACCGCCGGCGATGCCGCCCTCACCCGGGGTGACTTGACGTCCCTGCTCACGCGCTCGCCCATCCCGCCCACCGAGGGGCTCGCGTTCGGGCTCACCTCGGCGTGGATCGATCATGCGCTGACCATCCAGCACCTCGATGCGCTCGACAGTGACCGGATCTTCGAGGCGGCCACCGTGCAGGCGCACCTTGATTCGCTGGTCCAACGGCTGATCACATCTCGGCGCCTCGCTGCGCGGGCGGCCACGCAGGAGGAAGTTGATTCGATCGGCCGTCGGGGCGACATCCACGTGTACCGGATGTATGCGATCGGCCTGCCGCCCGGGGACAGTTCCGCGCAGGCCAGCGGGGCTGGGATCCTGCTCGGTCTCCGCTCGGCGGCGTTGGCTGCCGGCACCTCCCCAGCCGAACAAATGGCAAACCTCTCCGAGTCCGATCGCAAGAAGATCGTCACCACCGATTTTCCGGCGACCAATCAGGCCGGCATCCCCGCTGGGTTGGCGTCCCAGATCTGGGATCTGCGCGAGGGTGAGATCTCGATGCCGCTCAGGAATCAGGACCTGCTCCAGATGTACTATCGTGTCCCTCGCCCAGCCGCCAACTCCGCACTCGCGGAATGGACCCGTCTCGCGGTCCAGGCGCGGACGGATTCCCTGATGATCGACAGCCTGACGACCGCCAGGAAGTTCAGCGTACCCGACGATATCGCGGCCCGGATGCGAGGCGCCTTCAATGAGCCCGGCACGATCTCGGGCACCGGAGCGATTGCGAGCTGGGATGATGGCGAGACCACGCCGGACGAGGCGATGGCATGGATCCGGACGATGCCCGCGCCGGTTCGGGCCGAGCGGATCACGGCGTCCGACAACGAGCTCGTGCGACTTGCCCAGGCGGCGGGTCGACGGGAACTACTCGCGGAACTCGTGAAAAACGTTGATACCGCGGGACTCGAAGCGGCAATCCGGTCGGTCTACACCGCGCAGGTGAACGACCTACGCGGTGATGCCAAGCGGGTGGCCCTCGGCGCGACACCGAGCGAGCGGGCGTTCGCGTGGTCGACTGCCGAGACGCTCATCAAGGTGCCGTATCGGAGCGAACCATCCGGACTGGGGGCGGCGCTCCGTGCCCTGACACCGGTCGATGTCGATGCGGTGCGGGTCCGCGGAGCGTTGGGTGAGGCGGTGCGGGTTTGGCAGGCGCCAGATGCGACTCCTGGCGTACCCGCGGTACCGTGATCGCGTGAGTCTAGCGTCGACCGAGCGTATACGATAACCCGGCACTGAACACGCCGGGTGAGGACCCATCAACGAACTCGCGATCATACGCCGCACGCACCACCAGTCCACCGATGAACGCGAGATCAATCCCGCCGCTCAGTGCGGCGTGGGTGTCGGACGTGCCGACACCCTGAAACGACTGGCGACGGTAGCTCATGCGCGGCGCCAGCCAAGGTCGGATCGCGAACGCCGGATTGGGGATCGTCGCCGAGACGCCGATGGCCACGGGAACGTGGAGGTTGTCGACCACACCTCGACTCCAGAAACCCACCCCGCTCTGCAGCATCACGCGGAACGGAGCAAACGGGCCGCCATACAGCCGAAACCCGACGCCTACCGCCTGCGCCCAGACTGCCTTGGCTTCATCAGATGGGGCGCCGCGCGACACCATGCCCGTCAGCGCCAACGGTCCGAGCCCGCGACCGACACTCGCGCCGATGGTGGTGGTGCCACCTGCATCGTCGTTCGCGATGCCGACATCAACGCCAAGGGTCGTGCGGTTGGCGATCCCACTCGCCACGACGGGCAGTCCGCGCACCTGCGCCGTGAGAAGGCTCGGCAGACAGCTGGCAGCAGCGAGGGCAACGTACAAGCGACGCATCAGACGAGACTCCAACGACATCAGCGGAGAAAGGCGGCGGTGAATGCGATGCCGTCACGATCACCGATCGCGGCGCTGAACCGGACATCGAGGCGCGGATTGATCCGGGCATCCAGACCGAAGCCGAGTGAGAAGTCGGTGCCGCTCGCGTCGCCAAAGTGCGGCGTCAGGACAGGGTGCACAAACGGCACCAGCGAAATCGAGCTGCCCTCGACCAGTACTCTGCGACCCATGCTGAAACCGATCGGCAGGTACCCAACGGTGTAGCCATCGCCACTCGCCACACCGAGGCCAACCGTGAAGGACCCATCGAGCGGGAAGGCGTCCGAATGGTCGAGTACGCGAGCCCGGAGGTCGCCGCCGACCAGGAGCGCGGTGCGGTGCCCGCCATCGGCGAACCCGGCGCGGAACCCGATATCCATGGTGCTCGAAAACGTGGTTCGGTACGACCCTTCGAGCGCGAATCCGGGGCCCGGATCCGAGAGCGATATCCCGATCTCACTGCCGGCGAAGGCGCGGTATGGGGCCTGATAGACTGGCGTCCCCGTGCTCTGGGCGGCAACGGGGACCGCGAGGAGGACAGTCGAGCAGACTGAAGCCAACAGCGAACGATTCACGTGGGAACTCCCTGGACAGACTCGGCAAGAACGCGGACGCTGTTTTTGACGACCTGGAGGAAGCCGCCTTGCACATGGAACTCGCGAACCCCGGTGCTGGTGGTGACGTACAGGGAGCCCTTGCCGAGCGTGGTCATCAACGGTGCGTGGTTGGGCAGGATACCGATCTCGCCGTCGAAGGCCGGGGCACGGAGCGCCACGGCCTCGCCATCAAATACCGCCGCTTCGGGCGAAATGACGGTGACTCGCATCAACCCTGAAGTTCCTTCGCCCGCGCGATCACGTCGTCGATCCCGCCCTGCATGTAGAACGCCTGCTCGGGAAGATGATCGAACTCACCCGACAGCACGCGTTCAAAGGACTCGATGGTCTCCTCGAGCTTGACGTACTTGCCCGGGAAGCCGGTAAACTGTTCGGCGACGTCGAACGGCTGCGAGAGGAACCGCTCGAGCCGGCGGGCCCGCGCGACGACCAGCTTGTCTTCCTCGGAGAGCTCGTCCATGCCCAGAATCGCAATGATATCCTGGAGCGCCTTGTAGCGCTGAAGGGTGCCCTGCAGGCCGATCGCGACATCATAGTGGCGCTGACCGAGGAACTGCGGCGCCAGGATGCGCGAGGTCGAGTCGAGCGGGTCGACTGCCGGATAGATCCCCTTCTCCGAGATGGCACGCGACAGCGTCACGGTGGCGTCCAAGTGCGCGAAGGCGGTGGCCGGCGCCGGATCGGTCAGGTCGTCGGCGGGAACGTAGATCGCCTGCACCGACGTGATCGAGCCGTTACGGGTCGAGGTGATCCGCTCCTGCAGGTCGCCCATCTCGGTGGCCAGCGTCGGCTGGTACCCAACGGCGCTCGGCATCCGACCAAGGAGTGCCGACACTTCGGCACCGGCCTGCGTGAAGCGGAAGATGTTGTCGATGAAGAGCAACACGTCCTGATGCTCGATGTCACGGAAATACTCCGCGATCGTGAGGCCCGAGAGGCCGACCCGGAGTCGCGCGCCTGGCGGCTCGTTCATCTGGCCGTAGATCAGCGCCACCGAGTCAAGGATGCCGGCTTCCTTGAACTCGCGGTAGAGGTCGTTGCCCTCACGCGTGCGCTCACCGACGCCGCAGAACACCGACTTGCCGCCGTGTCCCTTCTGGACGTTGTTGATGAGCTCCTGGATGATCACCGTCTTGCCGACGCCGGCGCCGCCGAAGAGTCCGATCTTGCCGCCCTTCACGAACGGCGCCACCAGGTCGATCACCTTGATGCCGGTCTCGAGCATCTCCGTCTTCGGTTCGAGCGCCGTGAAGCCCGGCGAGGCACGGTGAATCGGCCAGCGCTCAACGGCATCCGGGATCGCATCGCCGCCGTCGACCGGATTGCCAAGCACGTTCAGGATTCGACCAAGCGCCACCGGACCAACCGGCACCGAGATCGCGGAGCCGGTGTCGACCACTTCCATGCCGCGGCTGACGCCGTCGGTCGAGCTCATCGCGACCGCGCGTACCTGGTTGCGGCCGATGTGCTGCTGCACCTCGACCGTCAACGAAACCGGCACCGGGCCCGACGCATCGTTGACCGTCAGTGCATTGTAAATCTCGGGCAGGTGGTCGGGTGGAAACTCCACGTCGATCACGGGTCCGATGATCTGGACGATGGTGCCGGTTTTGACGGCGGCTGGTGCGGTCATGGGCAGCGATCTCTGTTCAAGGTTGGTCAATCAATTCGAGAAGCGAGAAGCGAGAGGCGAGCTGATTCGCCCACATGGGCGATCGGTGCTTCAATCCTGTCATCACGTTTCTCGTTTCTCGCTTCTCGCTTCTCGCTTCTCGCGTCTCGCTTCTCGCTTCTCGCTTCTCGCTTCTCGTTTATCCCAACGCGGCCGCGCCGCCGACCAGCTCCGCGATCTCCTGCGTGATCTGGGCCTGGCGCTGCCGGTTGTACTTGCGCTTCAGTGCCTCGAGAATGTCGCCGGCGTTGTCGGTGGCATTCTTCATGGCGGTGCGACGTGCGGCCTGCTCGGCTGCAGCCGTCTCGACCAGGCCGCGGTAGATGGCGTTCCGCACATAGCGCGGCAGCACATCGGCCAACAAGGTCTCCGGATCGGGCGACAGGATATAGTCGGGCCGCGAGCCCTTGGACGCGTCGGGTGCCGGAATCGGCAGGATCCGGTCGGCCACCGGCGGCGCCGTGAGCACACTCTGGAAGTCGGAGCGCACCAGTTCGACGACGCCGAGCTGGCCATCCGCGAACTCCTGCATCAGGTCCTCGACGAGTGAAGCCGCGTGCTCGGTGGTCGGCTTGTCACCGATGTCGACGCGCTGGCTTCGGAAGGCGCGACCGAGATACCGGAAGTAGCCGATGCCCTTCTTGCCCACCCCGATCAACTCGACCGTGAAGCCCTCGGCCTCGAGCGCCTCGACCCGACGCCGGGCTTCCTTGATCAGGTTGCTGTTGAATCCACCGGCGAGGCCGCGATTGCTGGTGACGAGAATCACGACTGCCCGTGACGGGCCCCCGCGTCCGGGAGCGGTCGGCTGCATCAGCAACGGAAACCGTGCCTGCAGGTCCGGCGTCACGAGATCGGCGATCACCTCGCGGAGCGCCTCCGCATATGGCCGCGCCGCGACCACCCGATCCTGGGCCCGCTTCAACTTGGAAGTGGCGACCAGCTCCATCGTCCGCGTGATCTTGCGCGTGTTCGTGATCGAACGAATGCGTCCCTTGAGCGCGCGCGACTTGGACATCTCAGGCCGCCTGGAACATCGGCTTGAAGGCGGCGATCGCGGTCTTGAGGCTTTCGACCACCTCGTCCGAGAGTTCGCGCTTCTCGCGAATGCCCTGCAGCACTTCGGGACGCGACGCACGCAGCCACCCGAGGAAATCCTGCTCCCACTTCCGGACCGACACGACCTCGACATCGTCCAGATGCCCATTGGTCACGGCATAGAGGGCCGCGACCTGTTCCTCGACCGGCACCGGCTTGTACTGTGGCTGCTTGAGGATCTCGACCATGCGGGCGCCCCGCGCGAGCTGGCGCTGCGTCGCTGCATCAAGGTCAGACCCGAACTGGGCAAACGCCTCGAGCTCGCGGTACTGCGCCAGCGACAGGCGGAGCGGACCGGCGACCTTCTTCATCGCCTTGATCTGTGCCGCCCCACCGACGCGCGATACCGAGATGCCGACGTCGACCGCGGGCCGAACGTTGGCGTAGAACAGATCGGTCTGCAGGAAGATCTGGCCGTCGGTGATCGAGATCACGTTGGTCGGGATGTA
>JBDTNH010000025.1:0-27107 GCA_039933845.1 Gemmatimonadota bacterium
CTGAGTGTGCGCGTCTGGGTGTGCGATGCGGAACAGGAGATGCCGGTCGGTGAACGCGTGGTCGAGGCATGCAAGGTCGCACTCGACAAGGCCGGCATCGAGATTCCGTTCCCGCACATGCAGCTGTTCGTCGATACCGTGAGCGATCGGGTCTGGGAGAAGCTGGGGCGGTGACGTGAGAAGTGAGAAGGTTAGCGCAGCAGCAGCACCGCGGTCGTCATGATCAACACCGCGAACGCGGGCATGGAGCGATGGATCGGGTCGCCAACTTTGACGTGCATCGCCAAGGCCCCGAGCATGAGGGCGATAATCACGACCGCGGCGGGGAGGACCAAGGCGGGGACCCAGAGCCCGGCGATGAGCATCAGGGCGGCGGTGATCTTGAGGCCGCCGACGACGAAGAAGGCCGCTTCGGGGAGCCCGTACGCGGCGAATTCCTCGCGAAGGGTGGTCGCTTGGCCGCCGCGGTACGCGGAGAACATTCCGCGCCGCAAGAGCCAGACATTGAGCAGGCCCAAGGCCACGATCAGCTGGAGGACGGCGGCAATCGTCAAAGTGGGCATCTCGGGCCTCGGCTGAGGGATCTGGGCGGGGTCACGGAACGTAACTCGTATGACTCGAACTGGGGAACCGCCCTGCGCATGGACCTACGCTTGCTGTTCGTTGAGGTCACTTCGATCCTGCTCTTCGCATGGTATGGCGCGACGGTCTTGTTCGGCAGCGGCATGACCGCGGAATTCGAGCGATTCGGCTTGGCCAAATATCGCCGGACAACCGGTGCGCTCGAGCTACTCGGGGCGCTGGGATTGTCGGTGGGGATGTGGGTGCAATGGCTCACCGTGCCGGCGGCGACCGGTCTGGCACTCCTCATGGTGGCCGGCATCGTGACGCGTGTGCGCGTCGGGGACCGGCTCGTCGAGATGGCCCCCGCCATCTTCCTGCTCGCAGTGAACTGCCTGGTGGTGTTGTGGACCATTCAGGGATAGCCCGGTGCCCTGATCGGATTCTTCTTTCCGAAGAAGTGATGGCGCCTATCGCGCCCGAATCCCATCGAGCATCGACATCCTGGTCGCGCCCGGATACGGTGCATTTGGTCCTTTGGCTGCCAGCCAGAGAATCCGATTGAAGGCGTCCTCGTCGGCGAGGTCCTCGACATCGAATCGCAGCTTCGCCGACGCCGCGGCCCCGGCGGTTCGCTCGGGATTGGTCTCGGTGAGCGGTGTCGCGGGTGTCCGGAACGCATAGGGACGTAGATCGGGCGTGTCACGCCAGATTTCCCGGAGTGGTCGGCCGAAGTGGTCGAATTGCGACATGGCGTCGAGGCCGAGAATCTCCTCGATGGTGCGGAGAACATCGGTGGTGTTGGCAAAACGATGATTGACACCGGTGCGCGCCCACGGTGAGATGACCAACAGGGGCGAGCGATGGCTATCGACGTGATCGGGGCCGTTTTGCGCATCGTCTTCCAGCACAAATATCACGGTGTTCTTCCAGAACGGCGATCGTGAGATCGCCTCCACTATGCGGCCGAGTGCCAGGTCATTGTCGGCAAGCATGGCGCGCGGGGTCGGCGCACCGGCGCTGAGTCCACGCGTGTGATCATTCGGCAACCGCACGATCTCCAGTTGCGGCATGACCCCGGCCGCAACGTGCTCGGAGAATTCCTTGAGCCAGATGTCCGCCCGCTCCTGATCCTGGATGCTCAGGTCGTAGGCCGGAAAAGCCTCGTTGGTATGGTCGATCAGGAACGGCTTGAGGCCCTTGTATCCGGCGGGCAGGTCGTCCCGGTCCATTCCTTCCCCGATGACGAACTCGCCGTAATTGCGGAATGTGATGCCCTTTCGGTCGGCGAGATCCCAGAGGTAACCGTTCGCTGGCTCGTTGACGTCTTCCTCCGGGAGATTCCCGGGACCCCAGCCGCGATTGGTGCCTTCGTAGTCGTAGCTGCGGCCGCGGCCAGAGTAGTTCGAGGGCACGGTCTTCTGCAGGTAGTCGGTGGTGTACGCCGCCGTCGACCAGTTGTGACCATCCGGGCTCACCTCGGCGTTGACGAAGAACCGATCGTAGATGCCGAATCGCTCGGCGAGGGCATGATGATTCGGCGTGACGGGCCGCCCGAAGTAGACCAGTGACGTGTCGCCATCGGCCTGGGACAAGTCGCCGAGAACTTGATCGTAGGTGCGGTTCTCCTTGATGATGTAGATGACGTGCTCAATTGGTGGGTACGTCATCCGGTTCGCGGTCGGCACATCCCACCGGTTGGCACGCGCGACCCGTGCGGAGAGCGGGGCGAGCGCGGCGCGATCGAGCAATGCGGTGCGGGAGATCGAGACCGTGCCGCTGAGTTGGGCGAGGGTGTAGCCATGGACGTCGCGCTTGCCCTGACGCTCGAGTGACTCCCGCGGCCCCGGCCCTCCTGGGTTGGCGCGCGAGCCGGTGCCCTTGCCGTTGGCGACCAGCAGCGAGTCTCCGGTCACCATCATCGCCGTCGGATACCATCCGGTCGGGATCCGGCCAGCGAGTGCATCATTGCCGGTCGCGGTCGCGACGCCGGAGAACCGCGCCGAGAGGTCGAATACTGCCACCGCATTGGCGTCGGCCTCGGCCACGAACAACCGGGTGCCGTCGGTTGAGAGTGCGAGCCCGTTGGGCGTGCTACCCTCGGCGGGCCCCGCCGGCGGCGCGTCGAGCAGCTCGCCGAGTGGCACCTTGTTGACCGCGTCGATCACGGTGACGCGGTCGGTGCTGCCGGAGGCCGCGAACAGCCGGGTCCCACTGGAGTTCAGCATCAGAGCGGACGGGTGGCGTCCTGCGGGGATGTCGGCCACCTGTCGGATCGCCGTGCCCCATCCGCTGTAGGCGAGCACCGAGTTGCCATTCCACTGCGACACGAAGACATCGCCGTTGGCCGCGACCGCGACACCGTACGGGTAGCGTCCGGTGGGGAGGCGACGCACGACCTCGCCGCGACGGATGTCAATCACCGCAAGCGCATCGCCAAGGTTCTCGGCGACATAGAGTGCGCTGCCGTCTGCAGAGATGCCGATGCCGGCCGGGTAGCGAGTGCCGGAACGGCGTGGCTGTTTTGCGGCCAGCAAAAGCGAGTCGCGCAGTGTCGCGGTGCCGTCGGTCCAGGCATAGACATACACCACATCCTGATCGCCGCCGCTCACGTAGAGCGTCTTGCCGTCGGGCGCGAAGGTGGCACCGACGAATGCCGCCGCTTGGATGAGGGTCTGTCGCACGCTGCCGTCGCCGTCGATGATCTGGATCCCCTGCTCGTTGTAGCCACTCAGCACGAGCACGTAGCCACGGTCCGGTGCCCGCAGGATGGTGAGCGGGAGTGAACCGACCGGTCGGGTGACGCCTTCGGGATCGAGCGACTTGCCGGTGGGAAGGAGATCGCCGGCGCCGAGGTCGTCGGGTCGGGCACCGACGGACGGATCGGCGGTGTTGCACGCGGCGAGGAGTGCCAGGAGCGAGAGGATCGTGCGATGAGGTGTGGTCATCCATGGATGTTACTTCGGAGTGCCGAGTTCGGATAGCGTGAAGCGAGAAGCGAGACGCGAGAAACGAGAGCGGTCACCCCGAGCGAAGCGAGGGGTGACCGTACATCTGTGAATTCGCGAACCAAACCGCGGGCTGACGCCCGCGGCTCGGCTGGACTGCTCCGATTCACGCACCAAACCGCGGGCTGATGCCCGCGGCTCGGCTGCCGCCATCGGTGCGATGGATCACCACGCCACTCACACCAGTCTCCTCGGACGAGATCCGCACGCGGGTCGATGGATCGTTCGTGGTGTCGAACAACCCGTCGAGGCGCATCTCGAAACGTGCGAGGTTGCAGGCGAAGCGTGGGTCGTCGGCGCCGTTCGGGCAGACACTGCCCAGCGTTTCCAGTCGACTCGCCAGCGATCCATCTGTCGCGCGGAGGCGGACATGACGCGCGAAGTCCGCGAACGTACCGATCGCACGCGCGGGATCGGCTGACGCGTCGCGTGGTCCGAACACCGCCTCATCGGCGCGCGCGGCCAGTCGGAGCACCTGCTCCGGACGGTCAACGCCACGCCACGCGACAATCGAGCGACGCATCACGTCGGCGCCATCGGGTCCCCGCATCGCGATGGCGGTGACGATCGCGCGGTAGCGGAGTTCCTCACCGGCCACGGTTACGCCGATCTCCGAGGGCACCGCGCCGAGCCGGAGGGCGAGCGCACCATCGTGAAAGTCCGAGGCGGCTTCCGTATCACCGAGCAGTGCCGCATCGCCCGCGATTTCATCGAGCGAGAGCGCGAGTGTCTCGCTCTCGGTGGTTGGGGGCATGCTGTTGTCGTTGCTCGCCGTTGGCAGGTCGGCACAGGCGGTGAGTGCCACGGCCACGCCGAGCGCGAGAAGGGAGAAGGGGCGGGTCTGGGTTCGCATGGTGTCACTCCGGTGGTTGGGCCGGGCCAGGGTGGCCAGGCGGTGCACCAGAGAGACACGGAGAGTGGCTGGCTACCCTGACTCTGACCCAGAATCGGGATTCACGAGTCGCGGGAGGAGGGTCGTCCGGAGCATCGCCAGCGCCCGCCCCATCAGGGTCTCCACCGTCTTGACCGAAATCTCGAGCGACTCGGCGATTTCGCGATAGGTCATCCCCTCGTCGCGCGAGAGATGGAACACCTCGCGCGTCCTGGCGGGCAGCTCGGCGAGGGCCTGACTGACGTAGCCGGCAAGCGTCTCCTCGTGCAGTTCGAGCGGCGCGGCCGGGGCCACCGCGAGGGGGGGGACCGATGCGGAGTCGAGGGAGAGTACCTCGCGCCCGCGCAACTGGTTGAGGCAGCGGTTCCTGACCGCACGGTGCATGTATCCTGCAAATTTCCGCGGATCGGGCAGGGCATTCCGCTGCCGCCACAGCCCCACGAACGCCTCCTGGACGGCATCTTCGGCGCGGTCGCCGTCACCCGCCACCAGCACGGCCGTCCGGACCAGGCGGGGGTACCAGGCGCGGAACAGCCGCTCGAAGGCGTGCTGGTCGCCAGTGGCCACGGCGGCCAGGAGATCGGGGAGATCGGCGGGATGGGTCATCGTCTGGTGTGATTCCTGCCGCATATTGTGGACCGGAGCGTGAGGTGTCAGGGTAGGACCCCACTCAGGGTGTCTCCTCGGTGAACGAAAGGATGGAGCCCGATGGATCAGGACCAGGTCACCGATGAGCTGCTGGCGCGTCACATCGCGGGGGAGAGTTCCCTCGACGAGGACAGCGCCGTGGCACAGTGGGTCGAGGCCTCCGACACCAATCGGATCGAATATGAGCGGCTCCTCAAGGCATGGAGCGCCCGCGCCACAGCGCCGTCGCTCGATGTCGACAAGGCGTGGAGCGCCGTCTCGGCACAGCTCGACGACGCGCGCCCGGTCGACGTGATCCCCATCCCGCGTGACAGCACCTGGCAGGTGACCGCGTTCCGGATGGCGGCGGCGGTCGCGCTGATCGTGGGTGCAGTCTTCGCATGGTCGGCGCTGCAGGGCGGCCCCGACCCGTGGCAGCACGTGGCGGGCGCCAACGGGCTCACCGTTGATCTATCGGACGGGACGCGCGCCGTGCTCGCACCGGGTGCGACGCTCATGGCCGCCGCCGACTATGGTGAGGCGCACCGGACGGTCACGCTCACGGGCAACGCGCGGTTCACGGCAGTGCATGATGCTGCCGTCCCGTTCGTTGTCAACGCGGGTGGACAGCAAGTCCGGGATATCGGCACGGTCTTTACCGTTTCGGCCCAGCCTGGCGGCGCGGTCGATGTCCTGGTGCTCGTGGGATCGGTCTCGGTGAGCAGTTCGAGGATCAGCGGTCGTGCTGACACGCTCGTTGCGGGTGAGAGTGGTCGCTTCACGGCACGCGATGCGCGGATCATCCCGGGCGTGACCGTCGACACGATGGCCCCCGGTAGCATTCCAGTATTGGAGGCGAATGACTTGGCGGCGGGCGATGTGCTGACGCGGCTCGCGGCATGGTACGGTGTGCAGGTCACGCTGGCCGACACGACGCTCGCATCGCGCCCGATCACCGCGACACTCTCGCTCACGTCACTCGATGCCGCGCTCGACGTGGTGGCACTTCTGCTCGACGTGACGCCGGTCAAGGATACCAGCGGCATCGTGCTGCGCTGACGTGCGGCGCATCCCCCTGCTCCTGCTGCTCACGTATGGGGCCGTGACACCGCTCGCCGCGCAGGCGCCCGACCCGCTCGGCCGGCTGGTACGGATCGATGTCACCGACACGCCGCTCGCCACCGCGCTGCTCCAACTCCGCCACGACAACACACTCGATCTCGCATGGCGCGGCGATCAGGTCCCCGCGCTGCGGGTGACCCTCCACCGTGATCGAGTGCCGCTCCGCAGTGTGCTTGCTTCGCTGCTCGAGGGCACGCAACTCACGTCGCGCATGACACCCGGTGGTACCGTGGTGCTGGTGGCGCTCCGTGACAGCACCTCGCCGGCCACGCTTACCGCCACCGGCATCCAGCAACTCGACCAACTGGTGGTGACGGGCTCGCCGGTGAAGGCGGCACCGGTGCGCGAACAACCGACCGCCGTGACGGTGGTCTCGCGCGGAGACCTTGACGACGCACCGCATCGGCGGTTGAGCGACCAACTCCGCGCTTTCCTGCCGGGGATCGTGATCTGGGATCGCGGCGGCGTGGGGCCGGCGCCTGTCCTGGGTGCGGTACGCGGTGTCGCTTCGTTCACGGCCCGCGGCCCCAAGGTGTATGTCGACGGTGTCGAGGTCGCATCGTCGGAACTCTCGACACTGCTCGACGGCCGCATGGTGTCACAGATCGAGATGATCCACGGCCCACAGGGCGCGGCACTCTATGGTCCCGAGGCGCTGAGCGGCGTGCTGCAGATCGAGACCCGAACGGGCACCATCGGCGCGCCGCATCTGACGCCCAACGGTGCCGCGGTCACGGGACAGATGGATCGCGACATCGATGGCGCATCGGTCTGGCGAGAGGGCGCGCTCGGTGTCGATGCCGGATCGGAGCATACGTCGTTCGCGGCGCTTGGGTCGGTCACCAGACTCGGTACCGATGTCCCGCTTACCGATGCATGGCGCCTGCAAGGGGGCGGCACGGTGCGGCGCGGGACAGTCGAACTTGAACTATCGGGTCGCGCGGCCTCGTACGATGGCACTCTCGAGCAGGTGGCGCTCACGACGGGCGCGCTGCGGACGCGCGATGTGCCACCGCTGGACGAGCGCGGCCTCGGTATGCGGCTCACGCACGATGCCAGTGCCCGGTTCACGCAGTCGGTGGTCGCCGGGGTACACCGGATCAGTGGCACCCGCGAACCGTTCCGCTCGCCGATCCTCCCCCCCCGCCTGCCTCTCGGTGCCACCAACGAGACCGCGACGCGTTGGAGTGCGCGATGGGCGGGGAGTTACGACCTCGGTGGTGTGGCGGTCAGCGCGGGAGCCGAGGTCAGCAAGCGTGAGTTGGAACGTTCGCTCCGAGGCGGGTTCGAGACGGTCGGCATCTCCAGCCTGTACGATGAGGGGTTGAGTTCGCGCGGTCTGTTCGGGCAGGTGCGTGGCCGAGTCGGTGGGTTGACCGTGCTGGCGGGTGCTCGACAGGAGTGGATCAGCTCGGTTGGCATCGACGCCGAGCGGCCATGGGCCGCGATGGCGGGCGCGTCGTGGACCGTGCCGGTGGGTGCGGGGCAGGCCCGGTTCCGTGCGGCGTGGGGCAGGGCACTCAGGCCGCCGGAGCCGGGGATGAGCCAGGCACTTCGGGCCGGGTCGATCCGGCAGGAGGCGAACCCGGCGTTACGTGCCGAGCAACAGTCTGGGGTCGAGGCGGGAGCGGAGATGCATTGGGCATCGGGGGCGTGGCTCCGGTTCACCTGGTTCAATCAACTCGCGGATGATCTGCTGCAGCAGGTCGATCTCCGGCGCACGGAGCAGGGTGCGCGGCTCTATCAGTTCCAGAATGTCGGTGCCATCACCAATCGTGGTGTCGAGATGGACGGCGGGGCGCGTCTGGGTCGGTTCGCCGCGGCCGCGCGTGTCAATCTGGTGTCGTCGCGGGTGACGGAATTGTCGCCGACCTACACCGGAGAATTCGCGGTCGGCGACACGCCGCTCGAAGTGCCGCGATCGACCGGGTCGGTTGCGCTGAGGTACGAGCCGGGCCACAACCGGTTCGAGGTAGGTGCAATCTGGATCGGACCGTGGACCGGGTACGACTGGGTGCTGGTTGCAAAGGTGGAGGCCGGCAACTCGGCCTTCCGTGACCGAGCGCGCGAGTACTGGCTGGAGTACGATGGCGTCTTCCGGCCGTTCGTCGGGGTACACGTGCCGTTGGCCAGGGGGGTCTCGTTCTGGGCGCGGGCGGAGTTCGGGAATAGCGTGGTGCGCGACAACCTGACCCCGACCGTGGGGCGGACGGTGCTCATTGGGATTGAACGGTGAACGCACGTGGGGGCGAGCAGAAGGTCGCCCCACCTGACGCCAAGCTTCCCGCCGCCGAGCCGCGGGCATCCGCCCGCGGTTTGGTTCGCTGGCCGCGGAGACATCCTCCCAGTCGCGGGGTCTCATTTCCGGAAGTAGAATTGGACGGGACCTCGGTCGGCCGGGTACGCTGTTCGAGGTGCCGCCCCCTGATCCCGTGCTTTCCTGTCGCCAAGGAGCGCAGCGAATGGATACAGGCAATCGAGCCGCGGGTGGCTGCCCATGCTCGTCGCAGGAACGGCATCGGACGGGCGCGGGGCGCCACATCGTCGCTCACCCCTGATTGTGACCAGGCTTCATGCAGAGGAGAGAATCCATGGCCAAGACAACACCGATCACTTCGGCGAGCGTCAAGAACGGTGACTCGTGCGACGTCATTGGCGGAACGCACGCCGGGAAATCCGGTACCGTGCAGGACCTCAACACCAGCAAGGGAGGCAATGTGACGATCACCGTCGTGCAGGCGAACGGCGAGCGCTTCAAGACGTTGGCGCGGAACGTGGTCCGAACATCCCGGACGCGGAAGCCCAACTGAGGCAACAGCTCATGACAAGCACGTCCAGAACTGATCCGGACTCCTCCGAGCCATCCTGGGGGATGGCACAGCGTGTAGCGTTTCGATTCCTCTTCGCGTATCTCGCCCTCTATCTCGTGCTGGTCCGGTTTCTCGAGGCCGATCTCGCCATGCAGCACGAATTCGGATTTGCCCCGGGTGCCGGCGTGCTCTTGAGTGCCTACGCGAATTGGTGGGCACCGATTGTCGCCTGGGTCGGCCACCACGTTCTGCGCATTGGCGATCCGCTGGTCTTTCAGCCCGGCGGAAACTCGGATGGGCTCTTCGGGTTTGTCCAATTGTTCTGCCTGGTTGCCATTGCGGCCATGGCCGCCGCGGTGTGGACGCTTGTCGGGCGACGCTCGGAATATCGGCGCCTGTTTCGGTCGCTGCATGTCGTCACGCGGTATGCACTCGCCTTCAGCATGCTGAGTTACGGCATGGTGAAGGTGCTGCTCGTACAATTCCACTTTCCGGGTTTGCAGGAGTTGCTGGTGCCGCTCGGCGACATGCCGCCGTTCATGATGCTCGGCAATTTCATGGGGTCGTCGGCTGTCTACACGGTGTTTGCCGGTGCCGGTGAGGTGCTCGCTGGCCTCTTGCTGCTCCACAAGCGCACCGCAACGCTGGGTGCACTCGTGGCGCTCGCCATCATGACCAACGTGCTGATGCTCAATGTCTCGTACAACTGGCCAGAGAAGCTCGACGCGCTGCACATGCTGCTCCTCGCCGCCGTGGTGATGATTCCCGATGCCGCGCGGTTGGCGAATGTGCTCGTGCTGAACCGACCCACCAATCCAGCCAGTCCTGACGCGCGCACACGAACGCGGCGCGAACGCATGACGTGGATCACCATCAAGGCGATTGTCGTGGCGTACATGCTGGTCAGTGCACCACTGGTGGCACTCAATCTCCAGAAAGTGGACCCGCCGCCTTCAGTACTCCGTGGCATCTATCACGTAGACGAGTTCAGCCTGAACGGTGTGGTGTCCCCGCCCAGCACGACCAACGCCTCACGATGGGAGACTGTGATCTTTGACGCAGCCGATGCATTCACATTCCAGACCATGGATCATGCGTGGCGCACATACCGTGCTGAATACGAGCCTCGTGAAAAGCAGCTGACGATCTTTGCCGGTCGGGCAACGCCCTCACCGAGTGTCCTTGTCGTCTCTGCTCCGGTCAACGAGCAATTGACGTTGCAGGGAGTCTTTCAGTCCGACACGCTTCTGGTCCAGCTGTCGCGAGTAGACGAATCGCAGTTTGCGTTGCTTCGGGGCCGTTTTCGCTGGATTAACGGTCAGCCCTAGGGGGTCGGTTGCCGGAGGTAGCCGACCACGCAAATGCACCGTTCACGGCGTCAATCGCACCACCTCGCCATTCTTCATCACGAGGCTGACCTGCTTCAGGGTCTGGATATTGGTGAGCGGGTTCTCGGGTGTCGCGATCAAGTCGGCGAACATCCCCACCTTCAGTGTGCCGCGTTGAGCATCAACACCGAGCAGCCGAGTGGCATTGGTGGTCATCGCCTTGAGGATTGCCGGCGCCGGGACGCCAGCCTCCACCCACGGATCGATTCCCCGCATGGCGTCCTCGCCCCGCGTCAGCCCTGCGACCTGCTCGGTCGCGTCGGTGCCGTAGACCAGCGTCACGCCGATCTTCCACGCTCGCGTCAGTCGATCCACCCATTGTTTGTGCGCCGCCGCGGAGGAACCGAGCGCGAGATACTCGGTGCCCACCAACACGACGTTGTTCTGTTTCGCCAGTTCGAGATCGGCATCGTTCATCACAAAGCCATGTTCGATCGAATTGACTCCCGCCTCGGCGGCGTTGTGGGCCCCCGGCCCCGTCCAGGCATGGGTCGCGAGTTTGAGTCCCGCGCGCTCCACTTCGGCCTTAATGAACCGAATGTCGTCGGCCGAGTAGATGTAGCGTTGGTCGTCGATCACCAGCTTGATCACCGTGGCGCCGTAGTGGATGTTCTCCCGGATCGCCTTGATCATTTCATCGTGCGTGTCCGCGAAGAAATACTCCGGTTCGGCGAGCTGCTGCTTGTCGGGCTGGAGGTGGAACTGGCCACCGTACGGTGCGATGATCCGGCCGGCCGTGATCATGGTGGGGCCGGGGATCATTCCCTGCAGAATGGCGCGCCGCACCTGGACGCAGGCGTAGTTGCCCTCGTTGCCAACGTCGCGTACCGAAGTGAACCCGGCTTCCAACATCGTCTTCGCGTTGACAGTGCCCTCAATGGACCGAAACGCGTCCGGATCGAAGAGCGTGGTGAGGTAGTAGTTCCCGTGATCACGGGTGGGATTGACCACCATGCAGAGGTGGGTGTGGGCGTCCACCAAGCCGGGCGAGATCGTGGAGCCGCTCAGGTCGATCACGGTGGCTCCGTCCGGGATGGCCACGTTGCCGCCGATCGCGGTGATCCGTCCGTTCTCGACCAGGATCACCTGACTCGGAGCACTGGTCCCGGCATCGGGGTCGACGACGCGGCCCGCCTTGATGGCAGTAACCTGGGCCTTGGCACTCGCGATGGGAGAGGCAAGCGCGGCGAAGAGGACGAGGGCACGGCGAACCATGGGGAACTCCGGGGTGGGCGAGTGAGGTCGGGGAGGGTTGAGGATACGGCCGACCGTCCCGAATCGACAGGGCGGGCGTAAGGGATGGCAGGGTCGCGGGAAGGGCGGACGGGAGGTAACGTTAGGCGCTCCATCTGCGGGCGCCGATTGAGTCCTGGTCTCCTGCTCACGCCACCAAAGGGATTTCCCATGATGAATCGTGATCTCCTCTTGTACGTGGTGCACGGCGGCTTTTGGGCTAGCTTCGGCGTGGCAGGCGTCCTCGTGAAGCAGGGCGAGCAGGCACTACCGGGCGGTCAGAGCAACCCACCCGTTGCGGCAGGAACGGCGACGGCTAGCTTTTCGCGCTCCATTCTTGCCTTGCACTTTCTCGCCTTCGGTGTCCTGTATTTCGGGCTGGGCAATAGCATTGTCCCCGACCGTGTTCAGGAGTGGATCGGTGGCCAACGGATCATCGGAGCCGCCATCATCATGGCCGGTGCCGCCGTGATGGGTTGGGCTCGCATCTCGTTCCAATCGTGGCGATTTCGCGCCAAGCTCGACGAGGGCCATCAACTGGCCACGGGGGGTCCGTTCCGGTACATCCGTCACCCGATCTACATGGGGCTCAACCTCCTCGCGCTGGGGTCAGCCGTGTGGGACCCGACGTTCCTGACGTGGACCGCAGTTGGTCTCATGGTCTTGGGCAGCGATCTACGTGGGCGAGCGGAGGAGCGATTGCTCGGCGCCGCGTATGGGGAAACGTACCTCGCTTACATGCAGCGTACGAAGCGGTTTCTTCCCGGCGTGTACTGACAGATGGCGCGACCACGAGCATGCCGCTGGCGAGTCCGTCGGTCGCGATGGGGCCGGACCCTGCAGCGGACAACGCCGGAACGCATGGTCCGACGACGGAACTTGGCGCTGAACCGCGCGGAGGCCTAAATGACACGACACGCACGCTGGCCGATGCGACTCGGCTTGGCCTACGCGGTTCTGGTTGGCTGCGCATTGGTGCTGGCACTCCTGCCCAATGGCGACGGGACCGGGGGCTTCTTCTCGGCCCTTCTGGCCTTGCCGTGGACCCTTCTGGGTGTGTTCCTGCTCGATGCCATCAACCCGCTGCTCCTCGACACCTTCGGGCCGGTGTTGGCAGTGGCCGGTGGCCTCCTCAACGCGTGGCTGGTCTACGTCATCGCGAGGAAGTTGCAGAAGCGGACAACGTGAAGGCCCGCGCGCGTCGTAATCGTTTCAGCCACTCCCGATGACCGGAACCACAATGATCGATCTCGTGAATGCCAGTGTGGTCGTGACTGGCGGTGCCGGTTTCCTCGGCTCCTACGTCGTCGCCTCGCTGCGTGCGCGAGGATGTCGCAGGATTGCCGTGCCAAGATCGGCGAGCTGTGATCTCCGCGACGCACCGGCCATCGAGCGCCTCATCGATGAATGCCACCCCGATATCATCATCCATCTTGCCGCCGTTGTCGGTGGCATCGGGGCCAATCGCGCCAACCCGGGCCGGTTCTTCTATGACAACGCGATCATGGGCATCCAGCTGCTTGAGATCGCACGGCAGCGTGGCGTGGGGAAGGTGGTCGCCGTCGGCACGATCTGCGCGTACCCCAAGCACGCGACGATTCCATTCAGCGAAGCCGAGCTCTGGGATGGCTACCCCGAGGAAACGAACGCCCCGTACGGACTCGCCAAGAAGATGATGCTGGTGCAGGCGCAGGCGTATCGGACGCAATATGGTTTCAACACCATCTACCTCCTGCCGGTGAACCTGTATGGCCCGGGCGACAATTTCGACCCCGACAGCAGTCACGTGATTCCCGCGCTGATTCGGAAGTGCCTCGAGGCCGCCGAGCGGGGCGAACCTGAAGTGGTGTTGTGGGGAGATGGATCACCCACCCGAGAGTTCCTGTTCGTCGCCGACGCCGCGGAGGCGATCGTGCTGGCCGCCGAGCGGTACGATGGTCGCGAGCCGGTGAACATCGGCAGCGGTCGTGAGATCATGATTCGCGACCTGGCTTCGCTCATCGCGGAGGAAGTCGGGTTTGACGGTCGGATCGTCTGGGACACCACGAAACCGAATGGTCAACCGCGACGCTGCCTCGATGTGTCGCGGGCACGCGAGCAGTTCGGATTCGAGGCGACCACCCCATTTCGTGAGGGATTGCGGGCGACCGTCGAATGGTACCGGGCACAACGAGCGACCACCACGTGAGGGTGCTCGTGATATCGGCGGCGTTTCCCCCGATGCAGGTGGGAGGCGCCGATTACGCCCTGCGTGTGGGCCAGCACCTCGCCGGTCGCGGGGTCGACGTCCATGTACTCACCGCGCGCCGTGCCGCTCTGATGACCGACCCCCGCATCACCGTGCACCCGATCATGCGGACGTGGGGCTGGGCTGAACTTCCCAGGCTGCTCAGGTGCGCGCGCCGGGTGCGTCCCGATGTCATCGACATCCACTTCCACGGGGCGTGGTACAACCATCATCCGATGATCACCTTTGCGGCGACCGTCCTCAAGCGAGCACTGCCCGGTATACGGATTGTCACCCATATTGAGTGGCCGAGACCCGTGAGTCCGGCAGGCAGGGCGCTCGGTGTGCGGGCCAGCGGCAAGCTCGCACTCCTCTGGGCGGGAAGCGATCGATCGGTCTGGGGATTCGGCACGCTCCTGCACGAGAGCGACTGCGTCATCGTGCTGAGCGACAGCCATCGGGTGATGCTCGAGGACGCGCTGCCGGGTATCAGCGGGAAGTGCCTGCTGATACCGCCGCCACCGCTGATGCGCCTGAGCTCGTTGGACCACTCCGAAGCACGGGACCTTGGTCGACGGCAGCTCGGGGTCACCGAGGATGACTACGTGCTGGTGTACTTCGGCTATGTCTACCGACAACGAGGAATGGCCACCTTGCTCGATGCGCTGGCGCTCCTCGCGCCAAGCTGGCCGGCACTGCGGCTGGTCGTGATCGGCGCGGGTCTCGATGGTGCGGCGGGTGTCGCGTACTACGAATCGATGCGCGCGCGCGCGTCATCGCTTGACCTCGGCGACCGGATCCACTGGACCGGCTACTATCACACCGACAGCGAAGATGCCTCGCTCTACCTCCATGCGGCCGACACATGCGTCCTCCCGTTCGAGGGGGGGCTCCATCTCAACAACAGCTCGTTTGCCTCGGCGGCAGTGCACGGCCTGCCCATTGTCAGCACGCGTGCTGACACAGTGGAGCCGGCCTTCCGGGACGGCGGGAATGTGATGCTCTGTCCGCCGGGGGATGCGGCCGCGCTTGCGGCGGCCATTCGAGCATTGGCCAGTGATGAAGCGCTCCGCGGGCGGCTCCGGGCCGGCGCGCTGGCGGCCGCACGTGAGTGGTTCGACTGGGACACGGCGATGGACCGCACCATGGAGGCGTTCGGTTGGTCCGGCATCAGTGGGACACGATCCCATTCCGACGTTAGTATTGACCCGTCCTGCATCAGGTAATGCTGGAACGAACTCTTCGCCTCCCCAGCCCGGAATCGTCGATGATCCATCGCCTTCGTACCGCAGCATGCGCCGTCCTCATCCTCTCAGTCGTGGCCTGCACCCCTGCAACAGAGAAGGCTGGTGCTTCCGATTCCACCACGGCGCCCGCCCCGGTTGCGGCGATCCCCTACGGCGCCAATGCCGCGGCGAGCGGGACGTTCGAGCACGATGGGGTGAAGCTCTACTACGAAACATATGGCGCGGGAGAACCGCTCCTGCTTGTCCACGGCAACGGCGGCAGCATCGGGACATTCGGTGTCCAGATCGAGCACTTCAAGCAGCTCTACCGCGTGATCGCGATGGACTCCCGCGATCAGGGACGCTCTTCCGATAGCGACGGCCCGATCACCTATGAGGAGATGACCGACGACCTCGCCGCGCTGATCGATCACCTCCAACTCGATTCGGTGAGTGTGCTCGGTTGGAGTGATGGCGGCATCGAGGCGCTGCTGCTCGGCATCCGCTATCCCACCAAGGTCCGCAAGCTGGTGGCCATGGCCGCCAATCTGAATCCCTCGGCGAAGGCGATCTATCCCGAGACCGAGGAGTTGGTCAAGGCGATGCTCGCTGGGATGACCGATAGCATGAAAAACACGCCGCAGGGGAAGCGGGATTTCAAGGTGACGAGCACGATGCTGAAGGAGCCTCATATCGCCCCCGCAATGCTGGGGCAGATCAAGGCGCCGACGCTCATTCTCGGTGGCGACCACGACCTGATTACGCTCGAGCACCTGGTCGAGATGTTCAATCACATTCCGAACGCTCAACTGGCCATCTTCCCGAACAGCACCCACATGGTGCCGTTCGACGATCCGGCAATGTTCAACGCCACCGTCGACCGCTTTCTCTCCACCCCCTTCGTGAAGCTCGACCGCATTCCGGCGACTATGGCCTCGTTGGAAAAGTTGTTGGCTGGCACCGCACACTGACCAGGATGACCCTCATGAAACTTTCACTCAACGCTCGCCTGCTGGCACCGCTGGCACTCCTCCTGGCAGTCGCACCATCCGCTGGTGCGCAGCAGCTCACCGCGAGCGAGCGCGCCCAGATCGACAGCGCGGCCGCTGACGTCCTCGCCGGCACCGGTGCGCCGAGCGCATCGGTGGCGGTGGTACGCGGCGGGCAGATCGTCTATGAGCAGGCGTATGGTCAGGGGCGGACGGGCACCCCGGCGACGCCAGCGATGCGCTACGCCATCGGCTCGGTGAGCAAGCAGTTCACCTCGACCGCGATCCTCTTGCTGGCCGAGGAGGGGAAACTCTCATTGGATGACAAGGTCGCGCGCTGGTTCCCGAAGTTGACGCGGGCGAACGAGATCACCATCCGTCAGTTGCTGTCGATGACGTCGGGCTATCAGGACTACTGGCCGCAGGACTACGTCTACACGGCCATGCAGTCGCCGACCACACCGGATGCGATCATGGAGCGCTGGGCCACGCAGCCGCTCGATTTCACACCGGGAAGCACCTGGCAGTACAGCAACACCAACTATGTCATCGCCGGCGCGATCGTCGAACGGGTCGCGGGGATGCCGTTCCTGGATTTCATGCGTCAACGGATCTTCACCAAGCTCGGCATGACGTCGGTGGCCGACTTTGACGCTGGACCGCTCGCGGCCAGCGATGCGGGCCCATTCCTGCGGAACGGCCTTGGGCCACTTCGGGCGGCGCCGAAGGAGGCCCCGCACTGGATCTTCGCGGCCGGCCAGTTGGCAATGACCTCGCATGACCTCGCCACGTGGGACGTCGGCATGATCCAGCAAAGGGTCCTCACACCGGCATCATACCATAGTCAGCAGACCGCTGTCCTGCTCAACAACGGTGCGTCGAGTGACTACGGTTTGGGTCTTGATGTGGGGATGGACGGCAGCCGGCGGGTGCTCTCGCACGGCGGCGCCGTCTCAGGGTATACCACCACCAATGTCGTCTATCCCGATGATGGCGCGGCGATCGTGGTCTTCACCAACATCTATCCTGGCGGTGGTGGCGCGACCAATCAGATCGCGGGGCGGATCGAGAACATCATCTTCGCCAGTGCCGACAGCGTCGACATGGTGGCAGAGCGTCAGGCGCGGATGGTGTACGATGGCTTGGCACGGGGAACGATCGATCGCTCTCTCTTCACCGACAATGCCAATGCCTACTTCAGCACCCAGGTGGTCCAGGATTACGGCACCTCGCTCGGCGCCCTCGGCGCGCCGAGTGATTTCAACGGCAACGGCAGCGGCCAGCTCCGGGGCGGACTGCTGATCCGCGGGTACCGCATTCGCGCCGGTGGCGTGATGATGAACCTCACCACGATGACGCGACCCGACGGCAAGATCGAGCAGTACATCGTCCAGCGCGCGGGGTGACGCCCCACCTTTGCGCGAAGCGGCACCCACGTCGGGTGGTGGCGCCGAAAGCCGACGCCATGTTCGAGCCTCACCGCTGCTTGCGTGCGAGGATACCCGGTACGCCCGCAAACTCTAGCGTACCAGCTACGCGATCGGCACGGAGCATGATCGGTGCCCGAATACCGAGATGGTATCCGATCAGCCGACCGTCGGGCCCGGCGCCGAAGCGCACCTCAGGCTCTGCGATGCCGCTGCCGCCGAGCGCACCGACCGTCGCGCTGTCGGTCCATTCGAATCGGAAGCGCGCCGGCTCGGCGCCGGGTCGCTCCATCAATGTGACCAACCAGTCACGGTTGCTCGAGGCATACCAGCGCGGCAATGTGCCGAGCACCTGGATGGCGCTCCTGTCACCAGCACAACCATTCTGCTGGATGTAGCGCATGTAGCCCGGCAGGCTGCGTGACTGGGAGAGGTAGCGGCCGACTGTGACCGAGTCGCCGGCGCAAACCGCCGCGACAATCGCCTGCGCTCTGCGGTCGGCGGCCTCGTAACGGGAATCATCAGCCGACGATGCGATCGCCGCCGTGGCGAGCGCACCACGCGGCACCATCAGCAGTTTTCCCTCGACCGCAGACACCATGAGCAGGCTCGAGTCGGGAAATTGATACACGCCGGCCAGGCGCGCGGCATCGGGCACGTCGGTCACACTGGGTGCGGGCGTGGGCAAGGAATCGAAAATCGCGGCATCGATGTCGCGGAGCAGGGCATCGCGAATCATCGAGATGTCCATCCCCTCGGGCTGACGATTGAGCACCACCACTGCAACAATGCCGCCCGTCGCATAACGGATCACCCCGCCTGAGAAACCGAAGTCCTGAGCACCGGTGCGCACGTGGGCGCGTTCTCCCGATGGAAGCGTGGTGACGGTGCCGTAGTATGACTCGCCAACGCCATCGCTGCCCCGTCGGACTCGGAGAAGCGAGTCGAGCGCCGGGCCACCGAGCGTGGCGCCGAGTCGCACTTCCCAATTCGCCAGGTCGTCGGCGCTGCTGAGGACACCGCCCGCTCCCTTGAGCCCCCACCAGTTGGTTGTCGCGACGTAGTCCCGCGGTGTCCCATGATCGTCGGCGGCCAGGTAGCCATGCGCGAAATCATCGCGAGCCCTGGTGCGTGCGGTGGCGTAGATGCTGGTGTGGATCAGTGACATCGGGGCAAAGAGCCGCTGTTCAGCGATCTCCTCCCACGGCGCTCCCAACTGTCGCTCGAGAATCATCGCCAGCAGTGTGTAGCCCGCGTCGGAATAGTTCTCGTCGGTGCCGGGGGGAAACTCCAGCGCGGCGCCAAGGATCGCGTGCTGCATCGAATCGCGCGAGATCACCGTGAAGTCATTGCCTTCGATCACAAACTGCGGCAATCCGGATCGGTGCAGCAGCAACTGTGCGATCGTGATCGGCGCCTTGTCGGCGGGGACATCGGGAAACCACGTGCCGATCGAGTCGCTGCCATGGATCGTGCCGGCGGCGATCAGCCGAACCACGGCCGTGGCGGTGACCTGCTTGCTCATCGAGGCAATGTCGACACCGGCATCGACGGTCATCGGGATATGGGAGGCGACATTCGCCTCGCCAAAACCGCCGCGAAAGATCACCGAGTCGCCTCGGCGGAGGACCACCGCACCGGAAGCGCCGAAGGGCGCGAGCGCCGTGAGGTGACGCCGCAGGCCAGTCGCGATGTCGGTATCGCTTCGCTGCCCGGGCAACAATCCGGGAACCATGAGTCCGAGCGCCAACATCCAGATCGTCCGCATCAGCAACCTCCTTTATGTACGTGACATGATGTACTTATTGACCCAATAAACGGCTCAGGTCGCGCGCCGGAGCGCTCCCCGAACCAGGCCGCGCGATTCCAGGCTCGGGATGCTCGCGCTCACCGCGAGGATCTCGCGGGCGACGCGAGCATCGACGGCTCCCGACCCGATAGCGTGCAGGAGCAGGTGCTCGGTTTCCGCATCGATGCGCAGCCGCGTGGCGACGCGGAGCGCCGCAGCGACGGCGTCGGGCGTCGTGGCCCGATCGATCGCTTCCTCCAGGATCACGCGCGCCGCGTTGGCATCGCGGAGCCCGCCGACCCGCTCGAGCAGCAGCGCCCGGTCGGCCGGATCACTCGTCTGCCGGAGTGCAGCGCCAAGGGTTGCGGCTCGACCGAATGCCGATCCGGTGCGGTCGACATCGTCGAGCACCGCAGCGACGCCGTTGGCGCGCATCAGGTCATCCACGCGGGCGTTGACATCGAGCGCTGTCTCGCGGTCGAGCGCTGCCAGAAGTCGTCGCCCCTCGAGGTCGCTGCTCGATGCATCCAGGACTCGGCGCGTGCTGCCACGCCAGCCGACCTGGTCGACCACCACGACGCGAGGCCCGTCGTCTCGCCCCGAGAGCACGACGAACCGAATCCCCGCGAGACGGTCGCCGAGCCGCAGGACCTGGACGACGTGACCATCGGCGGTCGTGAGCACGGTGAGGTCACTGTGGCGAAAGTGCGCGTTGTGTTGCGCGTGTCGCTCCACGAGTGTGAGACCAGGAAGGGTGGCACCGAGCATCTCTCGCACGCGCCAGGATGCGTCGGAGAGTTGGGTGACCAGCAACAGCGGTAGCACGGTCGCCGCCACCACCCAGGCGCCGCGCGACGTCTCGGCGCGTCCGGTCGGCGGGGCGAACATTCGGGACACGCGCTCGAGCAGCGGTTGGGAGCCAGCCGAGAGCACGGCCACTTGTGCCAGATGAATCTCCGCCAGCCCGAGCAGCGCGCTGCCGTATTCCACCGGTTGCCGGTAGGCGGCGAGCACCATGTCGTCGCACGCCAACTCGCGTTCGATCCGGGCTCTGTTGCTCAACCACCAGATGGCAGGATGGAAGAAGAACAGCACCTCGATCACGCCCTGCACCGCATTCCAGAGGTAATCGCGACGCTGGATATGCGCGAGCTCGTGCGCGATCAGTTGCTCCAGCTGCAGCGGAGGCATCGCAAGCGGGATGGCGAGCGGCACCAGGATCACTGGACGCCACCAACCGGCAACGCCCGGTGAGGCACCGCGACGCACGGCGAGCATGCGGACGCGACGTCGCCGGCCGAGCCGGAGGGTAGCGCTCGCGAGCAGGCGGTCCATCAGGGCGGTGGCTGGCACGGTGTGCCGCTGCACCTCGCGGCGTGCCATTCGCCAGCCGGTGGCCAAGCGCGTCCCGAAGGCGATGGAGCCGAGCAGCCAGGCCAGCGTGATCCAGGCGGTTCGAGCGTCAAGCCACGCGAGTGAGATGGCCAGCCGACCACTCGCGATCGCGGTCGTTCCTTCGGTGACCGCCCGGAATTGGGCAACGAGCGCGGTCGGGATGCTGGGATCGAACCCGAGGCGCATCGGCGACCACGCCGCGTAGGTCGCACGGATCAGGAGCAGCGGTGCGGCGCTCATTGCCAACATCGCCACGGCGTGACGGCTACGTGCGCTGCCGCTGGCCAGCAGTCGCAGCACGACGGCGGCGATGAGCCAGAGTAGCATACCCTGCCACAAGAAGTGGAAGAGTCCCCAACCGAGCGCGCGGAGCACGACCGCGTCAGTGAACACGGTCATCATCCGCTCCTGTGCGCTTCGAGCAGCTTCCGGACCGCGGCAATCTCCGCCGGGTCCAGGGGCGCGCTCGAGAGGGCGTGCAAGATCAGGTCGGCCCGAGAGCCGCCGAACACTTGACCGACCATCGAGCGCAGCACTTGACCCTGAACGGCGGCCTTCTGCACGGCCGCGCGATAGCAGTGTGCGCGCTCCGATTCATCGCGGGTGACCAGTTCCTTCTGGAGCATGGTCTGCAGTAGCTTGAGGGCGGTGGTATAGCGAGTGGGTCGAATGGTCTGGAGTCGTTGCTGGACATCTGCCACCGTGAGCGGCCCCTTCCGCCAGAGCAGCGCCAGGATCTCGAGCTCCGCGTCGGTGGGATAGGTGGTGGGTCGCTTGGGCATTGGGATCTGGCCTCCGCACGGGAACGGACTGTCTACGAGATGTGACGTACGACCAACGGAGCCGGAAGTTTCGGGGCATGGTCCCGGCGGCTTGCACGTTCCACGGGTGCAACGCGACGCGCTCGGGTCATGGGAGCCGGGATCGAGGCCAACCGGATCAGCGGTGGCGCGGTATTCTTGTCCGGAACCAGACTTCGAGGTCGCGGTAGACACCCATTCGAGGCAGGCATGACCGCACACGCCAACTCACGCAACAAGTTCTATCTGTACCTGGCCGTCGGTTTCCTGGCTATCGCCATCACCGGCTTCTCGACAACCTTCTTCATTCCGCTCGCGCACGGCACCTTCCACGCACCGACGATCATTCACATCCACGCCGCACTCGTCTTCGGCTGGCTGCTCTTCCTGATCCTGCAAATCTCGCTGATCCAGCGACGCCGCATCCTCACCCATCGTCAGCTCGGCTGGGTCGGCGCCGCGCTGGCCACCGCGCTTGTTGCCTCAGGTGTGCTGGTTGGACTCTATGCCACCCACCGCGACCTCGCGGGTGGCAGCGATGACGAGGTGCTCGGCCAGTTCGTCAACATCCTCATCGAGATGCTCCTGTTCGGCTCACTGGTCGCGGCAGCGATCTATTCCCGCCGCGACAAGGAGAGCCACAAACGCTTCCTGATCCTGGCGACCATCTCCGCGCTCGGCCCGGCATGGTTCCGATTCCGACACATCTTTCCGGCGGTGCCGAATCCGATCGTCACCTGGTCGCTGATCGCCGATTCGTTGCTGCTGCTTATGATCGCCCGTGATTGGTTGACGATAAAGCGGGTGCACCGCGTCTACATCTGGGCCGGGAGCGCCATGGTCGCCGTGCACCTGCTGGAACTGTCTGCATATCGGAGTGCACCCTGGCTCTGGTTGTCACGCTGGTTGCTTGGTGTGCCCGCGGTATGACGAGGTGAACAAGGCGTGACACCAAAACCGCTATGAGAGAAGCCTTCGCGTTCCTGTTCCCGGAGCCATGCATGATGAAGCGCCTGAGATCCCAGCGACACACAACAACGATCCTCGCGTTCGGGGCGTGGTGCGCCGCCTGCGGGGCACCCGTCGGTCCACAGGAGGTCCTGGTTGAGGGTACGGAATACACCTTCCACGCGCCAGATAGCCTCGCAGCGGGACCAACGGCATTCGCATTCACCAACCGCGGGCGTCAGCGACATGAAGTGAAAATCGTTGGGCTCAAGGCCGGCGTGACCATGGCTCAGGTGCAGGAGGCGGCGAAGGCTGACTTGCCCCTCGGGGAGCTGACCGAGCCGACGAGCGGGATCCTGACGGCGGGTCCCGGTGCAACAACGCCGGGGCGAATTCTTGTGACGCTGCACGCGGGACGCCGCTACGTGTTGGTGTGTGGCTTTCAAGACACGGAAGACGCGCCGACACACGATCAACTCGGCATGGTGCACGAGATCCGCGTGTACTGAGTACCTGGCTATCACCTGTCCTTCTCGGACTCACTCTGCCGGCAGAACCAGATTGGCTGTTGTCAGCTGCTCTCCCGGCCCCGTCGCGTTCGAACGCCGGCAACGTGTTATCTATCATCCGCAGTCTGCATGCTTCCTCCCCCGCCTGATCACCGAACCACGTCCCGGAGTTCTGCCCCATGCGCATCCTCACCCGCGCCACCTGGACCTCACTGCTTGCGCTGATCGCGGCGGCTGCGACCGCGCCGCTCGCCGCGCAGGAGAAGGTCGACGTCGCCACCATCGAACGGATCAAGACCGAGGCGATGGACCACTCGCAGGTCATGGACATCATGAGCTGGCTCACCGACGTCTACGGCCCGCGACTCACCTGGTCGCCCAACGCCCGGAAGGCCGCCGACTGGTCCGTCATGGAACTCAAGAAGTGGGGCGTGGCCGACGCGCATCTCGAGCCGTGGAGCACCCCACTCGGCATCGGCTGGCAGACGGCGCGCTTCTCCCTGCAGGCGGTCTCGCCGAATCCGTTCCTCCTCGAGGCGGTCCCGAGGGCATGGTCGGCCGGGACCAATGGACGCGTCACCGGTCCGGCACTCCGGGTCGAAGTTGGCTGCCTTGCCGAATTGAAGCAGCAGTACAACGGGAAGCTCAAGAACGCGTTCCTGATGTTCACCGCACCCATCGCCACACCGGTAACCGAGTTCACCGCCTACGCGTCGCGCCGTTCCGATGAAGAATTGGCTGCGCTCGCGACGCCGCCCGATCCCAGCGCCGCACCCGGCGGCCGTCGGGGCGGGGCGCCGAATGGTGGCGCAACTCCACCGGTGATGTCTGCGGTGTGTCAGCAAGAGGCGGCCGCGGCTCAGGCCGCCGGGCGGGGCGGGCGGGGGTTCGCTCGCGGGTTCAACGTCAATGGCGACAGCACGGCGCTCCGTTGGTTGCAGCAACAGGGTGCTGCCGCGATCCTGATGGGCGGCACTGGCCGCAGCAATAGTGTCGGCGGGGATATCGCCACCGACAACGGCGCCTCCCGCGTCAAGGGCGCGCCGCAGGTCCCGTTCGTGCACGTGGCCACCGAAAGTTATGGGCGGGTCGCGCGCATGCTGGAACGCAACATTCCTGTCGTGCTCGAGCTCGAGATGGCCAACCACTTTTTTCCGGCTGACTCAACTTCGTTCAACATCATCGGTGACATTCCGGGTACCGATCCCACGTTGAAGGATGAAGTGGTGATGATCGGCGGCCACTTCGATTCGTGGCACGGCGGGACCGGCGCCACCGACAACGGGGCGGGTTCGGGCGTGATGCTCGAAGCGATGCGGATCTTGAAGGCGCTCGACCTGCATCCTCGGCGAACCATCCGCATCGGGCTGTGGACCGGTGAGGAACAGGGACTCTACGGGTCGTGCGCCTACACGCGCCAGCACTTCGGGTACGCCGACTCCACCTCCTTCCACCCCACGGCGGAGCAGGGTAGGCTTGCGGCATATTTCAACCTCGACAATGGCAGCGGCAAGATCCGTGGCGTCTACAATCAGGGGAACGCCGCAGTAGCGCCGATCTTCGACGCATGGATGGGGCCGTTCAAGGCGATCGGGATGAACATGACCACCATCAACAACACCGGTTCCACCGATCACATCGCCTTCGATAACCTGGGGCTGCCGGGTTTCCAGTTTGTGCAGGATGGATTGGACTACGGCTCGCGGACGCACCACACCAATCAGGATGTGTATGAGCGCCTGCAGTTCGATGACTTGATGTTCAATTCGGCCGTGCTGGCGGCGTTTGCCTGGCAGGCGGCCCAGCGCGACGAGATGCTGCCTCGGAAGCCGGCACCGTATTCGGCGGACGGCGCCAAGAGCCGGGGACAGTTCTGCATGTAGGTGGTGTCGCTGTACATCTGCGGGATGGGGGGCGGCTGGTGCCGCCCTCTGCGCACCATTCTTCCTCTGGAGCAATCAACATGGCCACCGTTCTCATTACCGGCACCAGTACGGGCATCGGCATGGCAACTGCGCTCGCCTTCGGTCGCGCTGGCCACCGCGTCGCCGCAACTATGCGCAACCCGGCTGCTGCACCTGCATTGGCAGAGGCAGCGGCGCGCGAGAAGCTCGCGATCACCGTGTTCCCGATGGATGTCGACGCGGATGCGTCGGTGCGGGACGGAGTGGCCCGCATCGAGCGCGAGATGGGTCCGATCGACGTGCTCGTCAACAACGCCGGTATCGAACGCATGGGATCCGTCGAGGAATTGCCGCTCGCGGATTTTCGCGCGGTCATGGAGACCAATTACTTCGGCGTGATTCGCTGCATCCAGGCCGTGGTTCCCGCAATGCGACAGCGGCACAGCGGCTGCATCATCAACGTGTCTTCGGTGTCGGGTCACATCGCGTCGGCGCCAATGGCGGCGTACGCGTCATCCAAGTTCGCGCTCGAAGCGCTCAGTGAATGTCTGGCCCAGGAGGTCGCCTCGTTCAAGATCCGGGTCGCAATTGTCCAGCCCGGCATCATTGATACGCAGATGGCACGGCACATCGGTGTCGTATTGGCTCCGTCGCCCTATGCTCACCAGCGGCGAATCGCTGCCTTGTTCACGGCGGCCCTCCAAGCCCCAGTGCCTCCATCGCTAGTCGCAGAGAAGGTTCTCGAGATTGCAGTGGGCGACACCCCCCAATTGCGGCATCCGGTTGGACCCGACGCCGAACCCTTCCTCGGCTGGCGTCGGGCGATGAGCGACGAGGCTTGGGTCGCCTTGGGCGCGCTCGATGATGCTGCGTGGTACGATCGTATCGAGGCCGATTTCGGGATGAATGCACGTCCAGCGACCGAGATGTAGCGGAGGTTGCCGCTGCTCACTCCTCCGGCAACAGCGTCTCACAATCCGGCAACCCTGCTGCGGGGACTGGTCCCATCTTCGGGGTGACATTGACATGCCGCCCGAAGATGTCGTTGCTCGGCCGCCCCTCATCTCCGGCGAACGCCTCGACCTCGCCGCCGTCGTTCTTGAAGAAGAGATGCACCACCGCTGAATCGGCGAGGGTGCCATCGTCCTGGTGGAACTCCTCCGGCGCTTCGCTCACCAACCAGGTCTCCCCCTCGGGGCTCGGGACCTGGAGATAGGGCTTGTTGTAGCCATCTTCGTAGCTGTTCCAGACGCACGTGCTACCCTCGGCGCGCCGCCAGCCGCCGTTATGGTTCGCGTCGGTGCTCTCGAACTGCACCACCCACTGGGTCGAGGCATCCGGGACACTTGGTCCCCGGGAGATCATGTAGATCAACCCGATGACAATCGCCAGAATTACCCCACCACCGATTGCCACTCCCTTCCAGACCCCAGAGCCTGATCGCGGTGATGGGGGCGGAGCAGTCGGCGGACTCACGAACGTCTGTGGGACGGCCAAGGGGGCGACCAGTGCTGCTGCTACGGGCACCGGCGCCGTGCGATATACCCCGGTCGCCTTGAGCGTCGAGGTGGTCGGACCATCGATCGTGAAGAGGACGCCATCGGGGGAGCGCATGTGCAGCACCGGCGTGCCCCACTCGACCGAATTGCGCGCCGAGACGGAGATCGCCTTCCGGGCCTCACCCACCGACGCATCGATCGGCATCCCGTCGGCGATCGCCTCGTAAAGTGAACGCGAGAACTCGATGGCGGCGAAGTCGCTGATCTCGTACTGCATCGCGACGACGGCCGGGACTCCGCGGCGCACGAGCGTGGCCGACGTGCTCGAGAAGATGTCGGTGGTGTTCCCCTTGGCGCCGAGACAGGAGTTGAGCACCACGAGCCGCAGGGAGCGCTCGTCGCCGAGCAGACGGCCGACTTCGGTGGCGCTGAGCAGTTGTGAATTCCCCGCTTCGTCGGTGAACGCGAGCACACCCTCGCCGGCGACCGGATCGAAGCCGCCGTGACCGACGAAATGGAAGATGTGATAGTCCTTGCGGCGCAACGTCGTCTGCAGGTCGCGCCAGGTCGAACCCTCGAGCCATTCGATGTGGAGCAATCCCGCCGCCTGGAGCCCGGCCGTGGCCTGCTGCATGCGGTCCTTCTCGCGTGCGGCATCGAGCGTCGGGCGATCCTTGGGGCTGGCCACCATCGCGAGGATGGTGATCGGCGGCTTGACCGTGAGCTCTTCGGGTGCGCGATCGAACTGGAGGT
>JBDTNH010000026.1:0-26723 GCA_039933845.1 Gemmatimonadota bacterium
CCCCCGCACTGACGGGGCCTCTGCGTATCTTCACCCATGCCCGACACCGCCCCCGCGCTGGTCGCCACCGATGTCACCTGTCGCTATGGCGCCGTCACCGCGGTGGACTCACTCTCGTTGGAAGTTCATTCCGGCGAGTGGGTCGCGTTGGTTGGGGAGAGTGGCTCGGGAAAGACCACCCTGCTCCGCTGTTTCAATGCCCTCCTGCTGCCAGCGCGGGGGACGGTGACCGTCGGCGGCGAGAATGTGATCGAGCTCGATCCGATCGCGCTGCGGCGGCGGATCGGCTACGTCCCGCAGGATGGCGGACTGCTGCCCCACTGGCGCGTGACCGAGAACGCCGCACTGGTGCCTCGTCTCCGCGGGGCCAGCGAGCCGCGGCGCGCCGCCGAGGAGGCATTGATGGCCGTCGGGCTCGATCCGGCCACGTTCGGTGCGCGGTGGCCGGCCGAACTCTCTGGCGGGCAACGTCAGCGGGTGGCGATCGCCCGTGCGCTCGCCGCCGCGCCGGGCTGCATCCTGCTCGACGAACCGTTTGGTGCGCTGGATGCGATCACGCGTGGCGAGTTGCATGCGTTGATGCGCCAATTGCGGGGACAGCTCCCCTTGACCGCCATCCTGGTCACCCACGACCTGCGCGAGGCAATCCTGCTTGCCGATCGCATCGCCGTGATGCGGAGCGGAGGCATCGAGCAGATTGCCACGCCGAATGACATGCTGGCTGCACCCGCGACTGCCTATGTCGCGGATCTGCTCGCGCGGTCCGGAGTCTCCTCATGAATCGGTGCTGTCACTGGGTGAGTGTCATGGCGATGCTGCTGGGGCTCCCCCCGACCTACCTGGGGGCACAGCGTCCGGTGGTCGTCGCCTCGAAGCCGTTCGGAGAGTCGTACCTCCTCGCGGAGATGTTCGCCCAACTGCTCGAGCACGATGGCATCACAGTCGATCGTCGATTCGGGTTCGGCGCCACCGAGCTCGCGTGGCGCGCACTCGAGGGTGGCCAGATCGACGTCTATCCCGAATACACCGGCACCGGGCTGCTGGCGATCTTGGGCCAGCAGCCGGTGCGCGATCCGCGCGAAGCATTTCGGATCGTGTCACGTGAGATGGAGCGGCAAGCTGGTGCCCGATGGCTGCCACCACTCGGGTTCGAGAACAGCTACGCCATCGCAGTCAGGCGCGAGACCGCCGAACGGCTGGACCTCGCGACGCTGAGTGATGTGGCGCGAGTGTCCGGACAACTGACCGCCGGCTTCACACCCGACTTCATCGGCCGACCCGATGGGCTCGCCGGGCTCAGCGACGCATACCATCTGGCGTTCAAGGATATCCGCTCGCTCCTCGCGGCAGTGAAGTATCGTGCGCTGGCCGATGGTGCGGTCGATATCATCGACGGCTATGCAACCGACGGACTGATCGCGCGCTATGACCTCGTGGTGCTTCGCGATGACCAGCACTTCTTCCCGCCATACGAAGCAGCGGCACTGGTCGGCCGCCGGGTGGCCGACTCGGTTCCGGAGGCCGTCGTCGCCCTGAGCCGCCTCAGTGGCATGCTCGACGATGCCACCATGCGCCGGCTGAACGCACGGATCGAGACCGATGGCGATACCCCAGCCGATGTGGCCCGTGACGCGCTCCGCGACCTCGGCCTGGGTGATGCTGTCCTCACCGATCGTGTCCAGCCGTCGAGGCCCACCGGCTCATACCTCAGTCCCCGTCGCATCCTGTCGCTCACGCTGCGCCACTTGTTCCTCGTCGCACTCTCCCTCGGGGCGGCCATCCTCCTCGCCGTGCCACTTGGGGTGGCGCTCGAGCGTCGCCCACGCCATGCCGAAGGGGTCATTCGTGCCATCGGTGTGCTGCAGACCATTCCGGGGATCGCATTGCTCGCCTTCATGATTCCTGTCCTCGGGATCGGCACCGTGCCGGCGATCGTGGCGCTCTTCCTCTATTCGCTCTACCCAATCGTCCGCAACAGCTACACCGGCGTCCGGGGTGCCGATCCAGCGGCTGTGGCGGGCGCAACCGTATCGGGGATGACTGCCGGACAGGTCCTTCGCCTGGTCCGCCTCCCCCTCGCCGCTCCGGTGATCATGGCCGGGATCCGGACCGCGGCGGTAATCAACGTCGGCACGGCGACCCTGGCGGCATTCATTGGCGCCGGCGGACTCGGGGACCCGATCGTGGCAGGACTGGCTCTGTCGGACCATCGGATGATCCTGAGCGGCGCCATTCCCGCTGCCCTGCTGGCGCTCATGGTCGATGGCGTGCTTGCGATGGTCGAGCGGAGCGTCACCCCAGGTGGACTCCCCCGAGTCGTGTAACGCAATGGCGGTACCTTGCAGGGGAGCACGCACGCATCTCAACCACACTATTCCTCTTTTCACGGAGCATCCGATGGGCATATTCGATTTCCTCAAGGGATCCGGCAAGAAGGTCGAACTCGAGAAGTCCGACGACGTCCTCGACGACCTCAAGTTCGGCAACGGCATCCTTCGGGCCATCACGAAGAACGGCCTCTATTCCGAAGGCGTCACCTCGAAATTCCATGACGGCACGGTGACCCTGGCCGGCAAGGTGCCCGATCAGGCGACACGCGAGAAGATCGTACTGCTGGCGGGGAACACCGTCGGCGTCGAGCACGTCGACGACCAACTCGAGGTCGTCACAGCCGCACCCGAGGCAGTCTTCTACACCGTCAAGTCAGGCGATACGCTTTCGAAGATCGCCAAGGAGCAGCTCGGCGATGCCAGCAAGTATCCGGTGATCTTCGAGGCCAATCGGCCGATGCTCGAGAATCCGGACAAGATCTATCCCGGACAGGTGCTCCGGATCCCGCCCGCATCGTAGGATCGCACTCCGGCGACGCATGACGATGCCCCACGCATCGTCATGCCCCGGCGACCATCCGCAGCAGTAATCCCGCCAGATATGCGCCGTACGTCCCCAGTGCATAGCCCAGCACCGCGAGCAGGACTCCGACCGGCGCGAGCGCCGGATGGAATGCGCTCGCCACCACCGGCGCCGACGCCGCGCCGCCAATGTTGGCCTGTGAACCCACCGCGAGATAGAACATCGGTGCCTTGATGAGACGCGCCACAACGATGAGCACGATTGCGTGCACCGTGATCCAGATGGTGCCGATCAGGAACAGGCCAGGATCGGAGACCACGGTCCGAATGTCCATCTGCATGCCGATCGCCGCCACCAGAATGTAGAGGCAGGCCGAGCCGATCTTCGAGGCGCCGGCGCCCTCGTAGTTGCGGGCCCGCGTGAACGAGAGCACCAATCCCAGTGTCGTGGCGACCACCACCACCCAGAAGAAGTTCGAGGTCAGTGAGTAGCGCTCCGCACCGGGAAGATTCGCGGTGATCCAGGGCACGATGATGCCAGCGATCCAGTGCGACAACGCGGTCACGCCGAATCCGAGGCCAAGGATCACCATCAGATCGTCGAAGCCGGTGAGCCGCGCGGTCTCGCGCTGGAAGGTCTCGATCCGCGCCTTGAGCGCATCGATGGCGCGGGTGTCTGCCCCAGTCCGGGCGTCAATTTCGCGTGCGCGACCGGCCACGAAGAGCAGCACCGCGAGCCAGAGATTCGCGATCACGATATCGACCGCGACGAACTTGCCGAAGATCACCGGTCCCGCGTCGAACACCTCCTTCATCGCCGCCTGGTTCGCACCGCCACCGATCCAGCTGCCGGCCTGCGTCGCCATGCCGCGCCAGGTCGATTCCACACCGATATCCCCGAGCAGATGGGGATTGATCATCCCCCCGATCGCCAATGCGATCGGACCGCCGATGATGACACCGAAGGTGCCCGCCAGGAACATGATCAGCGCCTTTGGACCGAGTCGCAGGATCGAGCGCATGTCAACCGAGAGCGTCAGCAGCACCAAGGAGGTCGGCAACAGATAGTCGCGTGCCATCGGATAGATGCCAGAGGCCTCGCCATCGATGATCCCGAGCGAATTGAGGATGCCGGGGATGAAATAGGCGAGCAGGACCGTCGGCACCACCTTGTAGAACCGTCGCCAGCCGGGTGCTGCACTGCTGCTGGTGCGAAAGATCAGGGCGAGGATCACCACGAGCAGGCCGAACACCACCGCGTCATTGGTGATCAGTGCCGTCTCCGTCATGGGGAGGTCTCCGTGGGCCAGCGGCCGCACCCGTCGAGCGTGCGCGTACCGACCGTGACGGTCACACGCGCCGGGAAGGAATCGCCGCGCATCGCGTCGGTGCAGAGCGTGCGGAATGCGCGGAGTTCGATGGCGAGAGTGTCGTGTGTCGCACGCCAGGCGATAGTATCGCCGAGCGACACCGGTGCCTGCGCGGGCGTGGTGAAAACGAGTTCACCGTAGTCGAGCAGGAAGCTGATCGAATCCTGGCCGAACACCGCCACGACCCAACCCGGTTCCTCTCCATGCGCCCGGAAGGTTGTGTCCGGCTCCAATGTGGCCACCGCGGCCGTGCTGTCGCCCATCGCATCATCGTGCGCGGGCACAGGCGCACAACCGAGCGCGAGCATGGCCATGGTGGCCGCAGCGGATCTAGGCATCGTGAACATGGAGTTCCACCTCTTTCGTGCCATCGGGGGGTCGGTGCATCGACTCATGCCGAAATCCGAGTCGGGCAAGGATCTGTCGGGACGCGGTGTTGCCGGGGTTCACAATCGCGAGCAGCTGCGGAAAGCCAAGGTCACGATGCCCGTACGCGAGCGCCATCGCGGCCGCCTCAAACCCATAGCCCGAGCCGCGCATCGTCGGTCGCATCGCGTAGCCGATGTCGGGTGCCGGCAACGTCGGACGAGTGATCACGCCGGCCATCCCCACCGGTTCGCCGTCAGATGCCCGCACCACAGCGGAGAGTCCGAAACCGTGCGCCAGGTAGCTCGCCAGTGGCCCATCAGTCAGGTACCGCTCGGCATCGGCAATCGAGCGGACGCCCTTGTCACCGACATGCTCGAGGAAGGCCGCATCGTTGAGCATCGGCAAGACCCACGCAGCATCCGCGAGTGTGAACGCGCGGAGCTGCAGTCGCTCTGACGCGGTGATCCAGCGCGTGCCCGGCTCGCTCACCCGATCATTCGCAGCGCATCTCGCCGTGGCCGGCCTTCTCGAGCACATCCACGAATTGGGCGACCGTGGTCCGACCAAGATCCTCGGCGTACCAATCCATCTTGCTCTCACCCTTGTGAGCCTCAAGCCAGTCACGCAGTGCCACCGGGCGTTCCACAAAGCAGCCGACGACTTCCCAATTCGGGTTGAGCAACACCACCGTCGGGGTCGCCGCGCGACCATCCGGCGTCCGGTGGGCCTCCTGCACCGACGTGCCCACGGTCGGCAGGACGATCCGCATCTCCAGTCCCTCCACCTGCTCCACCAGTCGCGCCAAATAGGGGATCGTGCTCACCGAATCCGAGCAGCTATCAATCGCAACCACCAGGAGATGCCAGGTCCGACCCACTGCTCTGGCGCGCGACACCATCGTCGCGTCGACGGTCTCGCCCGCCGCGTAGTTCGCCTGCCACATCTCCTTCCGGTGCTCGGCCGCGGCCAGGAACGCCGGGAAGGACTGTCCGCCTTCATAGATCGCCCGGAGTGAATCGGAGGCCATCCCAACCGGCGAGGAGGCAGGGGCCGCCATCAGGCAGGCGGGCTCCGGGGCGAACGCGAGGGTAGCGAGCAGCGAGAGGGCAAGCATCGGGTCGGTCCTGTCAGGTCGAGGGAGAGATCGGGAAAAGTACCCGGACCCTGGCCATCCGCGGGTGGCAAGGCCTCAGGGAGCGAGACCGCCTCAGCCGAGTCGAAGCTGCACTGGGCTAGCGCTCCTTCAGTCCAAGAATGCGCGCTTCCATCTGACCGAGCACGAACGGCCAGGCCATGCGGGTCCGGTCACGGGCATCCGCATCCAAAAATCCGGCGTGGCGGAGTCGGACGCGGGTCCCGTGGCCCTCAGGCTCCAGCTCGACCGTCACCACGGTCTCGGCTCCACTCGTCCCCGCCGGTCCAGTGACCCAGGTCATCTCGATCAGCCGATCAGGCTCAAGCCGCAGGAATCGGCCGTAGTGTGGGTGGCGCTCGACCGGCCCATCCGCCTCGAACTGGAACTCCGTCTCGAAGAAGAACGGTGCATTCACCGCTGGCGTCATGAGCACCGAGCCAGGTGCGGCAAACCAGCGGTCGAAGCCCGTGGTCCAGGCCACGAAGATCTGCTGGGGGGAGAGCGCCAGCAGCTCCTCGACCTCGAGCCAGTGAGGCGAGGAAGCGAGATCCGGGATCCGAACGGGTGGCGATTGGGACAGGGCGGGCTCCAGGTGGGAGTCAATCCAAATCTATAGCGGAAATCCGTGCTAACGGACTGGCAGATACCACCGAACGGCGTAGCTTTAGCCCGTTCCCACACTCCGCCTCAAACCTCCGGACTTTCGATGCGTGCCTCTTCATGGCTTCGCGGCCTCGCTGTCTCGATGGCTGTCATCTCGCTCGCCAGCTGCTCGACGGCTGGCCAAGCCAAGACAACCCCCACACCTCGTGCCGCCGCGGATAGTACCGCCAAGCGTCCCGGCGGGCCGAACACTGGGCCCAAGCCCTACAAGGATGTCATCACCTCGAAAGCGGTGACCCGGACGGGCATGTTCAAGACGCACCGAATCGGTGACAATCTCTACTTCGAGATCCCGCGGAGCGAATTCGACGTTGAGATGATGATGATCGCCCGTGCGGTCGAGTCGACCACCCAGGACCCGGGTGGTTTCTTCGGCGGCGGCGCCGAGTCGCTGGTGCGCTGGGAGCGGCACGGCGACAACGTCGTCCTCCGTGAGCGGTCCTACCGGCTCAAGGCCGACACCAGCGAGAACATCTATCGTCAGGTGCGCGGCTTCCAGAACGGCGCGGTGATCGGTCAGTTCAACATCGCCGCCTGGAACCCCGATGACAGCGCGGCGGTCATCGATGTCACCGACCTCTTCCTCACCTACAATGGTGAGATGGGAAGCCTGCAAGGAACGACCAAGAACAAAAGCTGGTTCGAAACGGTCGCCAGTTTCCCGCGGAACGTCGAGGTGGAGGCGACCCAGACAGGCAACGCGCGCGCACCCGGCGCACCGCCGACCGCAACCGCCAGCACGCAGACCAACCGGATGCACTGGAGCATGCTCAAGCTCCCCGACGAGATCATGATGCCGCGCTATGCGGATGACCGCGTCGGTTTCATCTCCAGCACCTACTATGACTTCTCATCGCGCGAGCACGAGGCCGAGCAGAAGAGCATCATCCATCGCTTCAAGCTGGTGCCGAAGGACATGGCCGCGTTCCGGCGTGGCGAACTGGTCGAGCCCGTCGACCAGATCGTGTACTACATCGATGCGGCCACACCCGAGTGGATGAAGCCGTGGGTCAAGGTTGGCGTGGAGAAGTGGAACGTCGCCTTCGAACAGGCTGGATTCAAGAACGCGATTCGTGCGGAGTACGCGCCGACCAACGATCCGGACTGGTCGATCTACGATCTGCGGCATTCGATCATCTACTGGCGGCCATCGACCGTGGCCAATGCCACGGGCGGTCAGATTGTCGACCCGCGCTCGGGGCAGATCCTCAAGGGCGAGGTGAACATGTACCACAACATCATGGACCTGCAGCGCGAGTGGTATTTCGTGCAGGTCTCGCCGCTCGACAAGCGCGCGCAGATGTTGCCACTCCCCGATTCCCTGATGGGACGGCTCGTCGAGTACGTGGTGACGCACGAGATCGGGCACTCGATCGGCTTCCCGCACAACATGAAGTCGTCGGCGATGTATCCGGCCGACTCGCTTCGGAGCCGTGCGTTCCTCGAGCGGATGGGGGGGCACGTTGCCACCCTCATGGACTATTCACGCTTCAACTACGTGGCGCAGCCCGAGGACAGCATTCCGGTCAACCTCTTGATCCCCCAGGTCGGTCCGTACGACAAGTACGCGGTGAATTGGGGCTATCGGCCGATCCCCGGTGCCGCGACACCCGAGGCCGAAGTGCCCACGCTCAACAGTTGGGCGCGGCAGCAGGACACCACGCCGTGGCTTCGCTTCTCGACGCCAGGGGCACCGAACGATCCCGAGAATCAGACCGAGGCGGTCGGCGACGCCGATGCGGTCAGGTCGACGACCTACGGCCTGCTGAACCTCGAGCGCGTGATGGCCAACATGCGCCACGCGACGGAGAAGGAGAACAAGGACTACTCGCTGCTGACGAGCATGTATGGCGGTGCCGTCGGCCAGTGGGGTCGCTACATGCGGCACGTCGCCGCCCTGATCGGTGGTGCCATCACCCAGGAGAAGCTGGGCACCGGCCGTCGGTACGAGCCGGTGAGCGAGGCGCGCCAGAAAGAGGCGATGGCGTTCCTTGCGAAGAATGCATTCGAGGTGCCGACCATGTTCCTCGATCAGGACATTCTCTGGCGGATCGAGGCGCGTGGTGGCGTCGACCGGATTCGTGATGCCCAGACCTCGCTCTTCGCGACACTCCTGCAGCCGTCACGCCTCAACACGCTGGTCGAGTACGAGACGCTCACCGACGGCCACACCTACACCCTCGGCGAGTTCATGGCGGACATGCGGGGCTCGGTCTGGCATGAACTCGATGATCGCCGGGTTAGCGTCGACGTCTATCGCCGCAACCTGCAGCGGGCGTTCCTCGACCGGGTCAATGCCGAGCTCAATCCCTCTGACCAGCAACTCACGCAGGAAGCGGCGGCAGCACGGTTCAATCCCCGTGCGCCACGCTGGGGCAACGATGTCCGGGCGATGCTCAAGTCGGAGCTCCGTCGCATCGACCAGATGGCGGCGCGGGCCCAATCTCGGGCGGGGGACGACATGACGCGGGTGCACCTGCAGGATGTGCGCTCGGAGATCGCAAAGATCCTGGATCCGAAGGCCTGACGTTCGGCCTGCCTGCCATCAATCCCAGATCAGCGGACCAAACCGCGGGCTAATGCCCGCGGCTCGGCCGGCCTGTCAGAAATCCCAAATTGGCGGACCAAACCGCGGCTTGATAGCCGCGGCTCGGCTTGACTTGTCCGGACCAAACCGCGGCTTGACAGCCGCGGCTCGGCCTGCTGTACCCCTACGACGTTGGTGGACTGAACCGCACCATCGATTCGACAATCTGTGCCACCGGCACGCCATCTCGCTTGGCGGGATAGTAGGTCGTGGCGCGTATCGAACGCACGGCTGCTGCGTCGAACCGCGGATCGATCGACTTGACGAAGGTCACCGTCGAGCTGTCTACGACCCCATCGTTGCAGACCACGAACCGTACCCGCACCGACGTCACGAGCCCCTCCGCCCGAAGCCCCGCCGGATAGACTGGTGGCACTGCCGTGTGGCGACGCACCGGCTCGGTGACCTCCTGGCCCGGCTCGGGTCGACAGTTGCGAGCCCCCCCCACCACCGTATCCTGCGCCTGGACAGCGATTGGCATGAGCAATATCAGGGCGATCAATCTCTGCATCGTGACTCCGTGCATCTGGTGATGATGGGCTGGAAACGCATCACGCCCGCCGACGGCAGACAAGCCGACGGCGGGCGTGATCGAGCGCGGAACGACCGACTCAGCGCACCGCGCTGGCCAGATCGGTCACCGCACGGGCGAGGCTGCGGACCTTGGTCTGCTCCGGTGCGCTCGACGCGTCGCGGTTGAGCTGATTCGCCAAGGCGATCAAGGCCGTCCGCCGCTCCTGATCACTGCTCCGCTCGGCCGCCTGGAGCACCTCGCGGGCATTCAGGATCCGATTGACCGAAAGCCCACCGCTCCGCTCGAGTTGATCGAGGGAGGAGCGCACCAGCGGGAACGACGGCGGCCACGTGAACTGCGGCTGACCCTGCGCATTCAGGTAGTCGAGCTTGACCGTCTTCGCGGCGTCGATCTCGTTCTGCGAGATCGCGGCGCTCGGAGTGAGCTCGAGAATGTCGAGGCCGCGTCCGATCTCCGAGCTCACCATGACACCATTGTACCAGTAGACCGACCAGCTCCCGCCACTGCCCATCGAGCTGGCATCGACCGGGCCACGATCGAAATATGCGACCTCGAACGGGTGACTGGCATCCGTCCAATCAAAGACTGACAGACCGCCCTGGTACCATGCCTGCACCATCACATCACGCCCCGGGATCGGAATCAGCGATCCGTTGTGCGCCACGCAGTTCTCCTCGGAGGTCTGCGGTGCCGACATCTTGTAGTAGCTGTGGAACTGCATCTTGCGGTTGCTGATCGTGAAGAGCGCATCGGCACCCCATTCCTTGGGGTCACCGACACGGCACTTCGGCTGGCCACCACCGCCCCACTCATCGCTGAAGAGGACTTTGCTGCCATCGTTGTTGAACGTGGCCGAGTGCCAGTAGGAGAAATTCGAGTCGGCCACCGCGTCGATCCGCACCGGGTTCGCCGGATCACGAATGTCGAGCAGCAGGCCGTACCCACCGCAGGCGCCACCGGCAAGCCCAACCGCCGGATAGACCGTGATGTCGTGGCACTGGGTCGGCCCGGGCCGCGGACCGGTCGCCGGCCCCGCGGGACCACCGAAGCGCGCGGCGATCATTGCCGGGAGAGCAGTCCGGAGGGCGGCACTGTCGGCGTGGGTCGCGGTGCCGCTCCCACCGCGGGCCTTGACCACACTGTCGAGCATCGGCGCGACGAACTGCGATGGCAACACCATGTCGGTGCCGCCAATGTTCGCGGTGAACGCCCCCCGGGCGCGTGCCGCCGCCATCTCCCGGGCATCGGCAGGCGAGGCACCATGATTCGGCGGCGCCACCAGGTCATTGAAGATGCGGGGCGAACTCACGATGGCGGCGCGCTCGGGATGTGCCACCGGCACCTTGATGACCTCGATCCGGAACAACGCCGAGTTCGGATTCTTGTCGGGTGAATCGCTCACGCAACCGGGCAGTTCCTTGTCCGAACGAACGCCCGATGAGCCGGAGATGTAGACATAGACATTCTCCTTGTCCTTCGGATCGACCAGCACGGTGTGCGTATGTGAGCCGCGGCAGGTCTGCACGTTGCCGACATTGCGCGGATTCCGGATGTCGCTGATGTCGAAGATCCGCAGCCCGCGGAGGCGATCCTTGCTGATCGACTCGGAGACACCATCGCCACCGCAATCGAGTCGGCCCGAGAGCCCTTCACCCGAAACGAACAGCAGGTTGCCGTACACCGATACATCACTCTGCGAGGCGGGGCAGAAGTGCGCCGCCGCCAGCGTCGGCTTCATCGGGTTTGAGATATCCCACACCTGCCACCCGTTGTAGTTGCCCTGGATCGCGTACTTGCCCGTGAACGCCAGATCGGAGTTGGTCACGCCTTCGAACCGGTCGGGCGCGTGGGTATTCGAAAGCAGGCGCATGTTCCACGACGCTTCCTCGGCATCGTAGAGCCCCGCCTTCAGCCCGATACGGCGATCAGGCATCGGCGGGACGACCATTGCACTGGGCATGGCACTCGGCATCTCGCCGGCCATCCCACCACTCGAGCCGGAAGAACAGGCCCCGAGCACCAAGAGCCCACCGAACGCCGCCAACAGGGCGGCGCCGCGGCGAGGGATCGGGCGGGACCACTGTGGACCAGTCATACTCTGCATGTGAAACTCCTCGTGGCGGACGGATCGGGAGAGGTGGACAACGTGTTCCGTGATCAGGAACCGCTGTCCCGGAACAGGATCTCGGCGAGCAACAGCTGCATACGGGCGATCTCGGTGCGCTGATCGACCTGGACGTCATTGGCGAACTTGAACGTGGTCTCGTCCTGCGCCGCGCCGTCGGTGGCGAACAAGGCATCGACCATCGTCACAGCGCCGGTGTGGTGCTGGATCATGTCGCGCAGGAAGAGCGTATCGAACGCCTCGCCGCGCGCGGCGTCGAGCGCCATGAGCTGATCCATGCTGAGCATGCCCGGCATGTGCATCTCGGGCATCGTCATCCCATCTGCACCGTGCTGCATCATCCCGGCCGCCTCGGCATCAGGAACCGGGCGACCACGAGCGGCCAGCCAGCGCTGCATGGTCAGGATCTCATCCTGCTGTGAGTTGATGATGCGCGCCGTGAGACGCTGGACCACCGGACTGGCACCATGGTCCTGAGCCCACCGAGAGATCTGCACCGCTTGCGCATGATGCCCGATCATCCCGGTCATAAACGTGACGTCGGCCTCGGTGTACGGGAGGCGGATGCTATCGGCCTTGGCCCGGGCAATCGAGGCGGGCGTGGCGAGCGGACCGCTCGACGCCATGGGGGCTGGCGTCGTCGCCGGGCTCGACTGTCCGGCACTACACGCAGATCCAAAAGCGGTGAACACCACGAGGAGGGAAAGACGCACGATGGACATACCCGGATTCTACGGCCACCGGCCTCGATTCGTAAGCGCCCGGGCTGGTGCGGACATCCGATCGTGCAACTTTCGAGGGTAGGCGCATCTCCCGCCCGAACCCAGAACCGGTGAGGATATCATGCGTCAGATTGCCATTGCCCTCGTGTTGCTCGCCCTGCCCGCCTCCCTCCAGGCCCAGGGCTGGATCGAGATCGAACGTCCCGCAGGCCCTGTCCGCGGCTCTCCAGCCGTGGTGCGGGTCGAATCCCACGTCAGTGTCACCGTCGATGGCCGGATCGCCCGCTACGAGGTGACCGAACGATTCCGGAACAGCGGCGGAGGGATCGCCGAGGGGATGTACCTCTACCCGCTGCCGGGCGAGGCCGTCTTCAGCGACTTCTCACTGTTCCAAGGTGAACAGGAACTGAAGGGCGAGATGATGGGCGCCGAGCAGGCGCGCGGGATCTACGAAGAGATCGTCCGTCGCCTCAAGGATCCCGCCCTGCTCACCCTCGTGGGTCACGGGCTCGTGCGAGCCCAGGTCTTTCCGGTTCAGCCTGGCGAGACGCGCACGGTCGTGCTCCGATTCACGCAGGTACTCTCGCGTGACAGTGACGCGCTCCGAATCCGCTATGCGGCCGGCAGTCGTGGCGACGCTCCCGTCACCATGTCTATCGCTGTGGCCAACGCCGAGCAGTACGCGACCGCCTACTCCCCCACGAACCCGATCGTCCAGAGCCGCCGCGGTGGCACCTTGCAGATCACCGTCACGCCGCCAGTCGCGGGTGATGTGGACGTAGTGTTGCCGTTCCAGCGCGGCCTCGTGGGTGGCACCGTGCTCACCCACGCCGAGCCAGGCGAGGATGGCTTCGCGTTGCTCTTCCTGGCACCTCCCGCTGCCACCGAGGAGCGGATGGTGCCGCGTGACCTGACGTTCGTCGTCGACATCTCCGGTTCGATGAGTGGTGCGAAGATGGAGCAGGCGCGCGCCGCGCTTCACCAGGCCCTCGCAAGCCTGGGAATCCACGATCGCTTCCGGCTGGTGGCGTTCAGTAGCGGCATCCGTCACTTCCGCGAGGGATTCACCACAGCGACTCCCGCGAACCTGGCCGATGCGAACCGTTTCGTCGATGGCCTCAACCCCAATGGTGGAACCAACCTCGAGGGTGCGGTGGCGGCGGCGCTCGACACGCCGACCGAAACCAGCCGCATGGGGGTGGTATTTCTCCTGACCGATGGAATTCCGTCCGTTGGCGAGCTGGAGCCCGATCGCATCGCCGCCGGTGCAGCGGGCCGCATCGGTCGCGCGCGGATCTTCACGATCGGTGTCGGCCAGGATGTGAACACCTATCTGCTCGATCGACTCGCCGTCGAGGGGCGCGGCAGTGCCACCTATGTGGCACCGGGCGCCGACGTCGAGGAGGCGGTGGGCAGCTTGACCTCGAAGCTCGCGCGTCCCGCGCTGGTTGATCTCCGGATCGTGAGTGCACCGGTGCGCTTCCTCGACGAGGCACCCGCCGTGCTGCCCGACCTGTTCTATGGCGAAGAGCTGGTCATCATGATGCGCTACCGTGGTGCAGGCGAGGGTCCGGTGGTGTTCGAGGGGACGCGCGGGGGACAGCGCGAGCGGTTCACCGTGCAGGGCAACTTCCCACGCCGACAGTCGGAGAATGCGTACGTGCCCCAACTCTGGGCCGCGCGTCGAATCGGCGAGCTCAGCCGGCAGCTCCGGATCGAAGGCAACACGACGGCGCTCGTCGCGCAGATCCGTGACCTCGGTCTGCGCTATGGGATCCTGACTGAATACACCTCGTACCTCGTCCAGGAACCGTCGCAGCTTGCGGCCCTCACCCCGATGCCTGTGGCGGCTGGTGCCGGCGCCGCCCGCGAGATGACAGGTCAGCGCGCCTTCGATGCCGCCAAGGCGAGTGCAAATCTCTCAGCCAGTGCCACGGTGGCAGAGGCCGACGAGGCCGTGCGCCAGCGGATGGAACAGATGGCGCCCGCCGAAACCGAATCGCGCCGTGACGGCGCACCGGGCGAGGGACGGATCCAGCGCGCCGGTGGCCGGATCTTCGCCATGCGCGGCGGTGTCTGGACCGACGTCGGGCACACCCTCGAGCTCAAGGTGACCACCGTGGCTCCGTTCAGTGAGGCGTGGTTTGCCTTGGTCGCGGAGCGGCCATCGCTCAAGGCCCCGCTGTCGGTGGGAAGTCCGTTGGTCCTTGCCGGCCGGCGCGCGAGCCTCAAGGTTGATGCAGGTGGCATCACCACCTGGGCTCCAGGTGCCATGGCCCGATTCCTCCGCGAGTTCGAGGGGCAATGACCGACGTGGTCGCAGCACTCTTTCGTGAGTATCACGACTCGCTCGTGCGCATGCTGATGCGGCGCACGGGCGATCGTGACCGCGCGGAGGAGATTGCCCAGGAAACCTTCGCCCGCGCCGTGGTGGCGCCGCCCCGCAATCCACGGCCGTGGCTCTTCGCGGTGGCGCTCAACCTGGTCCGGGAAGAGGGGCGGCGACGTGTCCGGCAAGACCGTCGTCTGGTGCTCTACAAGGCCGAGCAGGATGGGGCGGCCGAGAGTCCAGCCGACGTGATGGATCGGGATGGCCGAATCGAATCGGTGCGTGCCGCACTCGACACCTTGAGTGAACGCGATCGTGACGCCCTGCTGCTCAAGGCCGAAGGCTTCAGCTACGACGACATCGCCGCGACGCTGGGCCTCGCACGCGGGGCAGTCGGGACCACACTCTCACGCGCGCGCCGCAAGTTGGTCGAGGCGTATCGAGACGGAGAAGGAGCGCACCATGTCGCATCTTGATGATGGCCTGATCCAGGAACTGCTCGATGGCGAGGTCCCGTCGCAGGAGCTGCCGCCGATCCAGGCGCACTTGGCATCCTGCGCCGAATGCTCCGCTCGCCTCGACGAAGCACGTGACTTCGCCTCGGCGTCCGACGAGATGATCGGTTGGCTCGATGAGCCGGAGGTCAAGGCATCGGTAGCGCCCGTCACTGCCCCAGATATTGCGCCACGACCGAAGCTGGCGACCTGGCCGCGGAATGTGGCGTGGGCAGCATCGCTCATGCTCGCCGTCGGGTTGGGGTATTCCGCTCGTGGTGGACGGGTACCCTCGACACCTGTCACGCCAGCAGGATCGATCGCCAATCCGATCCAACAGGGGGAGGAGACGCCCGCACGCGACGAATCGGCCGCCGACCGTTCGGCCAATATCGCCGCATCGCCACCGGCCTCAACGACGCCGCGACGTAGCGCAGGCGCAACGCCTGCCCCGGTGACGCTGGCCGAACGCGAGGCGGCGAAGGCAAGCACTGAGAATGTCGCACTGGGGGCCGCGGCTGATGCCAGTCGCCAGGCCTCGGAATCAGAGCTCATGCAACCACGTGATGCGTTGGGCGGGTCACGGCGGGAACGCGCCGACGCGGTACCGGTCGAGCGCCAGCTGAACGCGCCAGCGGCATCTGCGGCAGGCGCCGTGGCACCGCAACTCCTGGCTCGCGATCAGACGACCGCCAAGGCCAGCGAGGCACGTGCGACACTCGATTCCCTCGGCACGCCAGTCGGCACCGTGTTCCGGATCGAAGGACTCGAGCTGCTGCGCTCCGTATTGTCGGGGGACGATTTGCGGCTGGTGTACCGGCATCCGGACGGTGAGGTGACCCTGGTGCAGCGCCGAGTCGGCGCACAAATGGCGTGGCATCTCGAGGCGCCTGTTGATTTTCCGGCGGCGGTGCTCCGTGAGCTTAGGGCCCGGGTCAAGTAGCTCGCGTAGCCACTGCCCACGGCTTTCCGGGCGACCACAACGCCGACGGGCTGTTGGGCTCACGTTCCGCTGTCTGAGCCGCGCAGCGGCGAGTTCGGAAGGTGAGCCCAACAGCTTGTCGGCGTTGAACGCCCCGATCCATCGCGACTCGGATCGACAGCCACCCCTGATCGCGGTATGCTTGGGTGGAATCACATCCCCGCCTACCTCAACGCGAGATCCATCATGCCTGGAGTCCGAGTCCTTGTCGGGACCAAGAAGGGGGCATTCGTCCTCACGTCTGACGCCGCACGCAAGGAATGGCAGGTCGAAGGCCCGCACTTCGCGGGGTGGGAGATCTACCATGTGAAGGGATCGCCGGTCGATCCGAATCGCATTTATGCCTCACAGTCGAGCGGCTGGTTCGGACAACTGATCCAGCGGTCGGACGATGGCGGCGTAACGTGGAATCCGGTCGGCAACGAGTTCGCCTACGACGGAGTACCGGGCACGCACCAGTGGTACGACGGCACGGCGCATCCGTGGGAATTCAAGCGGGTCTGGCATCTGGAGCCCTCGCGGACAGAACTCGACACCGTCTATGCGGGCGTCGAGGACGCCGCGCTCTTCAAGAGCACCGATGGTGGCACGACCTGGAGTGAGCTTTCCGGACTTCGGAAACATGGCTCCGGGCCGCACTGGGCGCCGGGTGCTGGCGGCATGTGCCTCCACACCATCCTGCTCGATCCTGTCAACCCGGATCGCATGTACATCGCGATTTCTGCGGCGGGTGCCTTCCGTACCGACGACGGCGGCGAGAGTTGGCAACCGATCAACCAGGGACTGCGTTCGCTCTACATCCCCGATCCGACGGCGGAGGTCGGCCATTGCGTGCATCGGATCGCACAGCATCCAGCACGGCCCGATGTGCTCTTCATGCAGAAGCACTGGGATGTGATGCGGAGCGATGATGGCGGCGACAACTGGCATGAGATCAGTGGCAATTTGCCCACTGATTTCGGGTTCCCGATTGAAGTCCACGCGCATGAGCCGGACACGGTGTATGTCGTGCCGATCAAGAGTGATGGTGAGCACTATCCGCCCGAAGGCAAGCTGCGTGTCTATCGGAGTCGGAGTGGTGGTAACGAGTGGGAGGCGCTGACCAACGGCCTGCCGCAGGAGAACTGTTTCGTGAATGTGTTGCGAGACGCGATGGCGGTCGACAGCCTCGACGAGTGCGGCATCTACTTCGGAACGACCGGTGGGCAGGTCTATATGTCGCCCGACAGTGGCGACCATTGGGTCGACATTGTGCGCGACCTGCCGGCGGTGCTCTCGGTCGAGGTGCAGACGCTCTCATGATTCGAGTTGACCTGCCGGCACCACTCCGCGCGATCGCCGGGATCCCGGGCGAGATCCGACTCGACGTCGCGGCGCCCGTCACCCAGCGTGGGGTGATCGATGCGGTCGAGCGCGTCTACCCGATGCTGCGCGGGACCATTCGCGATCCGGCCACCGGGCGGCGGCGAGCGTTCGTCCGGTTCTTTGCGCACAAGGAAGACCTGTCTCACTCGGCGCCTGATGACGCACTACCGGAGGCAGTTGCGAGCGGCGACGAGCCGTACCTCATTGTCGGGGCGATGGCGGGGGGGTAGCGGGGCGCTATTCCTCGATCCGCTTCGGCTCGTTGTTGCCCGCAGGGAGCTTCCCGCGCGCTGCGGTGCCGAAGGTCAGGACGCCGGTGATCGCGCCGATGCCGGCAACCATTGCGGCCGGAAGCGCACCGAAGTTCGGAATCCAGCCCTTCACCAGTCCCATCCCTGCCCCATACAAGCCGTAGGCCACGAGTCCACCAAAGGCACCGAGCAGAATTGCGCGTCCACGCGTCAGGCTCCAGCCTTTCCGGCGGCCAAGAATCATCGTGAGACCGGCAAATCCAAGTCCCATCGCGCCGCCAACGAACGCATAGGTGACGAAGAGCCACGCGAGCGTCCCCAGTCCATCGGAGAACGGACCGGAGGCTCCAATGACCAGCGAGATGGCGGCCGCGAGCAATGGACCGACCACCCCCCAGAACACTCCCCAGGTCAATGCGATCACCAACGCCGCGCGCAACTTTCGAAATCCGCTCACCGCTTCTCCCTTTCTCGCTTCTCGCTTCTCGTTTCTCGTTTCTCGCTTCTCGCTTCTCGCTTCTCGCTTCTCGCTTCTCGCTTCTCGCTTCTCGCCGTATCGCCTTCTAGATCCACACGTCGTTCGCGGCCGTCCGCTCACCACCACCGTCACCGGTGTTGACCACCCCACGCGGTTCGATCAACAAGATATGACATTCCATCTCGGCGACCGGACGATGCTCGACACCGGCCGGTACCACCAGCATCTCACCCGGTTGGAGTGTCACGACACCATCCCGGAACTCGATCACCAATCGGCCCTTCACCACAATGAACGCCTCGTCGGTCTCGGCGTGCGCGTGCCAGATGAACTCGCCCTCGAGCTTGGCGAGCTTGAACTGGTAGTCGTTCATTTCGGCCACGACACGAGGCGACCACTGCTCAGTGATCAGCGTGAACTTGTCGGCGAAGTTGATGACGGAAGGAGGCATGAGAAGTCAGAGTAAGAAGTGTGAGGTGAGAGGTGAGAAGCCCCCCACAAGGATACCTCCGATATCAGGCCTCGCCATCCCCATGGCGCATCCCTTGCAGGTCCTGCCGAAAATCACATGACTCATATCGCTGAGCGACCCGCCACGCCGCGCCTGCACCTGCCGCCAAGGCGACTCGAGCAGTTGGCCCTCGGGGCCATCGTTGTCGGCGCGCTCCTCCGGGTAGTCGTGTTCCTGCAGCGCCGTCCACTCTGGATTGACGAGGCGATGGTCGCCCTCAACATCGGCCGCCGCGACCTCGCCGGCTTCCTCTCCCCACTCGACTGGGATCAGGTCGCGCCTATCGGTTGGTTGGCGCTCGAAAGTCTGTTGGTGAGGACATTTGGCATGCACGAGTGGGTCCTCCGCGTTCCGGCACTTTTGGCGGGGATCGCGACGCCATGGGTGGTCTGGCGCGTGGCGCGCCCGTGGGTGGGTGCAAAGGCCGCGCTGATCGCGACGGTACTCGTGGCGACCAACGCCGCCTTGATCTACCACGCCAACGAGGCGAAGCCGTACGCTCTCGACGCGCTCGTGGCGATCGCGCTCCTGGGCTCGGCCTGGGCCGTGCTTGCGCCCCCAACCACATCCAACCGCCGTGCGCAGTGGTGGCGGCTCGCGGTCCTCGGCGTGCTCGGGACGCTGTTCTCCCTCCCCGCGATCCTGGTGCTCGCGGGGATCGGCGTGCTGCTGCTCGCTGTCGCCGCCTATCAACGGGATCGTGGGATGGCCGCCACAACCGTCGCCGTCAGTGCCGTCTGGCTTCTGGCATTCCTCCCCGTCTGGGTGGTGAGCTATCGCCCGGCCACGCTCAATGCCACGATGCAGGCCTTCTGGTTCGACGCGATGGCACAGCTGGGCTCCCCGGGGCTCCCGGGGCGGGTCGGCGACCTACTGAACCAGATCGCCCGCATGATCACCACCGCACCCCCGTGGGATGCATGGCCCATTGTCGTGGCCCTTGTGACCATCGGCGCGGCACTGCTCTGGACGCAAGGACGTTGGCGGGCGATGGTGCTGATCACTAGCCCCCTCGCCATGCTCGGCGCAGGGTGGTTGACGGATCAGGTGGCGGTCGGCGTCCGCGTGTCGCTCTGGGCGGTCCCATCGCTGACCCTGCTCGCCGCATCGACACTTGCCGTCATCGGCGACGGGGCACGGTGGAGGCGGAATTGCACGATTGCGGGAGTGCTGGCCCTTGCCGTATCCGGCGCGGTGGACGGGGTGGGCCGCGATTCCCCGAACGGTGGACGCGACCTGATCGAAGGCGTCATGGCACAGCATCCCGATGTCGTCTACCTATCGGCCGGTGCCCTGCCGCACTGGCTGGTGGCCACCACCGACTGGTCCCGCCCAGACACCGACCGACTCGACACCCTCGCCTGGCTCGCCTCGTCGGGGGGACCGTTGTTTCACAACCCGCTTCATCGGACCCTGGCACCGATCGTCCCAGACCGCGTCGACGGACCCGTCCCACAGGAAATCATGGGGCGGTCGGCCGGAATTCGGATCGAGTACGGCGGCCACCGAGACCTCGCTGCGATCTCGGGGTGGGGCGAGGCCGAAGCCGAACGCATCTCGGCGCATGCCAACCGGGGCATTCACGTCCTCATGATCTTCGCCCAGCCGGCCGCACGGAATACGTTGTTCCGCGGACTCCGCACCGCAGGCGTGTCGGTCCACGAGTGCGGGACCGAGCACCGGGCGTGGTGGTGGTATGTTGGACCACAGCCTCCCGCCCACTGCCGACTGCTGTTCACACCGGAGCCAGCACGACCACCTCAGGAGGGCCCGTGACGCTCCATGATTCGACCGTTTCCCTCCCGGCATGTGACGGAGCCACTCTGCGTTGGCAGGGCGCCTGGATAGTGGCGATGGTGCTGTGCGTCGGGTGTGGCGACCGCGATGTGGTAGAGGCCACCGCAGGGTCGAGTATCCCCATCGAATGGACTACATGGGGGGGGGACGCGGCCCAAACCAGATTTTCCCCGGCGCACCAGATCGATACGCTGACAGTCAGCCGGCTCCGCCCAGCGTGGCGGTGGACCACCGGCGAACGACCAATGCGCGATCCGGCCAACGGCGAGCGTGTCTCGCCGGGAAAGTTCGAGGCGACGCCGCTCATGATCGGCGACACCCTCTTCCTGAGCACGCCCTTCCATCGGGTGGTCGCACTCGACGCGAACACCGGCGAGCCGTTCTGGATTTGGGACCCGACTGCATGGCGGGGTGGGTCGGTCGGCGGCGATCATGCGGGCTTCGTCCACCGGGGCGTGGCGACCAGCGTGGTGGATGGCCAGCGCCGCATCTACATGAACACCCGCGGCGACCTGGTGGCGCTCGAAGCCGCGACCGGCATCCTTGTCCCGCAGTTCGGCCGGCACGGGCGTGTCGACCTCACCGCTGAACTGGAATGGCCAGTGAAGCGCGCGGACATCGGTGGTACCTCGCCCCCCGCGATCTGGAACGGCATCGTCGTGGTCGGGAGTTCCATCAGTGACAAGCTGGTCTTTACGCGCGATCCACCCGGTGACGTCCAGGCATTCGATGCGCGAACAGGGGCACGGCTGTGGCGGTGGCATCCGATCCCGGCCGAAGGGGATCCGGCGCGCCGGGGGTGGACCGATGCGTCCGCGCGAAGCACGGGACAAATGAACACCTGGGCGCCGATGTCGATCGACACGCTGCGTGGGCTGATCTATTTGCCGACCAGTTCGCCCAGCAACGATTTCTACGGTGGAACGCGCCCGGGTGACAATCGGTGGGCCAGTTCGGTCGTCTGCCTGGACCTCAGGACCGGGACGTTGGTCTGGGCACAGCAACTCGTGCATCACGGACTCTGGGACTACGACATTGCCGCAGCCCCGCTGCTGCTCGATCTCGCCCTCGATGGTCCGCAACGCCCGGTGGTGGTCGTCGCCGGCAAGACAGGTTGGCTGTACCTGTTTGATCGGGTCACCGGCGAGCCGCTGTGGCCGATCGAGGAGCGCGCGGTGCCGGCGAGCTCCCTCCCCGGAGAGTGGGCGTCGCCCACCCAGCCGCATCCGGGAGGCCCCCCCCCCTTCGTCCCACAATCACTCGCGCTCGACGACGCCTTGGACCTCACGCCGGCGCTCGCACGCCGTGCCCGCGCGGTCCTCGAGCGATACGAACTCGGCCCGATCTTCCTGCCGCCATCTCGTGACGGAAGTGTCAGCACGCCCGGATGGATTGGCGGCGCCGGGTGGGGCGCGCTGGCTGCCGACCCTCGTTCGGGAACCGTGTTCGTCAAGGGGACCCATCAGCCAACAGTTGCGCGAGTCGTCCCGCGACTGCCGATCGCGCCGGGAGGGGATACGCTCTTCATTGCCGACCCGCTGATGCCACCCGACGCGCCGCTCACGGTGTCCCTCCCGCGTACGCGCCGTTGGGGACGTCCGCCAGTGCCCGCGGTCCGGGTGCCGGCGGTGAAACCTCCGTGGGGCAACCTGACCGCGGTGACCGTACAGAACGCAAGCGTGGCATGGCAGGTGCCCTTTGGAGAGCGCAGCGCCGTCAACGCGCACCCACATCTTCGCGACGTCGATGTGCACAGACTTGGGGTTCCTGGCGCGCCCGGCGGCGTGGTCACTGCCGGCGGCTTGTTGTTCGGAACGGGTGGCGGGGACATCCTGGTCGCGGTCTCCACCCGCACCGGTGCAGTCACCTGGTCCTGGCCGCTTGGTCAGGTCGGATACAGCAACCCGATGACGTACCAGACTCGAGCGGGACGGCAATTCGTCGTGATCGCCACCGGCGAGGGTGCCGGGGCATCGTTGCAGGCCTTCACCCTGGAAAAACCATGATGACCGCTATTCATCGACGCGCCCCATGGTGGGTCGCGGGCAGCCTTGTGATCCTGATCGGTGCCGTCGCATTCGAGACAGGACGGCGGTGGCCAATCGAATTTTTCGATGCACTCTGGTCCAGGGAGCCAGGGCCCGAGACGTCGACACCATGGACGTCAGTCGCCTCGATGGTCTATCCGCGCTATGAGCCCGGGGCGATCATCGTCGGTCGGCGACTCTTCGTCTTTGGCGGCTTTCGGAATCACGACATCCAGACCACGGATCGCGTTGATATTCTCGACCTCGACACTGGCACGTGGAGCACCGGTGCCACCATGCCCCAGCCGCTGACCCACTTCAATCCCGTCCTGCTCGGCGACACGCTGTGGATCGCAGGTGGCTTTGTCGGGGACCACCCCGGTCCACCGACGACGGCGGTCTGGCAATATCTGATCCCCGACGATCGCTGGGTGGCGGGTCCCCCGCTCCCCGAACCTCGGGGCAGCGGCCTGCTCATCAATCGAGGCGATACCCTCCACTACATCGGCGGTTGGGCCAGCGATCGAAACATCGATCGTGGTACCCATTGGATGCTGCTCCCCGGCGAGACCGCATGGCAGGCACGCGCCCCGATGCCCGAGCCGAGGGGCCACGCGACGGGAGTGTACGCGGAGGGCGCGATCTGGGTGTTTGGGGGCAATCAGGGGCACGATCCCGTCCCGTTGGATGTATCGCACGTGCACCGGTATGACCCGGCGACCGATCAATGGACCGAGGCACCGGCGCTCCCCTACGCCATTTCCCATCAGGAACCCGCCACTTCGATGTGGCGCGGCCTGGTCGTGCTGGCGGGTGGTCGCTCTCGTCCGACGGCGCAGGAGAACGTCGACGCCATCTTGGGCTACGACCTCAAGACCGGGACCACGACCCCACTCGGCCGACTGCCGCAGCCGCGACTCGGCACCGTGGCGCTCATGGTCGGCGACACGATCTACACTGGCTTTGGCGCGCAGTCAGGCAACTACCCGACAACGGACTCACTCGCAAAGACCGTGTTCACCGGCGTCTGGCACCGCGGCGAAGATATGCCCATCGCCCTCGGTGAGGTCGGAGCTGGTGTGGTGGGCAAACACCTGTTCGTGGTAGGCGCCGGGAGCAAGCACACCCTGGCCTGGAACGTTGCCTCCGGGCGTTGGGATCCCATTGGGCTCTGGTCGGCCCGCCCGAATCCGGGCGATCATCAAGCTGCCGAGGTGTGGAACGAGGAATTGGTTCTCGTCGGTGGCTTCGGCTGGGAGAGTGAGGGGCAGGTGCAGGTGTTCAATCCGTCGCGCAACGCGTGGCGCGCCGGGCCACCGCTACCGCAACGACTAGGTTCGGTCGCCACGGCGGTGATCGGCGAACGGCTCTACGCTGCCGGCGGGATCGCGAATGACACCACCAGCGCGGGAGCCTGGGTGCTCGATTCCCTCGGCGGCGCTTGGCGTCCGATTGCCCCGATGCCCCGAGCCCGCAACCATGCGGCCGCCGGGACGGATGGCGAGCGATTCTACCTGTTCGGAGGCCGTGGACCCGGAAGCGGCAATAACAATGTCGTGGCGAACGGATTCGACGACGTGCAGATCTACGACCCCCAGACTGACCACTGGATCGTGAGTGACGGGACACCGGGTGCGCCGGCTCCATTGCCCCAGCCGCGTGGTGGCAGCGGTACGGCGGTGTGGCTCGACGGCGAGTTCTGGGTGATGGGTGGCGAGACCATCGACGGTCCGGGTGCCGGTGAGGGGGGCACCTACGCGCGAGTCGACATCTACAACCCCATGACGAACCGATGGCGCGTCGGTCCGCCGCTGGACGTGGCGCGCCATGGTGTGTACCCGGTCGTCCACGACGGCCGGCTCCTGGTTGCTGGGGGGGGGACAATCGCCGCCGAGTCACGGTCCAGAGTGCTGGAGATGCTGCTACCGCGGTGACGGAGCGATACTCGCGGTTGCCAACGCGCGGAACCCCACGCATGGCCTGACAAGATCACATCAGCGCTCCGACCATTCCCTGTCGTTCCGATTGCCAGATGTCCCGGGTCGCCCGAACGACGTGCTATGCACGCGCTCCTCGGAGAACGAGCCCGCGTACGATCAACGTGCTAGCGTCGAGTCGCCCTTCAGTTGCCGCTGATACTCGTCGTTGTCGAAGTGCCCATCAGACTTCATGATCAGGCCATCGCCATCAAATGTCCATCGCTCGTATCCCGTCAGATGGACCGGTCGGCCGGTGCCACCCGGACCGGTATTCGTACCGGTCCACGTCCAGTAGAAGACGGTTGCGTCGGGCTCCTCGCGCAGGGAGTCACACCGCACCGTCATATCCGGGAACGCTTCCATATACGAACGAGCCGTCTCGACAATGGCGGCACGACCAACGGATGCGGAGCCGTTCACAACCAGTGTCCCCTGCTCGTTGTAGAACGCACCGAATGTCACGGGATCCTTCCCGCTCCATGCCGCAGCGTACCGGGTGGCCAGGATCGTTCGATCTTCGGTGGGCAGAATCTTCTCCTTTGGATTGCAGGCGAGGATCACCAGCACGAGGCTGACAAGACAAACGATGCGACTCCTATTCGACGCGATACGCGCGCGTCTCATGGATTACCTCTGTCTGATACGAGGGGAAGCTGGATTCCGTGACGCTGCATGACGGCTTGCGGTTCTGCGGCGAGGCCAGGTGAGGCCGCCGCAGTCCTTAGAGAGACACTACCTCGCGGCGGCCGAACCGCATGGCCTCGACGGCCGCAAGTGATGGTATGGACTCCTCCCCGAGATGTCACCAGCATTCAGCATCACGGCCCCGAAGGCCACCACCTCGAGGAGGAGTCTCATGACAACGATACAGATAGGCGTCGATCTCGCCAAGACGGTGTTCGAGGTCGCGATCACCGATGCGCCTGGCGTGGTGAAGTCCCGACGTCGCCTCTCCCGTGCGGCCTTCCCGCGTTTCCTCGCGGCCCAGGCTCCTGCCGAGGTGCTGCTCGAGGCGTGTGGGTCGGCGCACCACTGGGGACGGGAGGCCCAGCGCGTTGGCCATCGTGTGACGCTCCTGCATCCGGCGGATGTGGCGCGCTACCGTGACGGCAACAAGACCGATCGCGCCGACGCCAAGGCACTGCTGGAGGCTTCGCGCAACCACGCGCTGACGCCGGTCCCCGTCAAGTCCGTGGAGCAACAAGCGGTGGTGGCGCTGCACCGGATTCGGCAGGGCTATCTCCACACCCGGACCGCGCGGATCAACGCACTGCGCGGGCACCTGCGTGAGCTCGGCCACACGATCCCGGTCGGCGCGCGGCGTGTCACGCTGGAGGCGCGGGCCGCGCTCGCCGACGAGGCAGGACCGGACTTTCTCCAGCAAGCACTGTTCGAGCTGATCGCAGAGATCCGGTCACTCGAGGAGAGGGCCGATGCCGTGCGCACGTCACTCACGTCGCTCCTCCATACCATGCCGGATGCGAAGCGGCTGATGACCGTCCCCGGCGTCGGGGTCCTCACCGCGACGGCGATGGTGGCCTGCGTCGGCGATATCCATCGCTTCCGCTCCGGGCGACACTTCGCCAGCTGGCTCGGGCTCACGCCCCGAGAGCATTCGAGCGGGGCATCCCGACGACTCGGCTCGATCACCCGCAAGGGGAACAGCTACCTGCGCATGCTGCTCATCCATGGGGCACGCTCCGCGCTCCGCGCCGGCGCGGTGACCGACCATCCGGATGATCTCCGTGCCTGGGCCAAGGACGTCTCGATCCGTCACTGCCACAACGTCGCGGCGGTTGCCTTGGCGAACAAGATCGCGCGCATCTGTTGGCGCACCTGGCGAGACGGGCGGGACTGTGAGCGGCGCGAGCCGCAGGGGGGGGATCCAGTCACGAGCTGCTGAAGGATCATTCCGATGGCGACCGGTCAGACCGGCGTGGGGACGAGCCGATAACCCGCATGGCCCTCGGGGCCGCGACAAGCGATTGGCTCCCTGCGCGCGACTTACCATCGTGGCCAGGGCATGACGCCCAACTCAAGGGCCGGAGATACGACTGCAGTCGACCCTCCGCCAACCCGGATGATCTGCGAACAGAAAACACGTGCACCACCCCTTGCGCAAACAGGGGGAGGAGTCCAGATACGCGGGTTA
>JBDTNH010000027.1:0-25975 GCA_039933845.1 Gemmatimonadota bacterium
TCGCATTCCCGGCGGGAAGATGCCGATCACCCGCCACGCGAGACGACCATCGACTTCTTCCTCACCGTCGATCCTGGCCGAGAGTCGCGCAACCCCGCCGAAGACACTCGGGGTGAACGCGATCGCGTGCAAACTGTCGCCGATGCGGAGGAGTGATGTCCTGAGCAAGAGATCGAAACTCGAGGCGTTGATCACCGGCGACGGCAGCGCGAGGTCGATGGATTGCCGTCTGCCGGTCCCGAGTCGAAGGTCGCCGACGAGGCGTCCGGGTCGGAACTCGAGTCGATAGACGGAATCCCCAAACACCGTGACCGCCCGCTCCGGCAGAAGGCCATCGACCCGATCGATGAGTGTGTCGATGCGACCACCGAGCACCACACTGGCCGTGGTGAACGCGCGCACGAACCGGTCGCCGGTCGAATCAGCCACGATCGACAGATCGTCGATGATGCGACCCGATAGCGTGGTATCGCGGCCGCGGATCAACCAGATCGTCATGGTATCGACACCCGGTCTGATCGCGGTGGCTTGGGTCAGAAGGGGGCTGATACCCGACGAAGCAAGGCTGAGTGCGATGAGAAGCAAGGCGGCACGGGGAAGGCTGAGCATCCATCCAGAGTACTCCGGATCAGGGACTTGCGCCAAGGCCTATTTGGCGTAGCCTCGGGAGGGGAGCCTCGGCACCGATTGGCGTCACACGAAGGGAAGGACATGTCCGCACCCACCGTCACCGTGATTGTCCCGGTACATGATCGCACCGAATACCTCGACGCGGCGCTGGACTCTATCGCCGCGCAGGACTACGACGGCGCAGTGGATGTGCTGGTGATCGATGATGGCTCGGTCGAGCCAGTGGCACCCCGGTTCGCCAGTCGACATCCCAAGGTGCGTTTCATTCGCCAGCCGAATGCTGGCCTGGCCCGGGTGCGCCAAATAGGGGCCGAGGCGGTGTCCACCGACCTGATCACCTTTCTGGACGATGATGACCTGCTTCCGGTGGGATCCCTTGCCAGGCGCGTACAGTTCCTCCTCGACCATCCTGAAGTCCGGGTGGTCGCGGGAGACATCGCCCACTTTGGACCCGGCCGCCCATTGGGTGGGGGATACTATCACGAGCGGTTCCCGCGACTACACGACGTACCGCACGCCCAGAGCCCGACTGACCCGGCCGGGCGAGTCTACCCGCAGGGGGGCCTCGTCAACTTCCTGCTTCTCAACATGCCATTCTGCGCAGTGACGACGCTGACGTGGCGGCGATGGTTCCACGACATCGGTGGGTGGGGTGGTGAGGAGACCCTGCTCGCCGAGACATACGACTTCTGCTACCGCGCGACCTTGGCGGGACGATTCGGCTATCTCGATACTCCCGTGGCGCACGTGCGCCGGGGGCATCAACAGATCACGGCAGATCTGCTGCAGGGTCGACGCCGTGAGACACAAGAGCTCGCTGCGTGGGGGCGGACACTCGGCGGGCTCGACCGTCGGCGAGTCGTCCCACGGCTCGCTCGCCGATTCCTTTCGCACGGTCTGACGCAGGTCCGACACGGCCAACTCGGACTCGGCACCGCGATGGGGCTCGCCGGCGTCCGGATGCTCATGTGTGATCCGATGGGTTTCGCGCAACGCCCGTGGCGCACCGGCCAGGCGCGACCCGCACTGAGCTAGCCTCGGAGGGCCGCCTGGGCCCAACCCAGCACGACAATCAGCACCACCACCTTGCCCCATTTCGGCCACCGAGGCCAAAGCGTCGCAATACTCGCGACGGTCGCCACAACCAGGATCCCGAGGAGCGGGAAGAGATCCTCGAGGGTCGGCAACGGCGTCAGCGGCAGCGCCAGCCATGTGACGACGAGACCCACGATCAGGCCAAGCGCGGTGATGAGCAGCGCCGGCAGGAGGCGACGCGCCACCGTGTCGGCGCGAGGCGACGCCTCGATCCGACGCCAGGTCACCACCCCGAGGGCAACGAGGAGGAGCGTGAGGTCCGCGACCGCGAACCAGCGTATGGCACCCGTGAGCGTCGGCGCCAGTTGATCGCCGAACACGACGCCCGCGGCGTGCAGCCCTTCATCGAGATCACCATGCCAACCGAAATCGAGCGTGGTCGGCCAGGCGCTACCGAATTTGAGCGTGAGGATCGATGCCAGGAGCAGCGGTAGGGATGCCAGCGCGAGCCGGGTGAGACGGTCGCCCGGCCGAGCCCCTTCCACCCACCAGGCCCAGGCGACGGCGGCGAGGACCAGGCCCACTCCCGCTGGGGCGATGAACACGGCCGCGGTCGCAGCCAGGATGCCATATGCGATCGAGAAGCGTGGTGCGTGGACCATCACCCCGATCATCGTGAGCGTCACCGCCGTCAGTGGCGGTCCCGTGAGCGAAGTCCGGTGCAAGGGCATGAAGCCTGGCAAGAGCATCACCGCCAACGCCGCCACGATGCCGGCGATGGTGCCAGAGGCGGCATCGACCAGTGAAAGGGCCATCGCCGCGCTGAGGCCCGCGGAGAGCGCCGGCAGCAGGGGACCGAGCGTGGAGGACCAGGGCTCCCCGACACCCATCAGGGTGAAGTAGCCGTCGGAACGCGCACGCCACCAGACGAACATGGCCGCGATCAGGAACGCGACGATGGCCCGCCGACGCGGTGGAGTCAGCGGTCGGCTCCGCTCGGGTACCAGCAGCTTCGGGTTCGGGCCATCTCTTGAAGCACCGGCGCTGGGGTGAACCGTGCGCCATGGCTCTGTGCCAATCGCTCCAGGACGAGGACCGCTTCCTCAGCGCTGATCGCGTCCAGGGTCCGCAGCGGCCCGCCACGAAATGGCGGGTAGCCGATCCCGAAGATGGCCCCGATGTCGCCGTCGCGAGGGATCCGGACCACGCCCTCGCTCATCGCCATCGCCGCCTCGTTCAGCATCGCGAAGACGAGTCGATCGCGGATCCGCGACTCATCGACCTCGGTCGGCGGACGGGTCCCGAGCAAGCGCGCGACTGCAGCATCTGGCCCGCCTTTCTTGCCATCGTGGTAGGTGTAGAACCCACGGCCATTCTTGCGTCCGAGTCGACCGTCCGCCCGAAGTGCTGCCAGCGCACGCGCCGGCGCCAGCCGCGAGCCGTACGCGGCGTGGAGCACCATGCCGGCCTTCTCGCCAACATCGAAGCCGACCTCATCGAGCAGGGCGAGTGGGCCGACCGGGAATCCCCACTCGGTCATCACACGGTCGATCACCTCGATCGGCACGCCTTCGTCCACGAGGAAACCGGCCTCGTTGATGTAGGGACCCAGGATCCGGTTGACCCAGAAACCGGGGGAATCGGCCACCACGATGACCGTCTTCCCCATTCGGCGACCAAACTGCACGGCGGTCACCACGGCATCGACCGAACTCTCCTCGTGCGGAATCACCTCGAGCAGCGGCATCCGGTCGACCGGGGAGAAGAAGTGCATGCCGATGATCCGTTCGGGATGGCGTGCCTCGCGAGCGATGTCGGCGATCGGAATCGTGGAGGTGTTGCTCGCGAGGATCGTCTGGGTGCCGACCACGCGCTCGACGTCCTCGAGGACCTGCCGCTTGGTGCCCAGCTCCTCGAAGACGGCCTCGATCACCAGGTCGACCGCGCGGAACCCACTCCAGTCGCCGGTGCCGGTGAGCAGGGCACGTTGCCGCTCGAATTCAAAGCGGGTGATCTTGCGCCGCGTGAGCTGCGACTCGATGATCCGTTCCGCATTCCGCACGCCGGTGGCGACGCGTGCGAGATCGGCATCCTTCATCCGGACCTGCACGCCGGCCTGCATCGCGGCGGTGCCGGCGATCCCGGCTCCCATGAAGCCCGAGCCCACCACGCCGAGTCGGCGAACCGGACGCGGCGTCCCGACCCCGGCCGGCACCCCATCGTCCTTCTTGAGCGCGGTCGTCGCAAAGAAGATCTCGACCAGTCGACGAGAGACCTCGGTCATCGCCAACTCACCGAACGCGATCGACTCCTCCTCGAGCCCGCGCACGATCCCCTCGCTCATGCTGGTCTGCATCACGTCAAGCGCGCGATAGGGTGCCGGGTAGTGCTGCCCCGTCTTCTCCGCGACCTGCTGGGTCGCCTTCCGGAACACGAGCAGCCGGCCGAGCGGCGTCTGGTCGAGCAGGAAGGCCATCAACCCACGACCGGCACGCTTCGGCTTCCAACCCTGGGCCAACCGTTCGGCCGCGGCGACCGCGACGTCCAGCAGAATCGCCGGCGGGACCGCCTCGTCGATCAACCCGAGCTTGAGGGCCTTCCGCGTGTCGACCGACTTGCCGGTGAGGATCAGGTCGAGCGCCGCACGCACGCCGATGCGCCGCGGCAGCGTGTTCGTGCCCGTGGCACCGGGCAACAGGCCGAGCTGGATCTCGGGCAGCCCCAGCAGCGTCTTGGGGTGCGTCGAGGCCACCCGATAGTGACACGACAGGGCCAGTTCAAGTCCCCCCCCCAAACAGGCACCATGGATCGCGACGACGATCGGCTTCGTCCGCGCACTGATCTGGCGCATCAGGACCTGGGCATCGTGGGAGAGCTTGGTCATCTCCTCGGCGGTGCCGGCGCGGGTGAACTCCTCGATGTCGGCGCCGGCAATGAACACATCAGGCTTGCCCGAGATGAGGACGATCGCGGTCACCGTCTCATCATGGACGAGCCGCTCGATCAGGTCATCAATCTCCCAGCCAACCGCCTGGGTGATCTTGTTCACCGATTCGCCCGGTAGATCGAAGGTGACGATCGCAACGCCACCGCGGCGCGTGGTGCGGAAGGCGCTCATCGCAGATTCTCCAGGACCATCGCGTAGCCCATGCCGCCCTGCGCACAAATCGAGATCAAGCCGAACTGCACGTTCTGGCGCACCATCTCGTGGGACAGCGACGTCACCAGTCGCGCACCGGTCGCGGCGAAGGGGTGGCCGAGGGCAATGGAGCCGCCCATCACGTTGGTACGACTCCAATCGACTTGGCCCGTCGCTTCCGGCAAGCCGAGGCGGGCAGCCCATTCCGGAGACGCCCACGCCTGCTCGTTGGAGAGGACCTGCGCGGCGAAGGCCTCGTGTACCTCGAAGAGCCCCACCTCCTGCCAGGTGATCCCGGCGCGCCTGAGGGCGATCGGCACGGCGTACACCGGCCCCATCAAGAGTTGCCATCCCGGATCGACGGCCGCGACGGCGTAGCTCCGCACGGCGACGAGCGGCGAGTGGCCAAGCGCGCGCGCGCGCTCCTCACTCATGAGCAGGACGCTTGCGGCGCCGTCCGTGAGTGGTGAGGCATTGCCCGCCGTGACGCTGCCGTAGCGACGATCAAAGACCGGTCGCAGTTTGGCGAGCGCCTCGAGTGAGGTGTCGGGACGGACCAGATTGTCGCTCGTGATGATCTGGTCCCGGGCCGGCCCCCCAAACCATGGCGCGATCTCTGACGTGATACGTCCGTCGCGTGTGGCGGCGGCGGCACGTTGATGGCTCATCAACGCGAGTTCGTCCTGTGCCGCGCGCGTGATGCCGTTCTCCTTCGCCATCTTCTCGGCAGATTCGCCCATCGACTCACCGGTGCTCGGCTCCGCGATCGCCGGTGACACAGGGACGAGGTCACGCGGGCGGACCTTCGCGACGATACCGAGTTGCTGCGCCAGCGACTTCGTCTTGAGTGCCTGCTGCAGCAGCTGGGCGAAGCGGCGCGTGTGCAGGATTGGCACATCCGACAACACTTCGACGCCACCGGCGATGATCACCTCGGCGTGGCCAGCCTCGATCTGGTCGGCGGCGTTGCCCACGGCCTGGGCGCCGGACGCGCAGGCGCGATTGAGCGTGTATCCGGGGATCGTCTTCGGAAACTGCGGCAGGAGCGCCACCTCGCGGGCGACGTTGGGCACCAGCGGCGATGGGACGACCTGCCCGTAGATCACTTCGTCGACCATGTCGCCGGGGATTTCGGCCCGGTAGAGCAGTTCCCGGGTGCAGTGTCGAGCGAGCTCACTGGCAGTCGCGTCCCGGAACACTGTCCCGGCCTTGGCAAACGGGGTGCGGAGGCCGGCAACCACCACGGCGCGGCGTCCGGGAGAGACGGTAGTCATCCCCAAAGGTAAGGGTTGGCGGGTCATTTCGTACCCGCCCCAGTTCACGGTGGCGGGACACCGCACCACCCCCGGGGATTGTATCTTTCGCGATTACCCGAATGTGGAGTGATTCGTGGATTGGAATGAGACCGAAGAGGCTGTCGCCATCCCCGCCGAGGCGATGTACGAGGCCCTACTCGACGCCCAGGCACCTGTCCCCTTCGAGCAACCGGCCAAGGCTGATCCCGCCACACCGACAGCGTCGGCCCAACCGGCCGCCAAGCCCGAGCCGCCGCTTCCCGGCAACGCGGTCGCGCTCAAGGGACCGGCCGCGGCCCTCGCCCGCAACATGGACGCCTCCCTCAGCATCCCGACGGCGACCACCTTCCGCGAGATCCCCGTCCGCACCCTCGAGCTCCGACGTGCCGACCTGAACGGCAAGCTCAAGGCCGCCGACAAGGGGATCAAGCTCTCATTTACGCATCTCATCGCCTGGGCGCTGGTCCGTGGATGCCGGGAGTTTCCCGGCATGGGCACCGCCGTCCTCAGCCGTTCGGATGGCACCTATCGGCTCGATCCGGAGCATGTGAATCTCGGACTCGCCGTCGATGTCGAGCGGAAGGACGGGTCGCGCGGACTGGTGGTACCGGTCCTCAAGGGTGCCGATGCGATGGACTTCGCCGGGTTCCTCGCGACCTACGAGGGGCTGGTCGACAAGGCGCGGAACAACAAGCTCATGCCCGACGATTTCGCGGGCGCGACGATGACTCTCACAAATCCGGGCGGGCTCGGGACGGTTGCTTCGGTGCCGCGGCTGATGCCGGGGCAAGGGACGATCATCGCGACGGGTGCGATCGCCTATCCGCCTGAGTATCGCGACATGGAGAGCGGGACGGTCAAGGGGCTCGGCATCTCCAAGGTGATGATGCTCACCAGCACCTACGATCACCGTGTGGTGCAGGGCGCCGAGTCGGGATCATACCTCCGCCTCGTTGATCAGCTCCTGCAGGGCGAACATGAGTTCTATCAGGAGGTGTACGACGCGTTCAAGTTGCAGATCGGGGAGATCGCCGCACCCACCACGCCGCGGGCGGCTGCGGCACCAGCCGCTGCCGCCAGTGCTGCATCGTCACCGGTCGCGTTGCATCAGGTCGCGGCCGCGATGGCGCTCACCAAGGCGATCCGCACCCACGGTCACCTCGCGGCACATCTTGATCCGCTCGGCACGCCGCCAGCCGGCGATCCCGCGCTCGAACCTGCGACACTCGGCCTCACCGATGCCGTGATGGCCACGATTCCGTCGGATGTGTTGCGGGTGGCCGTCCCCGGCGCGACGCTGGCGGAAGCCTGGCCACACCTGACCGCGACCTACTGCGGGACGATCGCGTACGAAGTCGAGCACATCTCGTCGCACGAAAAGCGTGTCTGGCTCCGTCAGCAAATCGAGACCGGTGCGCACAAGGTTGTGCTCAGCGACGAGGAGCGGGTGGCCCTGCTCGAACGCCTCACCCAGGTCGAGGGGATGGAACGCTTCCTCGGCAAGGCGTACCTCGGCGCAAAGCGCTTCGGGATCGAGGGGCTCGACATGATGGTCCCGATGCTCGACCTGACGCTTGAATTGGCCGCCGATCAGGGGGTCCGCGATGCCGTGCTCGGTATGGCCCACCGCGGTCGCCTGAATGTTCTGGCGCACACGGTCGGCCGCCCGTACGAAGCGATCTTCGCCGAATTCGAGGGCGCCAAGCATGCCGAGAGTTCGCGGCCACCCGACGGGGGCACCGGCGACGTCAAGTACCACCACGGGGCCGAGGGCGCGTTCAGGACCCGGCGTGGCAAGACGATCAATGTCTCCCTCGCATCGAATCCGAGTCACTTGGAGTTCATCGGCGCGGTGGTCGATGGGCGCGCGCGCGCCAAGCAGACATCGCGTCGCGGCGGCTCGGCACACTTTGATCCGTCGGCCGCGCTGCCCGTCGTCATTCACGGTGACGCGGCGTTCCCCGGACAGGGCGTGGTCGCCGAGATGCTCAACTTCGGGGCGCTGCGTGGCTACGGGACGGGTGGGACGCTGCACGTCATCGCGAACAACCAGATCGGCTTCACGACGGTGCCGTCCGACGCGCGGTCGACACGCTACGCGTCAGACCTCGCGAAGGGCTTCGACATCCCCATCGTGCACGTCAACGCCGATGACCCGGAGGCATGCCTGGCTGCCGTACGTCTGGCGATGGCGTTCCGACTCAAGTTCCAGCACGACGTGGTGATCGACCTCGTCGGGTACCGGCGCAACGGTCACAACGAGGGCGACGAACCAGCGTTCACCCAGCCGGTGATGTACGCGAAGATCAAGGAACATCCGACGGTGCGCGAGCTGTATGCCACCACGCTGACCGACGCGAAGACCATTCCGGCCGATCGGGCCGATCAACTCTGGAATGCGGCCTACGACCGGTTCATCGAGATCCAGTCGGCGTTCAAGTCGGGCGCGACCGCGAAGATCGCCAACCCCGAGCCGGCGCGGCTGCCAGCACCGGTCACCTCGGATGATGTGACGGCGGTCGACGCTGACACCCTGAGTGCGCTCAACGAACAACTGCTCACCTGGCCGGACGAATTTCATCCGCTCCCCAAGCTCGCCAAGTCGCTTGAGAAGCGGCGCACCGCACTGGTCGAGCCGGGAGCGATCGAATGGGCCCACGCCGAGGAACTCGCATTCGCGTCGTTGCTGGTCGAGGGCGTCCCGATCCGGATGACCGGCCAAGATGTGCAACGAGGCACCTTCTCGCAGCGTCACCTCGTGCTGCACGACACCGAGACCGGCGGTACCTTCGCGCCGATCCAGGCGTTGCCGGGAGCGCTCGCGCCGATGGAGCTCTACAATTCCCCGCTCTCGGAACTGGCGGCGATCGGGTTCGAGTACGGCTACGCCACCGCGGCGCCCGAAGGGATCGTGATCTGGGAGGCGCAGTTCGGCGATTTTGTCAACGGGGCGCAGGTGATCATCGACCAGTTCGTCTCGTCGAGTCTGTCGAAGTGGGGCGTGACCTCTCGGCTCACCTTCCTGTTGCCACATGGGTACGAAGGTCAGGGTCCGGAGCATTCGTCGGCACGGCTTGAGCGGTTCCTGCAACTGGCGGCCGAGGGAAACATCCGCGTCGCCAATCCGACCACACCGGCGCAGTACTTCCACTTGCTCCGTCGTCAGGCGAAGTGGGACGTACAGCGACCATTGGTGGTGATGACGCCGAAGTCCCTGCTTCGGAAGCCCGAGGCAGGGTCGTCGTTTGGCGACCTGGTCGAGGGGCGCTTTCACCCGGTGATCGACGATGCGAGCTACACTGATGGAGCTGCGGCGCGTTCGCTGGTGCTCTGCTCGGGGAAGATCTTCTACGATCTGATGGCGGAGGCCGCCGAGCGCACCGAACGGCCGCCGGTGGCGCGGATCGAGCAGCTCTATCCACTGCCGGAGGATGACATCCAGGCGCTCTTCGCCAGGTATCCCTCGCTCAGCGAGGTGGTGTGGACGCAGGAGGAGCCGCGGAACATGGGGGCATGGAGCTACGTCGAGCCTCGGCTCCGCCGGGTACTGCCGGGCGGGGTCGAGCTTCGCTACGCCGGGCGACCGGAGCGTGCGTCACCCGCCGAAGGGTACCCCGCGGCGCACGCGGCCGAGCAGTTGCGGATCGTGAGCGAGGCGTTGGGTGGGGGCAGCAAGCCGGTGCCAGTGAAAGCGTAGGGGCGCAGCATGCTGCGCCCGTCTTTCCGCATGATGTGACGTCGCGTAGGGGCGCCGAGCCGCGGGCGTGAGCCGAGCCGCGGCTGTCAAGCCGCGGTTTGGCACGCAACGATTGGAGCTTTACCTGTCCGGCGCCAGCAGCGGCCGTTCGCTCGCATTGCGGGCGAGTTGCCGGAGCGGTTCGGAGAGATGCTCGCCATAATGCAGCAGGAAGACGCCACGTGCGCGCCGTGCCATCAGGAAGGCGAGGAAAGGGGTGTCGGCCTTGGCCGCATTGCAGGGGCGACAGGCGAGGACCAGGTTGTCGGCACGGTCATAGGCCGACTGGCCGCGACGCGGCCGGACGTGGTCCAGCGTGATGGTCTCTTCGGGAACCCGGGTGCCGCAGTAGGCGCAAACCGAACCGTGTCGGTCGAGGAGCCATTCGCGGTGCGAGCCATAGGAGCGGCCCGCTGATTTCCTCAAGCCTGCCGTGCTGCCGTTGGAACCCGGCTCTTCGGCCGGGGGTGCGACGTTGGTTCCGCCGCGACGTCTGTTGGATCTTGCCACGTACTTCCTTCTTGAAAAACGGTGTTCTGCCAATACAGCAGTGGAACGCTAACCCCCCTCTGGCAGTTCCGGGAGGGCAGGCACGGGATTCAGGAGCGATTCCCGTGCCGAGACGCTTTCCATGCCCCCGTGACCTGCGCCCTGACAACCGCGATTTCCGGCCTCAGTGACCTCGGAGGAGGAACCAGAGGACCACCAGCCCGCCAGCGAGCGCAGCGAGGAGCAGGGTTCGGCGCTCCAAGTGATCGCGGTTGCCGCGACCGACCCCGTCGACAAGCACCAATTCACTCGTGATGCTGCTCGACGGAAAGCGATCCAGGACTCCAAGGATCTCATTCGCCGTGAGCAGCGGGCCGGTGGTGCCGGCCGTGCTCATGCGCGCAACCAGATCGACAATGCCTTGGGGAAGCTGGCGCCCCCCTGCGCGACCGTGGCTGATGATCTCCTGCACCATGACGCCGAGCGCTCGCCAGTCGCCGCCGAAATCGGAGCTCGCCGTCCGGCCGAGATGATGGAGCGTCACTGCCTGACCCTCGAGCGAGATGCTCCCGAGCGTGAGTGCGCCATGGGCGACGCCGCGACGATGCAGTGCCGCGAGAGCTCGCGCCACATCGCGGAGGAGCCCGATGGTTTGGTTGGTCGAGAACCCGCCGCGCGTGGCGAGGCGATGCGCAAGGGTTTCCTCTGGCAACAGCGGTTCGACGATCCAGCCCTGACCGTTCACCTCGCCGGTGGCGAGTGGTGCCGCGATTCCGGTGTGGCCGCCCGCCCGAATCGACGCCATGCGGTCGAGCAGTGCCCCAGCCGTCGGCCCGTCTGGTGGAGAGGGATGTACGACCACCACGCGAGAGACTCCACCAGCGGACGTGTTGATGGCGCGTGCCGCGAAGAGCTGGAGGGCGCCGTCGCCGGGCAGCGATTCGATCAATTCCGCGGCAGTGCCCGTCGCGAGCCGCAACTGGGCCAACGTGATGCTCATGCGGGTTTCGTGACCATGATCCAGAGGGCGAGATAGAGGAGCGCCGTGGCCAACCAACCGGCCACGCTCCACCGCACGAACAGTCGCCGGAACCGGGCCATGTCGCCGGGATCGGTGCGCTCCATCCGGAGCTGGTCTGGTAGGAGTACCACCAACCAGATCAGCGTGGAGAGCGCCAGCAACTCGATGCCATGCCGGAGCCACGGCTGGTCGCGCCAGGGCAGGGCCGCTGCACGCACCATCATGATGCCGGCGATGGTCATCACGGCTCCGCCGCCAAACGTGAACAGCAGATCGGTCCAGAGGATGCCGCGCACCATGTGCTTGAGGGTCGCGGGATCCCGATGACGCCAGAGGAGGATCGCCCACACCCCTGTCACGGTGACATTGCCAACCATCAGGACCGCGCCGATGATGTGCAGTGCCTTCCATGAGAGATAGGCGTCAGCCATTGCGCGCCTGAAAGTCGGGGAGGAGTCCCAACGCATGACGGACACGATCGAGGCGGTTGTTGATCGACGGTGTCCCGGAGACCAGCGGTAGGAAGCCATCGAGCGACTCGACACGTAGCCGCGCATCAAGCTCGGCGACGGTGGTCGTCAAGTGCGCGCAGATATCCGCGGTGATCGGACCCCGAAGGTCGTTCTTGGCATGGACCAACCAGGGAGAACCGACCGAGATCATCGCCTCCGGATGCTGCTCGCTGAGCAGCACGTACCGGAACGCGACCGGCAGGACGCGGAGTGGTCCGGGGTGCCGCGTGATCAGCCACGCTGCCCCGGCTTCCAGGGCTGAGAGCGACTCCCCGGCCGGACGCCTCGCCCCCTGCGGGTAGATCCAGAGCATCGTCCCCGGCACGAGCGCCGCTCCGGCGGATTCGAGATCGCGCATCGCCTGTGGGGCCGACCTGCGCTCGATCGGCATGGCCCCGATTCGCCTGAAGAAGCTGTACCGTGCGAGGTTGTCGGCCTGCATCAGGATCCTGAAGTCATGCCCCATCGCCCGGGTGACCTGATGCGACAGGAAGCCATCCCACCACGAGGTGTGATTCGCAACCACGAGGGTGGGGATGGCAGCGTCCCAACCTCGCCACTCGGTCTCGCTTCGCCATCTCACCGAAGCGAACGTCTTTCGGGCCAGCCGATCGAGGTACCAGCCGAACGCCCTGGTCGCCATCGGATGGCTCGGCAACGGTGGCTGGGGGACCTCGGCACGACGGGTCATGTGGTCGAGGGCGACACGATGTGCTCGTGCCAGAATGCCCGGGCAAGGATCCGCATCTTGCGCCGACGTGAGGTGTAGGCGCGACGGCGGAAGACATCGTATTCCTGCGCCTCGATCACATCGAGGATGCCGGCGTAGGTTTGCTGCAGCAGGCGGACCGTGAGTCGCGACCCGTCCCGCGGGAAGAGCCCGATCACCTCGTCACCCGCCGCGAAATACTCACGCGCTCGTGCCACCTGGAAGCGCATGAACGCGATGAACGCCGGCGTGACAGTTCGACGTTCGAGATCGGCGCGATCGAGGCCGAACCGATCCAGCTCTTCCGCCGGTAAGTAGACCCGGTTCCGCCCCAGGTCTTCGCCGATGTCCCGCAGGATGTTGGTGAGTTGCATGGCGATCCCGAGTCGGACACCCGGGGCGTTGAACTCGGACGAGGGCGCGCCGAGCACCGGACCCAGCATCAGCCCGACGCCACCGGCAACGCGGGTGCAGTACACCAGGAGTTCCTCCAGCGTCTCTATCACAACTGGCTCAAGATCCATGGCGACCCCGACCAGCAACTCGCGAAGCGGCTCGACCGGGATCGGATACCGTGACAGCGTGTCGCCGAGCGCCAGCCACCGTTCCGGCGGCGTGCCGACGGCATGCAGGTGCAACAGCATCGCATCGAGGTTCGCGAGATCGAGGCGCACCTCGTCGACGGGCCGTGCCCCACGTTCATCGACAAGGTTGTCTGCATGCCGACAAAAATCATAGAGCGCAAAGATCGCGAGCTTCTTCTCGACCGGCAGAAAGCGCGAGGCGAAGTGGAACGACTTCGCCCACTCTGCCGTCACCCGCTCGGCGCGCGCGTAGCTCTCGGTGAGGATGGCGTTCATGGTTGCGGCTGCTCAGCGCCGATCCGCTCGACGACACACGACGCCGAAATCAGGGCCATCGGCAGTCCACATCCGGGATGCGTACTCTGGCCCACGAAGTAGAGATTGCCGAGTGTCGCGTGACGGTTCCGTGGCCGGAAGGCACCGATCTGCATCAGGTTGTGCGAAAGGCCGAAGGCCTCGCCACGGAGGTTGCCGAAGTCATTCATGAAATCCTGCGGTGTCACGAGGCGGCTGGTGACCAGGTGCTCCCGCAGTCCTGGCAGCGCCCATGCCTCCAGTCGATCGAGCAAACGCTCGCGGACCTTGGGTCCCTCGATCGCCCAGTCGATCCATCGGTCGCGATCGGCCGGCTGGCTCGGCGCGAGGGCCAGGACAAAGATGTTTTCTGAGCCGACGGGTGCCTGGGAACGATCGGTGCGGCTTGAGGCGACGACATAGAAGGGCGTGTCGTCGGGCATGGTGTGGTCGTCGAACAGCTGCCTGCATGCACCAGGCATGTCATCGGCCACCACGAAGTTGTGATGATCGATCTCGGGATACTCGCGCGACACACCGAGGTACAGCAGCACGACCGAGCAAGAGAACCGCTTCGACTCGATGCCGGGATATGGCTCATCGAGCAGATGCTGATAGGCCCACGGCAGGTCAGCGTTGACGACCACCAGATCAGCATCAAGCCGTTCGCCGTCCTGCAGTACCACCGCCTCAGCCACATCACCCTTCCGAACCACCTTCACGACGTCTGCGCCATACCGATACGTCGCGCCGAGTTCGCGGCCGAGTCGTTCCATCGCCAGCGGCACCTCGTGCATCCCGCCCATGGGATAGTGAATGCCGCCCCCGAGTTCGGTGTACGGCAGGAGCGCATAGATTGCGAGGGCATCGTATGGCGAGAGCCCGAGATAGAGCGCCTGGAAGGAGAGGGCCTGTTGCAGGCGTTCATCCTTCACGTACTTGCGGATCAGCTTCTGCAGGTCGCCCAGTGCGCCGAGGTTGGCGAGCGAACCGAGCGAACCGCCGCGCAGCATGTCGAGCGGCGAGGTGAAGTTGCGCGAGATGTACGCGAGTCCCGTATCGTAGAGTTCACGAGTGCGCGCGAGGTACGCAAGCACCCGCGGTGCGACACCGGGCTCGAACCGTTCCATCTCCTCCAGCAGGCGATTGAGTCGCGTGGTCATCTCGAGGACGGAACCATCCGGGAAATAGACCTTGTAGTTCGGATCGACCTGAACCAGCTCGAGATAGTCCTCGAGGTTGCGACCCGCGCTGGCGAAGAGTTCCTGCCAATATTCAAGCATGAGAAGGAGTGAAGGACCGGTATCAAATGTGAACCCCTCCGACTCCCAGCGACCGGCTCGGCCACCTGGCGCGCTGTGCCGCTCGAGCACGGTGACTGCCCAGCCGGCAGTGGCCAGGCGGATGGCCGTGGCCAGTCCACCGATGCCGGCCCCGATCACCAGTGCTGATGGGCGATTCGGCCGAGACGCCTGCGGCGGTATGTCCTGCTCTGGGGCGAGCGTTTCCAGCGGCATGTCAAGTTCCCGGTATGACGTGGGATGAGGTTCGGATCCAAATCTACTGTTACGCTGGCGATCCACGGCCGGATCTGTCGGCTCAAGGACGGGATGTGAGCATGGAGGATGTACTGATCCTCGGGGGTGGGATCGTCGGAGCCGGGGTCGCCCGTGACGCGGCGATGCGTGGCCTCCGCGTGACACTGCTCGACAAGCATACCGTCGGTTGGGGTACCAGCAGTCGCTCAAGCCGGCTGATCCATGGCGGCATCCGCTACCTCGAGCTGGGGGACTTCGCCCTGGTGCGCGAGGCACTGCGTGAACGGGCCACCTTGTTGCACATTGCGCCGCATCTGGTGCGTCGCACCCCGTTCCTGTTCGTGCTCGACCGCGGCAACTGGTGGCAATGGCTCCGGATAGGCGTCGGGGTGATGCTCTACAAGGTGCTGGCGGGCCGGCATGCGCTCGGTCCCCATCACCCGCTGACGCGCGGACGGCTGCTCGCACGTGAGCCGCTCCTCGCGGGTGCTCCGCTCCTGGGGGGCGCGATCTATCAGGACGCCCGGGGCGATGATCTCGGCCTGGTACGGAGCAACATCGCCGCCGCGCGGGCCGCCGGTGTCACCATCCTTGAGGAGGTCCACGCCGACATCACGCTCGAAGCCGAGAGCGTCCGAGCCACGCTCCCCTCTGGAGCGGTGATCCAGGCGCGGACGCTAGTGTTGGCCCTCGGACCGTGGACCGACGAGGTCCGACACACCATCGGGCTGCCCGATCGCGACCTGGTGGGCGGAACGAAGGGCGTGCATCTGGAGTTCGCGCTCACGCGCCTCCCGCTTACCCATGCGCTCGCACTCAGGCACCCCGAGGACGGGCGGGTGATGTTCTGTGTCCCGGAACCCGAACGCGGAATGGTCCTGGTTGGCACGACCGACACCGAGACCAAGGAGTCCCCCGATGCTCTCACCGTGGGCGAGGCCGACGTCGGATACCTGATCCGAGCGGTGCAACACCTCTTCCCGGCGCTCAAGCTGAGCCATGCCGACATCGTCGACCGCTGGGTCGGGGTGCGGCCGCTCCTGCAGCAGCAGGGGACCGCAAGCAGCCGGAGCCGTGAGCACGGCATGGTGCAGGAAGCAAACGTGCTGACGATCGCCGGCGGCAAGCTCACCACCTACCGTGACATGGCCCAGGAGGCGGTGGATCTGCTCGGCACGATGCTCGGCCGTGAGCTGCCGGCCTGCCGGACGGCGGAGGAGCGGCTACCCTGATCCTTAATCATTATCTTCCCGATCTGACCCCCCACTGACTCTCATTCGCCTTGGAATGCCGTGACTGCCAGCGAAACCGCCCCCTCGACCGACGCCGCCGACTGGACCGCCATCAACGCCCTCCGGGTCCTCGCCATGGATGCCGTTCAGGCCGCCGACTCGGGCCATCCGGGAACGCCAATGGCCTTGGCACCCGCCGCTTGGGTCCTCTGGAGTCGGCATCTCAAGCACGCGCCCACGCACCCGCACTGGCTCGACCGCGACCGGTTTGTCCTGTCCTGCGGCCATGCCTCGATGCTCCTCTATGGCCTGCTGCACCTCACCGGCTACGACCTCCCGATCGACGAGATCCAGCGGTTCCGTCAGTGGGATTCCAAGACCCCAGGTCATCCCGAACGCGGCCACACCGTCGGGGTCGAGACCACGACCGGCCCACTCGGTCAGGGCATCAGCAGCGCCGTCGGCATGGCGATGGGCGAACGGATCCTGCGTTCGGAGTACGGTGACGACCTGACCAATCACCGTACCTGGGTGATCGCCAGCGACGGTGACCTGATGGAAGGAATTTCAAGCGAGGCCTCGTCGCTCGCAGGACACCTCGGCCTCGGTCGCCTCGTGGTGATCTACGATGACAACCACATCACGATCGATGGACACACCGACCTCTCGTTCAGCGAGAATGTCGCGCAGCGGTACGAAGCCTACGGTTGGCGGACGCTCCGTGTCGACGATGGCAACGATCTGGTGGCGATCGATGGTGCGCTCGCCCGCGCCAAGGCGACGGAGGACCGGCCGACCCTGATCATCCTCCGGACGATCATCGGCGACCCGGCCCCGACCAAGCGCGATACGCCGGGCGCTCATGGCTCACCACTCGGTCCCGACGAGATCACCGCGACCAAGAAGGTCCTCGACGCACCCGATGTCCCGTTCAGCATTCCCGCTGAGGCATACGACACCAGCACGCGCCTCGTCGAGGCCGGCAATGCGCTGGTGCAGAAGTGGCATCAGCGCCTCGGCGTGAGCGCACACCGCGACGCCTATGGTGCCCGAATGGCCGGCGCGCTCCCGGACGGTTGGGACACCGACCTGCCCGCACTCGAGGGCGAGTCGATGGCCAGCCGTCAGGCGTCAAAGAAGACGCTCACGGCACTCGCCGAGCGCATCCCCGCGCTGGTCGGCGGATCGGCGGACCTGGGGGGCAGCAACGGAACCGACATCACCGTCGGTGGCACCTTCGGTCCGATCACCTCGGGACGACGCTTCCATTTCGGCATCCGGGAACACGCCATGATGGCGGCGTGCAATGGTCTCGCTGCACACGGAGGCTTCCGGCCCTATGGGTCGACCTTCTTGGTCTTCGCGGACTACTGCAAGCCGTCGCTCCGACTCGCGGCACTGATGGGACTGCCGATGATCGCGGTGTTCACGCACGATTCGATCGGCGTCGGCGAGGACGGCCCGACCCACCAGCCGATCGAACACCTCGCGATGCTGCGATCGATCCCGGGGATGACGGTGATTCGACCCGGCGATGCGGCCGAAACGGTCGAAGCCTGGCGAAGCGCGCTCATGAACGTGACGGGCCCAACCGCACTGATCCTGACCCGCCAGAAGTTGCCCGCGATCCGTCGCGAGGCGGATGGGGTGAGCGAGGCGGCTCGCGGCGGGTACATCATCCTCGAGCCGGCGACCACGCCGGTCGCCGTAGTGATCGCCACCGGCTCCGAGGTGTCGGTCGCGATCGAGGCCGCCCAGTCGCTCGCCGCCAATGGAACGCCAACCCGCGTGGTGTCGATGCCATCGTGGGAGCTATTCGCTTCACAAGATGCCGCATGGCGGGACAGAGTCTTGCCGCCGATGCTCACGGCCCGCGTCTCGGTTGAGGCCGCATCCACCTTCGGTTGGCACCGAATGGTCGGTGATCGTGGTGTCACGATCGGAATCGATCACTTCGGCGCTTCCGCACCGGCGACACGTCTCTTCGAGGAGTTCGGGATCACGGCGGCACACATCGCGACCGCGGTTCGATCGATCACTTGAGTCAGGAAGTCATCATGTCCAAGCCACTCGTCCAGCTCACTGCCCTCGGCCAGAGTCCGTGGTACGATTTCATCACCCGGGACCTCGTCCACTCTGGCGAACTCGCGCGCCTCGTCCGGGAGGAAGGGCTCCGCGGGATGACGTCGAACCCGACGATCTTCGAGAAGGCGATCACGGGATCCTCCGACTACGATGCCGACATGAAGGCACTCGGCCAGAAGAAGCCGGCGGAGATCGTCGAAGCCCTGATGATCGCTGACGTACAGGCGGCCTGCGACGTTTTTCGGCCGCTGTATGACGCCGCCGGGAACGGCGATGGCGCCGTCTCGATCGAGGTGGCGCCGACCCTCGCGCACGACACCACGGGGACGATCACCGAAGCGGAACGCCTCTGGGAACGGGTCGCACGACCGAACGTGATGATCAAGGTGCCGGGCACCAAGGCGGGACTCCCGGCCATCACGCACCTGATCGCGCGCGGCATCAATGTGAACATCACGCTGCTCTTCAGCGTGGCGCGGTACCGCGAGGTGATCGACGCGTTCTCCGATGGGCTCATGGCCCGAATCGCCAAGGGACTGCCCATCGATGGCATCCATAGTGTGGCGAGTTTCTTCGTCTCGCGCGTCGATGGCATGACCGACAAGGCGCTCGCGGGAGGTGGGAAGAAGCAGAAGGCCGGCAAACGGCTACTCCACAAGATTGCGATTGCCAACGCGCTCGATGCCTATGGCGTCTTTCGGGAGTCGCTTGAGACCGATCGCTGGAAGACACTCGCGAAGCACGGCGCGCATGTGCAGCGGCCACTCTGGGCCTCGACTTCGACCAAGGATCCGTCGCTCCCCGACACGTACTACGTCGACGCACTCATTGCACCAGAGACGGTGAACACGATCCCCCCGGCGACGTGGGATGCGTACGCCGACCACGGCAAGCCGGAGATCCGCATCACCGACGAGACGATCGCGGCAGCCCGCGCAGAACTCGCGGCCTATGCCCAGCTCGATGTCCCGTCGCTCGAGGCGATCACCAAGGAACTCGAGGACGAGGGCGTCGAGAAGTTCGCGGCGAGCTGGAATGAGCTGCTTGGAGCGGTGCGAAAGCAGGTTGAGGCGCTGTCGAAGGCAGGGTGATGTCCCGAGCAACGCGAAGGGACCACCCGTGGGCTCGCTACGCCTGACAGGTTCCTGACGGGCTCCCGGCACAAGCGGGAGCCCGTGCTCGTATGGAGCAGTTCACCCGCACCCGGAGGAGCGATGAACCGTTGGGCCGCCCTGCCCTTGCTGCTGCTCGTCACGAGCACGCCCATCGTTGCGCAATATCCGATCGATTCGACCGCGGTGGCGGAGGTTCGAGCCGCCGAGACCGCGTTCGCGAAGAGCATGGCCGACCGTGACCATGCGGCGTTCACCAGCTTCATCGGCGACGAGGCGATCTTCTTCACCGACGCGGAACCATTCCGGGGGCGCGAGGCCGTTAGCGCGGGATGGAAACGGTTCTTTGAGCGTCCCGGCGCACCATTCTCCTGGAAGCCCGACACGGTCGAGGTGCTCTCCACCGGCGACCTCGCACTCACCACTGGCCCGGTCATGAATCCAGCCGGTGAGCTCGTAGGCCGCTTCAATTCGATCTGGCGTCGCGTCAGCCCCGGCGTCTGGCGGGTGGTGTTCGACAAGGGGAGCTGACACCAGTGGGCTCGCGTGGCCCTCTGACGTCACTACCTTCCGACATGTCACGCGCTATCCTGTTCGTCTCGTTCCTGCTGCTCCCATTGGCCGCACCGATTGCGGCCCAATCGGTCGCGCTCGACGAGGTCGAGACAGCCCTCCGGAGCGGCGCCAACTGGCATGCCACCGAACTGTTGCAACCAGCGCTCGAGTCGGGCAGCACCACACCAGAGATCGTCATCGCCGGTGCCCGGGCCGCCGCCGGTTGGGATGGGTGGCCCACCGTCACGCGACTGCTCGGAACTCGTGACTGGCTTGGAACTCGCTTCGATGCACTCGGGTATCGCCTGCTGACCGATGCGGCGCTCGCTGAGGACCGTCCGTCGGATGCACTCAAATACGCACGACTGGCGCTCCCGAAGACGCTGATCCTGCGCGTCAACGACGAGGCCGGCCGGAGGTGGATCAATCTCGCCCGGGCCCATGAGCGGCTCGGTGCCTGGGACAGTGCCGGTGTGGCCTACACGCAGGCGGCGGCCCTTCTCCCCGAGGTCAGTGACTGGCTGGCACTCCGTGCCGCAGGTGTGACGGCCGACTCTGCGACCCGGGCGCGGCTGTACACCACCGTCACATCTCCGGTCGCGCGGGCACGGATTGGCCTGACCGAGGCACTCGCCTGGACCCGCGCCGACGAGAAGCTGCGTGCGGCGCGCGAGTATGCGGCCGCCGGCAGCAAGGCGCTGGCACTCCGACTCCGATGGGAAGCAAATACCGATGCCGCCACGCGCCAGCAGATCGGTGCGGCCCTGCTCGGGTTGGTGCGCGATACCCGTGCATCGAGTGAATCGCGCCTGGCGATCGCGATCCTCGACGACTATCGCGTGCCGTTCAGTCGTGAGGATTCGTTCGCAGTCGCGCGCCGTGCGGCCGAGCTCGGGCGCAACAGGACAGCAATCGAGGTGCTCTCCGCTCTCGGGCGTGGTGGCTCGCTGGCATCGTCGGACCGCCTGACGCTCGGGGATGCCCAGGCCGCGAGCGGCCAATGGGATGCGGCCGAGCGGGAGTACGCCCGGATCACGACGGGCGCACTTGCCGCCACGGCGGCATATCAGTCGGCCCGGGCAAAGCTCCGGCAAGGGAAGGGTTCCGCGGCAATCACAGATCTCAATCGGATCGTGGCCCGGTTCCCGGACGACACTTTCGCCGCTGGTACCGCGCTCTACCTACTTGCCGACCTCGCACTCGACGCGAGTCGCCCCGACTCGGCGCGCGTGCTCCTCGAAAAGCTCTCGCGCAACTATCCCGGCAACGACTTCGCGCAGCGCGGTGCACTGATCGCGCCGTTGATCGCATTTGCACACGGTCGGTACACCGCCGCCCGCAATGAACTGCTCACCGCCATCGAACATCACCGGCTCGCCGGCTTCGACGCCGACGCCGGTCAGTACTGGATCGGTCGGTCGCATCTGGCCCTGGGTGACTCCGGCGAGGCGCGCGCTACCTTCCGCGCACTGCTCGACCGGGGCCCCGAGAACTACTACGCGATCCGCGCCGCGGGTCGGCTTGACACCATGCCGTGGACGCTCCCGCGACCTGAGGGTGACCCTGCCCCGATTCCCCTCCCCGCTCTCGCCCGCGCAGACCTGCTCACACAACTCGGCCTCGACGTCGAGGCCGGACTCGAACGGAATGGTGCGATCGCGGCCGCCACGACGCGCGATGCGCTGGTCGGCATCGGGCACGCGTTCGTGCAGGGCACCCATCCGTCACTCGCACCGGCACTCGCCACCCGGATCGTCCGTGCCGGTGGCCGCCGCGACGGCGACGTCTGGCGACTCATCTACGTGCTCCCCTACGAGGCGGCGCTGACGAGCAATGCCGCCAAGGCCGGTGTCGACCCTTGGCTGGCCGCAGCGGTGATCCGGCAGGAATCGGCATTCGATCCGCGCGCGCACTCGGGTGCCGACGCCCGCGGCCTGATGCAGCTCCTCCCCGGGAGCGGCCGCGACATCGCCCGCTCGCTCGGCATGCGAGACTTCGATCCGGCGCTCCTCTACCAACCGGATCTCAACCTCGCGTTCGGGACACAGCACCTCGCGCGAGAACTGCGACGGTTCCCCGACCTCGAACGTTCACTGGCCGCTTACAACGCGGGACCCGGCAAGGCGGCGCAGTGGTCGCGCACGCTGCTCGATGGCAGCGATGCCGGCGACGGCCCGCTGGCCGATCCGGAACTGTTCGTCGAGCGGATCCCGTACCTCGAGACGCGCAACTATATCCGCCGGATCACGGTGAACAGGAATGTGTACGAGTTGTTGTACGGGGAGTAGAAAGAGAGAAAGAGAGAAAGAGAGAAGGTGAGAAAGCGAGAAGGAGAAATCGCGACATCGTCAATCCTTCATCCTTGATCCTTCATCGTTCAGCCTCGAGCGTGGAGCGCCTATCGCCGTGCTGCCGTTCCGCTTGCTGAGCTTCCGACCATCGTCGCCGAGCACCAATGGGTGATGCAGGGTCACGGTCGGCGCTTCGCGCCCCAGCAGCTTCGCCAGGAGCCACTGCCGGCCAGTGGAGCTCAACAGGTCCTCCCCGCGGATGATGACACCAATGTCGTCGTGCATGTCGTCGACCACCACGCAGAACTGATAGGTCCACTGCCCCAGGGCATCGCGAATCACCGGATCGCCGTGGTCGCGTGCCGGATGCTGTGCGATGGTCCCCAAGAACAGGTCGGTGAATTCCACCGGCTCATCCGGCAGCATCACCCGCACCGCGGTCCTGCCCTCGCGATCGATAGGCTTCCCGCGGCAGGTCCCAGGATAGTGGCGCTCACCATCGGCGTCAGGCGGTGGCAGGTCGCCGCGCGTGCAGCTGCAGCCGTAGAGCAGGTCCATCGCCTCCAGGCGCTCGAACGCCGCCTGGTATCGTTCGGGGTGATCACTCTGACGGTAGGCAGAGGGCGGTGCCCCCCGCAGCGAGTCGAGTGATCTCGATTCAGGAACAAAACCCAGCCAAGCGATATCGTCGAGGATCTGGTCCTCGAGCGCTGGCGTGCAACGCGTGCGGTCGTGATCCTCCATCCGGATGATCACGTCGAGGTCGAGTAGACCGGCCGTTGCCCAGAGCCAGCGCATGTGCTCGAGGTGACCCAAGTGCAGACCGCCAGTGGGCGATGGTGCGAATCGGGTGATCGGACTGACTTGGCCCCGACCAGCGGCCTGCCATGTCGCGGTGATGCGTTCGGCGATGTCGGGGTCGAGTTGCCAATCGGTCGGTCTGGTCACTATGGCTCCGTCATGGCTTGGCGAGCAACTGCATCTCCATCTCGATCAACGCCGCCTGAGTCGCGGGGCCCGCGTCGCCACACGACGCGGTCGGGATCCGGACGAATCGCGTCGGCGCCCCGACCCGCCCGAGCGCCGAGTGCAGCGCCTCGCCGAACGCCAGGGGACGGGGGGCGAGTGGAGTGCCCTCGATGACCAGTGTCGGCACCTCGCCACCACGAATCACAGCGAGGAATCCGCCACTTTCCCAATGCGGTCCGGCCAGCCGGAGTGGTCGCGTTGCATGCCACTCACTCCAGAGCGGTGCATCGTAGCCGGTGCCACCCGGCAGCCAGCCGCTGCCCGCACACCTGACGATCACTCGGCGGACGAGCGGCTCCGCCCGCGCCAGTGCCACCGCCTCGACCGCGCCGGCGCCGGTGCCGACCACCGCGATCCGGGTGGTGTCGACCAGGCCTCGCGCGATGACATCTCGGAGTACCGCCCGAAGGTCGGCGATATCCTCATTGGGCCAGCTGCCGGTCACCCCATTGGCGACGTCGAATCCATAGCCGGTCGAACCACGAGGATTGACGCGGAGCACCAACGACCCGTTCGCGGCATGTGCCAGCGCCCAGGGTGCGTAGCCGGCGCCCGCCATCGCATGTGGGCCGCCGTGAATATCGATCACCAACGGGGCACGCTGCTCCAGCGTGAACCCTGGCGGACGATGCAGCCACGAGTCGATCGGCCGACCGTTAGCGTCCCGGATCTCGAACTGCTCGAGCTCGCCCGTGGCGACCTCGCTCCCTGGGTCAATCACCGTGCGGAGTTCAGCCGGTTTGCCGGTCGGGAATCGTACCAGTGACCCCGCCGACGACGGGGTCGCACGAATCGCGAGCACGAAGTCGCCATGCATGCTGACGTCCGCCAGCTCCAGCAGGTGCGTCCCAGTAGTCGCGCTCTTGAGCTTGCCGTCCTTGGCCTCGATGCGATGGAGGTTTCGCGTCCCGCGATCCTCGGTGGCAAACCAGATCGACTTGCTGTCGTCACTCCACATCACATCACCGACGTCACGATCGAGTCCCACGGTGAGACGCCGGAGTCCCGTACCGTCGGCTCGGATGACGATCAGCTCGCTCGCGGGCCAGAGCCCAGTCGGAATCGGCTGACCGCTGAAGGCGATCCACTCACGATTGGGAGAGACGACCGGGGCCACCCAGCGCCCGCCGGTCCCCGCGAGATCACGTCGTGCGCCCGTCTCGACATTGAGCAGGTGCAGCGTCGCACCATCCACCGACTCGGAAGAGCCGCGCAGCCTGGCAGAGAGCACGATGCTCGAGTCGTTGATCCAGTCGAACATCACAGTGTTCGGCTGCTCCGGGAAGAGCGCACCTAGTGCCAGGGTGGTGCCAGTCACCCGTCGGAGGGAGTCGGTCGAGAGATCGACGACATAGAGCGCCAATCGGCCACGTGTGTCGCCCCCGTCGAACCCGATGCCGACGGCAGACGCGGCCGATCCGTCGGCGGTGAATGCGATCCGCCCACCCGACGGTGAGAACCGGAACCCCTGCACTCCATGCGGCAGCGCGGTGAGAACCCGGTCGCTGCCGTGCAACGAATCGCGGACAGCGAGTTGCCAGAGGTCACCGACCGGAACGAGTCGCGCGATCCGAACGCCATTCGGACTGAATCGGATCGCACGCCCCACGCCGACCGCCTCGGGGGCGCCGCCGTCGGTTGGCATCACCGAAGTCTCATCCCGAAAGCGGTCCTGCACCCGGTCGGCGGTCCGGATGGTGTAGGCGATCTGGCGCCCATCGGGCGAGAAGCTCGCATCGATCACACGATGCTGTGCCACGAAGTCGATCGGCTGCTGGGCGGCGAGTGGGGCGGCAACCAGAGCCAGCATGGTCACGATTGTCGTAGGTGTCATGCCGAGCCCCTGTGGCGCAGTTCCTGGCGCACGCGGGCGATCACCATCTCGACACCAATCCGATTGTGCCCGCCCTCGGGGATGATCACGTCGGCGTAGCGCTTGGAGGGTTCGACGAACTCGAGGTGCATCGGGCGGACGGTGGTGAGGTACTGTCGGATCACATCCTCCATGGTCCTGCCACGCTCGGTAACATCGCGTTGGAGACGGCGGATGAAACGGATGTCATCGGCCACATCGACGAAGATCTTGATGTCGAACAGCTCCCGCAGACGCGGCTCCGTGAAAAGCAGGATGCCGTCGACGATCACCACTTCCGCCGGTTCGATCCGCACCGTGGCCGTCGCCCGCGTGTGTGCCGCGAAATCGTAGGTCGGCTTGTCTATGGCGTGCCCAGCCGCGAGCGATTCGAGCTGTGCCACCATCAGATCGTTGTCGAGCGAATCGGGGTGATCGAAGTTGACTCGGCGACGCTCGTCGAGTGTGAGGTGCGCCAGGTCGGCGTAGTAGGCATCCTGATCGATGAACGCGGCGGCGACATCGGTGGCGCCGAGGATCGCGCGTGCGACGGTGGTCTTACCGGAGCCGGATCCGCCGACGACACCGATGATGAGGGGGTGCGAGTGGGGTGTCACGGTGTCATCCCGACAGGTGCGCGGACGATGACCATGCTCGTCGCGGTGGAGGCGCGCGCCGGTGCTTCCCTCGCCGACGCTGTCGCGTCGGAGCTCAGGAAGCACAATTCATCGATCTCTGATGTGGACCGGGCGCGCGCCCAGCCACCGCTTCTCGCGTGGCATCGCCCGCGCACCTCGTTCATCGCACCCTCTCAATGTCGACTCGCAACTCGTACCA
>JBDTNH010000028.1:0-25677 GCA_039933845.1 Gemmatimonadota bacterium
CCGCCCCTTCCCCCCCGCCCCGTTCGGCACCATTCTGTAAGCACCATGCCCCCAGTCCCCACACGCTCCGTCGCCCAGGCCCAGGTCGAGCTCCGCACGCTCGCGGGCAAGTGGCGCGATTCGAAGCTCGGCGAGACCCAGGCCTTCCAGACCTGGTTCCACGACTTCTGCGACGCCCTCGGCGTGCCTTCCCCCGGTCCGGAAGGATCCGACGAGTACAGCTTCGAGTTCTCCCGGAAGTACCTGCGACCAGACGGTAGCGAAGCCAGTGGTCGCATCGACTGCTGGAAATCAGGTCATGTCGCCGTCGAAGCCAAGGCCTCCGGCACCGGGCTCAATGAGGCCCTCCTCCGCCGCGCCTACAACCAGCTCCACGGCTACGTCAACGCGGAACACGGCACCATCCCGCCCTATCTGATGGTGGTCGATGTCCCCCACGAGCTGATCATCTGGGATGGCTGGACAGGCAGGTTTGGCGGCTTCGCCCGCGGCGAACGGATCCGACTCGAGCAGCTCCCCGACAAGCCGGAGCTGGTGGCCCTGCTGCAGGACATCTTCACCAACCCCGCCGCACGCGATCCGCGCGGCATCGCACTGCGCGTGACGAAGGACATTGCGGCTCGACTCGCGGAACTTGCCGCTCGCCTGGAGGGGAGCAACCCCGAGCGCGAGCGAGGGGTCTCTCAGGGTACGAGCGGAGGCCATTCGCCCGAGCAGGTCGCCCGCTTCCTGATGCGCTGCGTGTTCTGCTTCTTCGCCGAGGACGTCGGGCTCCTGCCGAACGGGCTGTTCAAGCGGACGCTGGAGAGTGCCCGCACCGCCGGCGGTCCGACGCGCGTCGCCGACGTGCTCACTCGTCTCTGGCGGACGATGGACACCGGCGGCGATTTCGGCGCCGAGATGATCGACCGGTTCAACGGCCACTTCTTCCAGAGTGTCGAGTCGCTGCCGCTCGAACCCGCCGACGTGCAACTGCTGGTCGAGGCGGCGGGGTTCGACTGGAGCAACGTCGAGCCATCGATCTTCGGTACCCTGCTGGTCCGCGCCCTCGACCCGGTCGAGCGTCACAAGCTCGGCGCCGAGTACACGCCGCGCGAGTATATCGAACGGCTGGTCGAGCCGACGGTGCTCGAACCGTTGCGCGCGAAGTGGGCGGCGGTGCAAGCGCGCGTGACGCAATTGGAAGAGGACGACGCAACCGCACATGCGCAAGCACTCGAAGGCGCGTCTTGAAACTCTGGAACCCAGTACCGACGCGATGCGGAGATAGGCCGTTCGACGCCCGCGCCTCCCGTCACGCACTATCGGAGCTGAAACTCCGACAGTGCGCGATCGAGCAGGTCACCCTCCTACAGGCTTTTCTTTTCCCTTGAGACAATTGTTGGTCGGCGGGCACGGCCCCGTGCCACAACCGAACGTACCGACATCGGTGGTGGTCGCGCAGGAGGTGCCTTCTGGAGCGTTCTCGCAGGCGCAACACTTTCCGGCCGGGTGAACGCCGGGGCAGCCTCCGCCATCTTGGGCGGCGAGCAGCGGGCGCTGCAGACCAGACAGGGAAATCATCATCACCACGGCGACCAATGCCGCGAAGATGATGCTGAAGAACGTGCGCTTCATGGGGTACCCCTTTCGGAGGTGAGTTTGGAGGCCAATGACCCCCAGTGCAGCCAAGACGGAGTGTCATGGCAACGTGGGGACTACTTCGAGAGCGCCACGAGGCGCCGTAGGTCCTCAATCGGCAAGACGCCGGTTTCCAGTGCCACGATCCGTCCCCACTTGAGGGAGATGATGAGCGGCGTCCCGATCCCCGGGAGGCGGTCCGGCAATCCGCCTCCGACACTTGTGTAGATCACCATGTCCTCACCCGGTGGCGTCCACAAAGCCTCCCTTGGTTCCTCCGTCAGATAAGTCGCCTCGATCTCGGCCTGGGAGAGCGAGTCGTGGAGGACTTGGCAGGCGCCGCATCCACTCCGGTACCAGATATACAGGCCGTCCGGCAAGCTATCGATTGCGACACCGCCTTCCGCACGTAACATCGGAATGGACAGTGGCTCACGCATACGCGGCATGAGCGCGCCGTTGTGCTCGAGGCGAAGGGCCGATACCGTCCGTGCGAGTGCGTCCGCTCGGGCTGCCTGCTCGTTCGCAATATCCGCGGTCCACAGCTGGGCGCCACAGAGGACGATCACGAGAGGCGCCAGAACGTGAGTTGGCTTGATCATGACAGCCTCACCACCTTCCCAGTACCAGGTCGCACGTCAAAGCGCCTTAGCGTCAAGAGATCTGTCCGCCAGTCCGTGAACCAGTATGCCCCATCCCACGCGAAGGCGTACTCCAGCAATGGGTCGCCGTCTGGCACCCGCGGGAGCGCGACGTCGAGACGCAGTCGTCCGCGATAGTCCCACACTTGCAGCGTGCCGCCGAAATCGAAGACCAGCCCACGGTCGGTTGCTGGACCCAACCGCGCGGACCGCATGACGAAGTACTCTGACCCACAGACCGGCGCTTGAACGAGGATGGACGTCTGGACCTGTGCACCATCGGTCTGATGCGTCAGGTGATCGATCGTCCTGGCTGGCGTGGCCACCGAGTCAAACGCCGTCCACAACGGGGCACCCAGACTGTCTATCGCGACGAATTCGTGTGCCCACGTCGTGGCTATGATGTGGCCGCCAGGCATTCGACAGATGACATGCGAGTTGGTTGGCGACCGCGTGCCCCATGACTCCCGCGGTGCCGGGAAACGAGTCCCGGTGACCTGTCCCGTCTCGGTGTCGAACCACATGTCCAGTGGCGCGGATGAACCGGGCAACAGGTCTCTCGAGAAGACCACCTCGCCGGGGCCCGCGGGAACGAGGGAGGAAATCAGTGGGACCTTCTCGGTGTCCAAAAACGCCGACCCCGGCCACGTGACGGTGTCGGCGGTTCCGCGCAGAGGTAGCCGCGTCATGCGCCGGAGGCGCACGTCCCATACGATGGCGACGGAATCCCCCAGGATGGTGAATTCATTGGGATTGCCGAACTCACCCGGGCCGGCACCACAGCGTCCCTTTCGACCCACCTCGCGTCCGGTGCGAAGGTCGAGGCGTACCAAACTACAGGTGTCCAGGTCGCCGACCCAGAGCATGGCCGCCCCCGTCTCCGGCACGAGACTCTGGCTGAACCAAGAGAGGCTAGGTAGAATCAGGGAGTCAGTCTCCACGAGGTCGACTGGGTCAACCAACGTGAGTGGTTGGTCGGGGAGGTCCGTACCAAACCGCCAAGGTTCGGATGGGTTGGTGTACCCATGACAGGCGGCGACCGCAAGGAGTAGGGCGAGCACCAGATGTCGGGCCAAGGGTCCCTCGTGGTGTGTGAGTGGAGTGGCGCCGCAAAGGGGGCACTGAGCTTGCCTTTGTACGTTGGGCACCATTCCGCGTTGCTCCCAGTCCAGGAAATTCTCTCGACATTTTTCCACCGGGCCATGGAAGCCAACCTCAGGCTTCCACCTCCACGATACCCCATTCCCGCAAATCAACAACTAGCACTTGTGCTAGTTGCGGCGCGCCGGTTGTACACCTAGCAAAAGTCATAGTCATCCCCCGCCCCTTCCCCCCCGCCCCGTTCGGCACCATTCTGTAAGCACCATGCCCCCAGCCCTCGCACGCTCCGTCGCCCAAGCGCAGGAAGCCCTGCGCACGCTCACGGATGGCATGATCTTGACATGGATTATATATGACTATATAGTTGTATAATACTGAACACGGGCTTGGACCTTGGACTGGGAGGACGAGCAATGCTCAAATCCATCATACTTTATGCCTTGGCCCTCGCGGTGACGACTCCGCTTCGCGCCCAGGCGCCGCTCGCCCTCGCCGAGGCCTTCCGGCGAGCCGATTCGTCCGCGTACGCCAACCGGATCGCCGTGGGGAATGCTCACGCCCGCGGCGCTCAGGTCACCGCCGCCTTGCAGGGCATCCTGCCGACCGTGCGGGCCGAGGCGGGCTACGTGCGGAGTAACAACCCGCTCGCGGTCTTCGGCTACACCCTGCAGCAGCGTGGGGTCTCGATGGCCTCCTTCGATCCGAACAGCCTCAACTTCCCGTCCGCGGCAACCAATTGGAACGGTGGACTGGTAGCCGAAGTGCCGCTCGTCAACGTGGATGCGTGGTTCGGGCGTGCTGCGGCATCGAGCGCCGGCGCGGCGGCGGAGGCGAGCGCCGGCTGGACTCGTGAAACCACCCGGGTCGATGTGACGCGCGCCTTTTTCGGCGCGATCCTGGCCCGCGAGCAGGTGGGGATGCTCGAGGCCGCCGTCGTGGCCGGCCGGGCGCATGTGCGCCAAGCGGAATCGATGGTCACGAACGGCCTCGCCACCAAGTCCGATGCGCTTCTGGCTGCGGTGCAGGCCGGTCAACTCGAAGCGCAGCTCATCGGCGCCCGCGGAAACGCTCGCATCGCCGTGCGGCACCTGGCCCTCATGCTCGGCCAGCCTGGCGACACCTCGTTCATCCTGCCCGACAGCCTACCCTCTGCCGATCAGGTTCGGAGCCTGGCTGCCACACCTGGCCACGGCGCGTTGCGCGGCGACGTGGCCGCGGCACAGCTCGGCGAGGAAGCGGCCCAGCGTGATATGCGCCGCGCCGCCATGGTGTACATCCCGCGGCTCAACGGGTTTGGTCGGTACGACTGGAAAAGCCCCGACCAGCCGTTCGGCGGCGAGCGCAGTTACACAATCGGAGTGATGGTATCCTGGTCGCCGTTCTCTGGCGCGTCCCAGATCGCCGAACGTCGGGCGGCCGAGGCTCGGGTCTATGTGGCACGCGCCATGGCGGAGGCAGCGGAGGCGGGTGCCGCGGTGGAGCAGCGCGTCACCCGTACCCAGCTCGAGGTCGCGCTCGCGCGGCTCCGCATTGCAGAGGCCTCCGTCGAGCAGGGCGCCGAGGCGCATCGCATCGTCGGGAAGAAGTATGCCGGCGGCTTGGCCACCGTCGCCGAACTGCTCAGCGCCGCCGCGGTGGAGACACAGACCCGACTCGGGCTCGTTGACGCCCGTTTCCAGGCCATCATCGCAGATGCGGCCGTCCGGCAGGCAGTCGGCGCCGACCTGATGGCCCTGACCGCCTTGGAGAATTGACATGCGGAAACTAAGTCGCGTGGCCGGCACCCTGTTGGCGTTGCTCGCGCTCGGTGCCTGCGGTGATGACGAGACACCGACGCCGACGGAGCGCGCTCCGCTCGATGGCAGGCGTGTCGCGGTGATCGACACTGTCATCGTGGACGCCTTCGACGCCTCTGGGGTGGCGGAACCGATTCGTACTGCCACCCTCAGTACCAAATTGATGGCGTCAGTAACGGCGGTTCTGGTCCGCGAAGGCGATCAAGTCGCCGCAGGCCAGTTGCTGGTCCGGCTCGATGCGCGGGACCTCGACGCGAAACGCGACCAAGTGGACGCAGGCCTCGCGGAGGCGAGCGCGGTGTACGACGATGCCACGGTGCAAGCCGGCCGGATCCGTGCGCTCTACGCTGACAGCGCTGCCACGAGGGCGCAACTCGACCAGGCGGAAACCGGCCTCGCCCGCGCGGGCGCTGCCGTCGCGACAGCCAAGGCGATCGTTTCGGAACTTGCCGCCACCGCGTCGTACGCAGAGATCCGCGCGCCGTTCGCCGGGGTGGTCACGCAGCGGTTCGTCGATCCCGGGTCGTTCGCGGCACCCGGCGCGCCGATCATGACCGTGGAAGATGTCAGCGCGCTCCGGGTGACAGTCAGCGCGGCGCCCGAGGCGGTGCAGGGCGTACGCGCGGGCACCCAGATGCGTGCCACGGTCGGCGATTCCCAGGTGACCGCGACGGTGGAGGGGGTGGTGCCGTCAGGCCCGAACCTGTACACAGTCAACGCCGTGGTTGCGAATCCGAAGGGCGCCCTGCTCAGCGGCAGTTCGGCCACGCTTGTGATACCGCGCGGCAGCCGCCGTGCCATCCTCGTCCCGGCGACGGCGGTGGTCCGCCAAGGTGACCTGACCGGTGTGCGCACGGTGGTCGAAGGCCAGCCCACGCTGCGCTGGGTCAAGCTGGGGCGGACCATCGACGGCCGAGTCGAGGTGCTCTCCGGCCTCGCGCCGGGTGACACCATCGTGGTGGCCGGCGGGGAGCGCTGATCATGGGCATCGCCGGACGAATGGCGCAGACGTTTCTGCGATCGAAACTGACGCCGTTGATCACCATCGCCTCGCTCGGCGTGGGGGCGCTTGCCATCATCGCCACGCCGCGCGAGGAGGAACCCCAGATCTCCGTGCCGATGATTGATGTGATCGCGGTGATGCCGGGTGCCTCCCCGGAAGAAGTCGAAAATCTGCTCACGCGTCCGATTGAGAAGCTGATGTGGGACGTGCCCGCCGTGGAACACGTCTACGCGATGTCGACGGAGAGCATGACCCTGGTCACTGTCCGGTTCAAGGTCGGCACCAATCAGGACTTGGCCGTGAGCCGGGTGTTCACCAAGATGGGATCGGCGGCGGACGACGCACCGGCAGGCGCGATGCCGCCGATGATCAAGCCCCACTCGATCGACGATGTGCCGATCTTGGCGCTCACCCTTCACGGCGGCGGGTATGGGTCCGACGAGCTGCGCGCCATGGCGACGCACCTGGCCGACGAACTGGCCACGATACCGGACCTCGCGCGCATCGACCTCATCGGTGGCGCGCCGACGCAGCTGCGCGTGACGCTCGATCCGGTGAAACTCGCCGGGAGTGGCGTGACGTCTGGCGAGGTGATGCAGGCGCTCCGCGCCGCCAACGTGCGCCTGCCCGCCGGTGAGTTCACCAGCGCCAACGAGGTCGTCCTGGTCTCGGTCGGCGCGCCGATTCGCACGGCGGAGGACGCCGGCGAGGTGGTGATCGCCAACCGCAGCGGTCCGGTCTACCTCCGAAATGTCGCGACCATCGTCGAAGCGCCCGGCGAAGCGACCGACTACGTGACGCATGCGGTCCGCGGTGAGGACGGTGCGCAGGCAGTGACGATTGCGGTGGCAAAGCGACCCGGTGTCAACGCCACCGATATCGCGCACGCCGCGCTCCAGCGTGTGGACGAGGCCCGGAGTCGGCTCCTCCCCGCCAATGTCCACGTAGACATCACCCGCAATTACGGTGAGACCGCCAGTGAGAAGTCGAATGAATTGATGCTGCATCTACTCATCGCGACGCTCTCGGTGACGATCCTGATCGGTATCTTCCTCGGCTGGCGCGAGGCGCTGGTGGTGCTCGTGGCGGTGCCCGTCACGCTTGGCCTCACGCTCTTCGTCTACTATGCGCTCGGGTACTCGCTCAACCGCATCACGCTTTTCGCGCTGATCTTCTCGATCGGCATCCTGGTGGACGATGCCATCGTCGTGGTGGAGAACATCTACCGACACCTTCAGATGGGCGACCGCTCTCCCGACGTGGCGGCGGTGGACGGCGTGGACGAGGTCGGCAACCCTACCATCCTCGCGACCTTTGCGGTCATCGCGGCCATCCTGCCGATGGCGTTCGTGTCAGGGATGATGGGCCCCTATATGCGGCCGATTCCCGTCGGCGCGACTGCAGCGATGCTCGCGTCACTGGGCGTCGCATTCATCATCACCCCCTACCTCGCACTGCGCCTGCTCAAGGGCCACGTCGTGCCTGGGCCGCACATGCCGGACCGCGCGCATGAGCCCGAGGAGCTGTCGAAGTTCGCGAAGTTCTATCGCGGCATCATGTCACCGCTGATGGACCTCCCCAAGCGCCGCCTCGGCTTCTACGGCGGGGTGCTCGGACTCCTGCTGCTATCCATGGGCTTGCTGGCGGTCAAGTTGGTGGAAGTGAAGATGCTTCCCTTCGACAACAAGTCGGAGTTCCAGGTAGTACTCGACCTGCCTGAGGGCGCCACGCTGGAGACATCGAATGCCGCGGCCGGTGCCGTGGCGTCCTATCTCCGCCGCGTGCCCGAGGTCATCAGCACCGAGACATACGCCGGGACCGCGGCGCCGTTCAACTTCAATGGTTTGGTGCGTCACTACTTCATGCGTCGTGGTGCCAACGTCGCCGACGTGCAGGTCAACCTGCTGCCCAAGGGAGAACGGAGCCGACAGAGTCACAGCATCGCCGTCGCGGTCCGCCCGGGCGTGGACTCGATTGCTCGCAGCTTCGGCGCCAACGCCAAGATCGCCGAAATCCCGCCTGGCCCGCCGGTGCTCTCAACACTCGTGGCGGAGGTGTACGCCGCCGACGACAGCACCAGACTTGGCGCCGCTGCCCGGGTCAAAGAAGTGATGGAGCACACCCCCGGCGTGGTGGACGTGGACTGGACCGTGGAGGCCCGGCAGACGAACCAGTCTTTCCATGTTGACCGGGTCCGCGCCGCCGAGGCGGGGGTGTCGGTGGAACAGGTGGCGCAGGTGCTGACGATGGCGCTCTCCGGCGCCGAGGCCGGCCGGGCGAGCGTGCCGACTGCGCGTGAGGGGGTGGCGATCGTTCCCCGGCTGGGTCTGTCGAACCGCAGCAGCGTGGAAGCGCTGCTGGCGGTGCCGGTGGCCACCTCCCGGGGCCCGACGCCGCTGGGGCGCTTCGTGACGGTGGAGTCGACGACCCGGTCGCCACTCCGGATGCGGAAGAATTTGCGCGAAGTCATCTATGTCACCGGTGACGTTGCCGGTAGGATCGAGTCGCCGGTTTACGCCATCCTCGCCATGAACAAGGCACTCGACAGCGTGCGCGTGCAGGGCGCGTCCATTGCGCGCTACAATGCGGTGGTCCCGGACCGGCTCGACGAGACGGCGCTGAAGTGGGACGGTGAGTGGCAGGTGACCATCGAAGTCTTCCGTGACCTCGGCCTCGCCTTTGCTGCGGTACTGGTGCTGATCTACGTGCTGGTGGTCGGGTGGTTCCAGTCGTTCAAAATTCCGCTGGTGATCATGGCACCGATCCCGCTCACGTTGATCGGCATCCTGCCGGGCCACGCGCTCACCGGCGCCTTCTTCACTGCCACGTCGATGATCGGGATGATCGCGCTGGCGGGGATCATCGTCCGCAACTCGATCTTGCTGGTGGATTTCATCCAATTGGCGGAGAAGCGGGGACGGCCGCTGCGCGAGGCGGTCCTAGAGGCGGGTGCGGTGCGGTTCCGGCCCATCGCCCTCACCGCCGCCGCCGTCATCATCGGCGGGCTGGTGATGGTGCTCGACCCGATCTTCCAGGGGCTCGCGGTCGCGCTGATGAGCGGCGCCATCGTTGCCACCCTGCTCACGATGGTCGTGGTGCCGCTCCTGTACTGGGAGCTGCGCCGCCGCGAAGGAGCCAGCGCATGAACACAGCTGAATGTGGCCGCGATGTCCGTCGAATCACTTGCTAGAGATTGGAGCAGACCATGTGTAGTGACGTGTTGATCCGGCGGATCGCCGGGCTCTTCGTGATGGGGTCGGTGGCGCTGGGCTACTGGGTACACCCCGGGTTCTTCGCCTTCACGGCGTTTGTCGGATTGAATCTTTTCCAGTCCAGCCTGACGGGCTTCTGCCCACTGGAGCGGATGCTGGGTGCCGCCCGCCTCTTCGGTTGTGCACCGAAAAAGGTGTGACGCTTACTTGCGGCGGCGGAGGAGCTCCCGCTTGCGGTCCAGGTCCTCTTCCAGCCCGCCGCACACCAGCTCGCACATGGTGAACACCTGCGGGTCGGTGATCCGGTACCAGCTGGTGGTCCCTGCCTTCCGCCGGTCGACGTAGCCCTGCTGCAACAGCACCTGCAGGTGCTTCGACACGTTCGCCTGGCCGCCGCCGGTCCGCTCGGTCAGCTCCCCGACCGAGCACTCCCCGCCACGCAGCGCCTGGAGCAGGCGCAGCCGCATCGGCTCGGCCAGCGCCTTGAAACGCTCGGCGATCGCGATCGCGTTGACCTCCGTGAGTTCCACCACGACTCCTCCTGGAGAGATACTGTACAACTATGCGGTAATATAAAAATTCAGGTCGGTGCGCGCTACCCCTTCGTCCGCCGACCCTGAATGTGATCCTCGACAACGACGGGTAAAGGAGAGCCGACAGCGCTTCCGGACTCGCACCGGCGGCTCGCTACGGATACGTTGCCTGTTAATGCTCGACTTGGCGCTGGGATTCGACCTGTTGCTGGCTACTCTCGTGGGGCTCGCCGTGGGTCTCGAGCGCGAGTGGTCCGGGCACACGTCCGGACCTGACGCCCGATTTGCGGGCATCCGAACATTTGCACTGCTTGGGACAGTCGGTGGGTTTGCGGGTTGGTTTGCCCGAACTGATCAACCGGCCTTGGGGGTGGCCGTCGCCGCCGGCGCGATGGTGTTTGTCGTTGCCGCATTCATGGCCGCCATGCGTCGCCACGGAACCACCGCGGACAGCACCACGGAAGTTGCCGGGTTGGTGGTTATCGTCATTGGCATCACGGCCGGCCTGGGTCACCGCGCCATTGCCAGCGCCGCCGCAACGCTCGTGGTGGTGTTGCTGACCGAGAAATCAGCGCTCCAGCGGGCGTCACAACGCTTAGATGCCAACGAACTTCGCGCCACGGTGCAGTTCGCCGTCATGGCGCTGGTCATTTTGCCACTGCTTCCCAATCGCACCTTTGGCCCGTACGACGCATTCAATCCGCGTCAACTGTGGTGGGTGGTCCTGTTGTTCAGCGGACTCAACTTTGCCGGGTACATCGCCCGGCGAGTGGTCGGGGAAACACGCGGCCTGGGGATTACCGGTCTTCTGGGTGGATTGGTGTCGTCCACAGCGGTCACATTCAATTTCAGCCGTCGGAGTCGGCACGATAATGCGCTGGCGCAACCGTTGGCGTTTGGTGTTGCCGCCGCCTGCACGGTATTGTTGCCGCGCCTGGTAGTTGTGGCAGCAGTGTTGCAACCGAGACTGCTGGGCGAGTTGGTGCCGCTCCTGGCACCGCCGTTTGTTGCTGGCACGGCGCTACTTGCCGGGGCGTTGTGGCGTGACCGCGACCGAGGTCGGACCCAAGCAGCCGAGGCGTCCACTACAACCCATGACCCACTGCAAAACCCGTTGGCCGTGTGGTCCTCCCTGCAAATGGCGGTTGCATTTCAAGTCGTCTTGTTTGCCGTTGCCTGGGTGCAAGCCAGTGTTGGCAATCCCGGTGTGCTCGCTTCGGCGGGCCTCCTCGGCCTGACGGACATGGATGCCCTCACCTTCGCCATGACGCAGTTGGCATCTGACAACGCGCAAACGCATCTGGCCGCACTTGCCATTGCCATTGGCGTCATCTCCAACACCATCCTGAAATCAACCGTGGTATTAACCCTTGGCAGCGCACGGTTCCGCTACTTGGCCATCACTGCGCTGGCCGCTATTGGTGCAGCCAGCGCCGCCGCCTTGTGGTGGAGGTGGTAGCGCCCCCGCTCATCCCTCATCCTCCTCACTCAATGACGTAGTTCAGCATCATCCCCATGTCTTCATGCACCAAATTGTGGCAATGCATGAGGAAGAGTCCGCGGTGGTGGTTGAACTCCGCGATCACATCGATCGTCTCGCCGGGGAACAGCAGGGCGGTGTCCTTCCAGCCCGCTTCCCACGGGAAGCGCTGACCGCGCCCACCGGTACGTGACAGCATCTGGAAATGCGCCTCGTGCATGTGCACCGGGTGTGGGAAGCTCGAGTCGTTCACGAAGCGCCAGATCTCCGTGCTGCCAAACGGTACGCGCTCGTCCACGCGCTCCATTTCCCACGCCTTGCCGTTGATGGTGTGATTCATCATGGCGCTCTGGAAGTGGAACTCTCTGGTACGCTGCGCACGCGCCGGAACCAGGCGGGGGATCGGCGGGAGTGCCGGCAGCACAAACGGACGCTCCGTGACCCCTCGCGTGACGACGAACTCGAGCAGGTCCATCGGGGCACCCTGTGGTTTCGCCCCCGTCATCGCGCGGCCCATCATCATCATCCCCATTCCGCCACTGTACGGGGGCTCGAACTCCTCCGAGACGAGCATGAGCCGAGTGCCGAGCGGAAGGCCCGAGAGGTCCACCAATAGGTCGGCGCGTTCGCCCGTGCCGAGGTCGAGGTGCGCCACCTGCACCGGATCGGCAAGGAGGCCGCCATCGCTGCCGATCAGAGTCATCGGTACGCCGGTGGAGAGGGCGATCCGGGTGATGCGCGAACCGGTCACGTTCACCACGCGCAACCTGTACAGCGCAGACTCCACCTCCAGCGTGGGGTTCGGTGTACCGTTGCCGAACGCGACGTCGCCGAAGAAGCCTTCCATCTGCTCGTGCATCACCGGATTGAAGACGAACTCGCCGCCGTCGGCAAGACGCCGGTCCTGGATGAGGACAGCGATCTCACGCGCCCCTCGCGGCAAGCCTAGCGCGTCCTCCTCGTCGTCTTCGATGATGAACAACCCGGCCATCCCGCGATAGACCTGCTCGCCGGTGCGGTGGTGCGGATGTGCATGGTACCAGTAGGTGCCTGCACGATCGGTCACCTCGAAGTCATAGACGTACGTCGCCCCCGGCGCGATGACGAGCCGTGGGTGGCCATCGGCTGCCTCTGGCACGCGCAGCCCGTGCCAGTGGAGGATGGTCTCCTCATCGAGGCCGTTCTCCAGAGAGATGCGGGCTCGGTCGCCGCGGCGCACGCGGATGGTCGGCCCGATCGCGCCGTCGTTGAGCGTCATTGCCGTGCCGGTGATACCGGCGCCGGAAGGAATCGCGTGGCTATTGGCATGGAGCGTGATGCCGTTGGGGCGGAGCTCTGGCGGCCGCCACAGCGGCATCCGGTCGGCGCGAGAAGTGGCGAACAGTCGGCGGGTGCCCGGAATGGCGGCGGACGCGGCGGCAGCGCCGAGGGCAAGAAGGTGTCGTCTCTGCATTCAGCAAGGTAGCGGGTCGCGACCCACGAGCCACGATTGAAAAGTCGCGTCGTAAATGAGCGCCGGCGGTCATGACGACCGGGTATATTGCGAGGGCGCGGCGGCCACCGCCGCGCCGCGCGACACGGTTCCTCAGTGGGAGGTCGTCATGTCCGCTCGTCCGATCCCAACATTGTTTCGTGCAGGTATTCTCCTCGCGCTTGGCGCCATCCTCCTCGGGTTCGTATTGGGCGGGGCCTTCGGCGCGTTCGAGGATGTCGTCAAGGGGCGCCTCGCCGACTCTGGCAATGCGGCGCTCGCCACGGTCTATCACGGCGACGTGGCGGCGAAGGATGCCGTCGTCAACAAGTCGTGGACCTATCTGCAGCGCGCCCATATGCACGGTGGCGCGATCGGCACGGCTGCACTGGCCGCCATCGCGATCCTGCTGCTGACCACGCGCGCGGGACGGATCGCCCGATTCAGTGCGGTGGCCTTTGGCGCGGGCGCGCTGATCTACGCAGTCTTCTGGCTCGTGACGGGATTCTCGGCGCCGGGAATTGGTAGCACCGGTGCGGCCAAAGAAGCCTTCAAGTGGCTCGCGCTTCCCGGCGCAGGGCTCGCCATGATCGGGGTGCTGGGGACGATGGTGGCGGTGTGGGTGGAGCGCGAGGTGTAACGCGCCCAGCCCGCGCGGGGTGGTACGGAGCGCTGTGGCACACATCGGCGAATCGCCCGTCCGCGATTCGTACTCGCACATCAACGGGCCGCGTTTCGCAGTCCGCTCCCGGAATGGAGGTTGCCCATGACTGAGCACGCCACGTTAGGCCATCAGACTCGCCCGCGTGTCCGAGTTACCCTGCGCTGCGTTGCACTCGCCGCGCTGATCTCCGCCACGGGGGCAGGATGCGGCGGTACGCAGGACGTGCCGATCGGGCGCGCTGCAGCGGACTCAGTTCCGTCCGGTTCGATGGCGTCGGATCCGGATGTTCGGACTGCCATTGCATTGCCCGTCCAGGGGCGCCATCTGATCCTCACGGAAATGCGCGGGATGCTGACCTCCGTCCAGGGCTACGTCGCCGCGGCGGCGCGAGGTGACACGTCGGGGATGCGGGCCGCGGCGCAGGCGTCGGGTATGGCGGCGGCACGTGATTTGGATCCGGCCATGCAGCAGCGCCTCCCTGCTGAGTTCCTGCGCCTCGGGATGAGTACGCATGCCGCGTGGGATTCACTGGCTATGGATGTCGGCCGCGGCGCCCCAGGCGGCCAAGCGCTCGGCCGCCTGGGGACCATCATGAGCAATTGTGTGGCCTGCCATGCCCAGTTTCGGATCAACCTCGAACGCTAGGCTGTCGCTATCCCGACTTCCCCCACCCCTTGCCCCCACCCCACCCCGTCTACTACACTGAACCACATGGTTCAGTTACAGCGCCACCGCCTCGATGCCGCCTTTGGGGCCCTCGCCGATGCCACCCGACGCGGCATCCTCGAGCAGCTCGGCCACGCCGACGCGTCAATCACCGACCTCGCCGACTCCTTCCGCATGACCCTCACCGGTATCAAGAAACACGTCACCGTCCTCGAACAGGCCGGACTCGTCTCCACCGCCAAGGTCGGACGCGTCCGCACCTGCACACTCGGCGCGCGCCAACTCCAGGACGCCGCGACATGGATCGAGCAGTACCGCCAACTCTGGGACGCACGCTTCGATGAACTCGACCAGATCGTCCGGGAATCCAACCGGAAACACACCAGCCACGCTTCAAAGTCCAGAAAGTGAACCCCACCCCATGAAACACCCCACGACGGTCGAACGCACCTCCGACCTCGAACTGGTCGTCACCCGCACCTTCAACGGCCCCGCACACGCCGTGTTCGAGGCCTGGACCAACCCCGACCTGTTAATGCGGTGGTGGACCCCGAAGTCGTTCGGCATCACCTTCGTCTCCTGCGAACTCGATGTCCGGACGGGCGGCAGTTACCGGCTCGTGCTCAGCCATCCCGCCGCCCCGGAACCGATGGCGTTCTTCGGGAAGTACATCGACGTGGTGCCCAACGAACGCATTGTCTGGACCAACGAGGAGAGCGAGGGTGGCCCTATCACCACCGTGACCTTCGAGGAACACGACGGCACGACCCGCCTGGTCATGACCGAGCTTTACCCGTCGAAGGAATCCCTCGACGAGGCGATGGCGTCTGGCAGCACGGGCACCGGTGCCGCGGCCGAGCAGTTCGAGCTGCTGGATGAGGTGCTGGCCGGGGTGGGGTGAGCCGGAGAGCGATTCAGGGCGTCGGGATTTCGAGGTCGCGACAAGTCTTGCGACACAAGCCCTCGTTCAGTTCGCGATGCCGAGGCACCGTGGACACTTTTCGCGCCGTCGGGTTCACATAGACTGAATGGCTGGCCCACCCAGCTCTTCCTCGGCGAGTGCGCGATAGGCCTCGAAGACCATTTCCACAGCCTCACGAAGATTGGTACGGGCCTCATCGAGGGTTGCCCCTTGGGTGTTCGCCCCGGGAAGTTCTTCGACGAACCCAAGGTATCCTTCGGGAACCTTCTGAAAGACGGCTGTGAGCCGCATGCGGACCTCCAATCAGGTACCTCAATCTACAGATATCGCGCCCTGACGTCTAACCCGGTTGGTGCGGATGGGGCCATCTTCCTGCACCCCCGCCTCGCCCTAGTGCCCACCTGTCCGTCCAGCCTTCCGCCAACCTGGAGTAGAATCGGCACCATGGGACTCCTGACCTTCAGCCTCAACATCACCGTCGACGGCTGCATCGACCACCGCGAGGGCATCGCCGACGACGAGACGCACGCATTCTTTACGCGTCTCATGGACGAGGGCGGGGCGATGCTCTGGGGCCGCACGACCTACGAGATGATGGAGAGCTATTGGCCGGCTGTCGCCCGCGGCGACGTCGACGCCCCACCGGCGATCCGCGAGTGGGCGGTCAAGCTGGAGACCAAGCCGAAGTACGTGGTGTCGTCGACCCGAACGGACTACACCTGGACCAACAGCCACCATCTCACCGGCGACCTGCAGACGGCCGTGCAACAGCTCAAGGACGCCACCCCCGCCGGCGTGCTCCTCGGCAGCGGCACCCTCGCCACGGCACTCGACCGACTGGACCTGATCGACGAGTACCGGTTCCTGCTCCATCCCAGGATCGCCGGTCACGGCCCGACCCTGTACCAGCACGGCCTGCCCAGCACGCGGCGGCTCGAGCTGCTCTCAACGACGCCGCTCCGGAACGGCGCGGTCGCTTTGCACTATCGGCGCGGTTCACATGCAGCACCCACCTGACGGTCACTGACGAGAGGAAGGGTACGATGAACATGCTGCTCTGGGTCCTGCAGGCCCTCGCCGCACTCCTGTACGCGGCATCGGGCATCATGAAGGTCTTCATGTTCGACAAGATCAGCGGGGATGTCCCGTCCTTCGGCGCCTTGCCCAGGGAAGCCTGGCTGGCACTCGGCATCATCGAACTCGTCTGCGTGGTCGGGCTGATCGTGCCATCGGCCTCCCACTGGCGGCCCACGCTCACCGTCGTGGCCGCGGCGATCCTTGCCATCGAGAGCCTCGTGTTCATCGGCGTCCACCTCACGTACCACGAGATGGGCTCGGTTGTGATGAGCATCGTGTTGGGTGTCCTGATGGCGTTCATGGCGTACGGCAGGATGTTCCTGGCGCCGATCGTTCCCCGAGGGTGACCCGCGCGACTCGACTCCCGGCCAATCGTCACACCCGCATCGCCACTTCGAGCAGCACCACCGCCACCACGGCCGCCACCACCCGCCCCCAACGCACCGCCTTGTGCCGGCGCAGCTGCATCCGGACCGCTGGGGCCTGGGCCCCGCCGAATCCCGCCGCAAGTCGACCCTTCACTAGCCGCTCGGTCAGCGCCCACGCTACCACGCCAACCAGCAGCGCGAGGCCCGCACGACGGCCGCGGGACCGTTGTCGCCGTTCGAGCCCCGCAAGAGGAGGTAGATCAGGGGGGGGAGCAGGACCACAACGACCCCCGGCACCAGCATCGCCGACGTGTAGAGCCGGCCCACTGCCGCGCGGATCGCGACGTGGAGCCCCAGCGCATACTCGGTGGACATCGCCCCGGCGAACTGTTTCTGGACCAGGTGCGTGAGGTATTCCGGATCCTGGGCCTTCGCCGCGGCCACGTAAATGTTGGCCTCCGACTCGAGGCATTGGGCGACCGCGTTCCGGAGCGCGGCTGGTTGCACTGGGCTGACGCCCGAGCCGGTGGAGAGCGCGCTGGTCAGCTGGTGCAGATCGTCCTCGAGCAAGAGCACGATCAGGTTCTGGAAGTCGTGGACCAACGCCTCTCGACCAAACCCCGTGAGGGCGATCTCGCGGCCCGCCACCCGAACGGTGAGCTCGGCGATATCCACGTCGACGCTATAGCGCCGCTCCAGGTTGTTCGGCTGTCGAGCCGGCGGATGCACCGTGACAGTCCCCAGCGCCGTCAGCTCAGCAAGCGAAAGAGTCGCCAGCCGGTCTCCGACGACCGACGAGGGATCCGCACTCACCACCTCGAACTTGTGGGCCACGGTGCAGATGACCCGCTCGATCTCGTGCCGCTGTCCACTTCCGGCACACTTGGTACACCTGACCGCCCCGGCCCCGGCGCACTGGCTGCAGCGTTCCCGGCCGGAGGCATGACACTGGCTGCACGACCGAAGCCCGGACCCGCCACATATGCTGCACGCGTGCCGGCCGCCGCCACCGCAGCTGGCGCAGATCTCCTGCGCGCTGTAGTGCTCGGTCTGGTAGTTGTTCGAGGAGTTCAGGACCTGGCGCGAGCGTTGCACCATGCGCATGCCGCCGCCACAGCCGCTGCACGCGTTGGTCCCATGGCCGCTGCAACTGGTGCACCTGGCCTCCCCCCCCCCACCACACACCGTGCAGGTGTACGCCCCTGCCCCGCGGCAATCACCGCACGTCACCTTGCCCTGCCCCCCGCGGCCGTCGCAGGCGAACTGGTGGCCGAAGGCTGCGGGGCCGGCATAGCAATCGGACGGGGCGAGTTCCAGGATTTCGTGCCCGTGCGCCGCGAGCCAGCGATCGATCCGTTCCGGCATCGCGGCCCAGCCCGCGGCGATGGCGTGCTCGACATCGCCGTCGAGCGAGGCCCGCGCGGCGACGACCACGCCGGCCGGCAGGGCGCCCGTTCCCGCCTTCCGCTCGGTGGTGAGCGCGATGTCCGACGACCAGCGCGCCACCGCCCGACTGCTGCGCTCTGCGCCGTGGAGGCGTGTCAACGTGGCTTGCCCAAACCGGGTGACCGGTTCGATCCGTGCCACGACCTGATTGAACACCAGATCGATCCGGGACGCGGCGGGCGGCCGGGCCGGAGGGGACGCGGCGCTAGCGGGCTGGTTGTCCATGCTGGAACATGTGCTCCGCCGCGGGTTTGCGGAAGTAAGCGGACCGAACCGCGGCCCGATCCTTCGACTACGCTCAGGGCACGCGGCCGCGGCTCGTCCAGACGGCCGCGGCTTGACCGCACCTTGAGGACACATCCATGTTGCATCCATAACGCATCCATGGAGACACAATGGCCACCCTCACGATCAAGAGCCTGCCCGATCCGCTCTACGCGCGTCTCAAGGCCCGCGCTGCGGAGCATCGGCGCAGTATCAACAGCGAAGCAATCCTTGCGATGGAACGCGCCCTCACCGAGGAGCGCGCCGGCGATCCCGCGAACCTGCTGGCCAAGTTGCGCCGCAGTCGGGTCCGGATCAAGGGTATCCATCTGACCGACAAGCAACTCCGCGCTGCGCGAGAGTCCGGCCGAGCATGATCGTGGCCGACGAGAACCTGCTCGCCTACCTGGTCATCGCGGGCGGCGGCACCGCCACCGCTGGTTCGCACGCGCCGACGAGCAAGGTAGCGCGAGGATCGGGATGACATTCGCAGCGCCACCGACACCTTGTCGAGCAGGGAATCGGTTCTGAGCCGCGCAGCGGCGAGTTCGATTGCCTGCGAGATAGTGGTTTCGGGGGCGCGGCGCGGTCGGCAAGATCCCGCAAGGCGCTCACCCCATCCGCCGCGGGCCGTGCCAATTCACGATCACGCGGCAAGTCGGCGCGGATCCCCACGTCACCGTGACCCGCGCATCGAGCACCTCCGCCCTGAACCGACCCTCGACCGCAAGGTGATAGTCGGTCCCGTCGACCTGCACCGTCCGCTCCCCCATCCGGAAGCGGCCGTCGTCCTCAAGCCTGCCACCATACGTCGTCCCGCCGTGTCGCAGGAGCACGACACTCGGTGACGCGCCGACCGTCACCTCCGTCTCGGCGTCCTCCGTGCCGAGCGGACAGTTCCCCTCGAGTCGCGTGACCTTGGTGTCGTAGAGACCGACGACGCGATAGACGGCGGCCAACGCATTTAGGCGCCGGTTCAACTCGCGTTGCGCGTACCAGCGCCCCGCCGCGATGACGCCGACCCGATCCTTGAGCGCCGCGAGCCCATGTCGCGGATCGGCGCCCAGCAACAACAGATCGGCATCATGGCCAACCCGCACCGCGCCGCGATGACTGGCCGCACCCGTCGCCGCGGCGGCATTGACGGTCGCCATCGTGAGCACGTCCTGATCGGAGACGCCGGCGGCGCTCAACAGCATCAGCTCGTCATGCAGGGAGAATCCCGGCACCAGCGTGGCGATCGGCGCGTCGGAGCCGACCAGCAGGGTGACACCTGCACGCCGCAGCGCGGGCAGGAGTTGATCTCGGAAGAAGGCCGTCGTGCGCAGGTACCGGGCGACCTCCCTCGATTGTCCGGAGCGGGCGGCAGCGGTCTGATCCCAACCCCACTGGGCACGGGTGGCGGGATTGACGTAGCGCATCTCCGGTCGAGCCTGCACGGCTGCCCAGTCGCTGGCCTGCGCGAGCGCTGAGGCGTAGACCGTCAACGTCGGCGTCACGGTGACGCCGGCGGACGCGATCGCGCGGGCGATGCTGTCGAGCCCCGCAGCACTCCGACCATCATCGAAGTACGGCAGCAGTTCCTCGAGGTGTTCGATCTCGTCCTGGCCACCGGGCGCGAGCACCGTGGCCAGCCCGACGGGTGTCGGCACGTGACCGGCGACGCGCATGCCGAGGCGGTGCGCTGCGGCGGTGACCGCGCGATACGCGATTGGCGAGATGTTGTCGTACACCTTGACGAGATCATAGCCGGCGGCCATCTCGCGTTGCACCTCTGCCTCTCCGGCGGCGGCATCACGCAACACCGTGTTGGTGGTCCGCATCGGCGGATCGCCGTCGAGGATCGGGCCCGAGGTCACCAGTCGCGGGCCGGCAATCAGGCCAGTCGCCAGGCTGTCACGCCAGGCGAGATGCATCGCGTAACCGGAGAGATTCCGGATGGTGGTGATGCCGTTGGCCAGGTAGAGCAGAAACTCGTCGCGATCGAAGACATGCACATGCATGTCGGTGAGTCCGGCCATCAGGAATCGGCCGGCCCCTGGAATGCGGACGGCACCGCCGGGAACCACGGTGCGGGCGGCGGGACCGACGGCGGTGATCATCCCATCGATGACCACCACCGTCTGGTGTGGGAGGGCTGGCGCATCCGGTTGGACGATCACCGTGACGTCGACGATCGCCAACGGGCCCGATCCGGTGTCCGGGAGCTGCGTGATTGGGCTGGGAGTGCTCCGCACCGCGGGATGCGGGCACGCGGCCGCGCCGAGGCACGCCAGGACCAAGGCGATCAGCATGGGGAGGCGCGCGGCTGGCCACCGGGTCGGCACGCGTGACGAGAACGGATCAGGCATGGCTCAAATAGAACCTGGCTGACCGGCCGGTGTATGCGGAAACGGTACGGGGGGCTATCAGGGTATCCCCGCTAGCGCAAAGCTTCGCAACGCCCGTCGCTGGTGTTCGGCGAACATCGCCTGCCGTTCCGCCTCGGTCTTCGCTGACACGTCGGCGGACGCGGCATCTTCGGCGTAGATCACCATCAACTCGCGCCGATTGGTGGAGTCGGGCAAGTAGATGAATCGTTCATAGATCATCTGGGCCGGCAGGGTGATGCCGTGATCGCGCAGCAGTTGGCGCGCGTGCGCGCCATCCGATGCGGGTCGCTTCTCGGTGGTCGGGACATCCCAGATCTCGGGCGAGACGCGCCACGTGCGCCCGAACGCGGCGATCGGCGCGTCGTTCGAATAGTCGTACCGCCCGTTCGAAGCGGGAATGTATTCCTCAAATTGCACCCAGAGGAATCGACGCACCCCTGCCGCCGTGCGCTGCACGTAGAGATGCTGCTCCGCCTGTGCCACATCATACAGGATCCAGCGCTGGGAGCCGACATAGCTGAGCGAGGTGTCGATGGTGAGTTGGATGCCGGGCTGCATCGCCGAAGTCAGGTGCCCTTGGCTGACACGGAAGGGTGTCTCCTGCGCGGCGAGCGGGGCCGCTCCGGCGAGCACAACGGCCGACGCGAGTGCGGTCGTGCGGAGAACGGTCACGGCGGAGCTCCGGGGTGGGTGGGCAACGGCAGCCTGAGGGTCAGGATGCCGCCAGAATCGTTGGACGGCTCAATGCCCGGAAGGGTTGCCACCTCCCACGTGGGCATTGGGAGGGGAGGTTCCGCCGGTTCTAGCACCGCGTGGTCAAGCCGCTATCATGACGTTGCCCCCTTGGTTCCGCATCAGGAGTCCGCCATGACGTCAACCGGTTCGGATGCAGCAGCTGGCCTTTTTCGGCGTGGCGGTCGGGCGTTGGTGTGGCTGGCCGCGGTTTTGGCGTGCGTGGTCGGGCTGGTGATCGGCTGGGTCGTGGCATTCGAACCTCCCTTTCCGATGCTGATACTGTCGTTCCTCGCCAAGCCGGTGCTCAGCACCATCCCCTGGGTGACGGTCGCGCTGTTGCTCGCGTCGGTGATCGCGATGCTGCTGGCCCGCCGCTTTGGTCAGCCACGATCACGACTCCGGTACGTTGCACGGTTCGGGGTGCTGCTCGCCGTCGCCGTCCTGTTGATCGGCTGGCTGCGCTTTCAAGCCGGATATTCCACTCGACGACTGGTAATCGATAGCGCCGACGCTCAGCTGGTCGGAACACTCTTCGCGCCGCGCCATCTCCCGGCGACCGGCATCCTCCTGGTGCATGGTTCCGGGCCCTTCGACCGCCACCTCTACGACTGGGCCGCACTGCTCCTGGTCCGAGCAGGCTATGTGGTGCTCAACGTGGACAAGCGCGGCGTCGGCGAATCGGGTGGCGCATGGCAGGAACAATGGTCGCAGGTGCCCGGCTATTTCCGGCAGATGGTCGACGACCATGTGGCCGCCATCGAGGCGCTTGCCCAGCAGGCAGAAGTACGCGGCCAGCCGGTTGGCATGTGGGGCGTCAGCCAGGCGGGCTGGATCATTCCCGAGGTGGCCGCGCTGACGCCGACGGTCAGGTTCACGGTGACCATCTCCGGGCCGGCGGTCCCCTTCAGCGATGAGGCGCTCTTCAGCCGTCTCGCCGGCGACGCGGACCACTTCGGGTGGCAGCCGCCGCTGCAACCGCTGGCCGAGGTGGATGCGATCGTCGATACCGCGACGGCATCAGGGCCGGACCCCGCCGAGGCACTCTCGCGCATGGCGGTGCCCGGCCTCTGGCTCTATGGCGCATGGGACAACAGCATCCCGGTGACGAAGAGCGTCCGTGTCCTGCGCGCGCAGATCGCCGCGGGCAAACCCTTCACCGTGCGGGTCTTCCCCGAAGCCAATCACGGCCTGATGGTCGCACGAGGTCCGCACCGGCATCTGCCACCCCAGTACGCCGACGGTGTCTGGGATACCATGCTGGCGTGGATGCGCGAGCACGCCGCCGCATCGGGAGAACTACAGCAGGGCGCGGTTCACTGATGTGGTGGTGCAATCGCCGGCGACGGAGCGACCGTGCCGCAGCATGCGCGGCGTCATCCCAGTGTAGGCGCGGAGCGCCCGGGTCATGTGACTCTGATCGGCGAAGCCGGACACGAACGCGACCTCAGAGAGCGGGCGTTCACTTGAACGAAGTGAGCTCATGGCCGCCTGGATCCTGAGGCGACGAAGGTAACCCCCGACCGAGAGCCCGAAGTGTTGCCGAAACGCGCGGGCAAGGTAGATCGGATGGTGACCACTGCGTGCCGCGATCTCCGCGAGCTCCGGTGGCGCAGTGAACTCATCATGCAGGGCATCGCGAACCTGCACCAGCCACCACGGCGTCGACACAAGCGCCGGCATGCGGGTTCGGCGCGACAGCTGCGCAAAAAGCTCCAGCGCACTGAGTTCAGCGGTCACCGCGCAGCCATGCTCGCTCGACACGGATCGCGCCACTTCCTTGACCATGCTGATCAGTCGGGGATGTGCGCTGAAGCTCCGATCAAGCGGGACAGAGTCGGCACTCTCCGGCGCCTCCACCACGAGGCACTGCACCACCGATGCATCAGTCCGCAGGGTATTCCGATCACCGGCCGGGGAGGCCCGCAGCCAACCGGCGCGACAGAGTCCCCCACCAGAAACGTTTGGATGTTCGACGCTCCCGGTCACGATCAAGAGGAGATGGGCACGGTCGTGGCCCATGCGTCTGGCCGACCAATTGACGGGAAGGCTCGCCCGCGTGACCGTGACACCGGCACGCGTCCATTCCTGGTAATCGGAGATCGGCGATGCGTCGACGGCGGGTGAGGGGGCGGTACGCGGCGGGGCGGTCATCCACATGGGACGACCGCTCAGGCGGAAGGGTTGCAGCAACCGCCAGCGCGCCATACCCGATCAGCGGTGTGGCGCCTCCGGATGCAGGACCGTGCATAGCCAGTTGACGATCGTCGGGAAGTAATCAGGGTGGAACCGAGGGGCGTCATCCGGCTCCGTCGCCGGGATATTGAACCGGTGATCCGACCCCTCAAAAATGCGGCTGGTTAACTGCTCCGCAGGGTGAGGTAACTGCCCTCGCAGCAATGCACTGGCCCGTTCAGCCGGGATTCCCTCGTCCGCTTTTGACAACAATTGCAGCACCGGGACCGTGATTCGATGGTTGTCTCCGGCGTGATCCAGCGCGAGGTCCATGGCGAAGACGGTCCGCCCCTTTGGCCACGTTCCGACGGTTGGGTCCTTCGTTGGCATGCTCAAGTGTTGGAACCACGCGGTGGCCGAGTAATCCCGCCAATACCCCGAGATTCCGACGCTGTCCGTCCCTCCGGATGCGAGATATCGGAAGTAGTGGGTGATGATGTTCCGTGCCAACTCGACCTCGGACGCGCTGGCGCCGGAAGCCGCGACAAGGCCAACTCGCCGGAAGATCTCCTGCTCACCCCCGCTGACGCCGCCACCCGAGCTGTAGATCACTGCGGCGATCCGTGGATCGGCCGCCGCGACGATCGCCGCAACCCAGGGGCCCTGACTGGTTCCCAGCAGGGCAACCCGCTCGGGGGCGACATCGGATCGACCTCGAAGCGCCGCGACGATGGCGGTTGCATCAGAGGCAAGCTCACGAAGTGTCGAAGTCTGCCAATCTCCCGTTGACGCTCCGGTACCCCGCTTGTCGTAGGAGAAGGAGGCGATGCCGTTCGCGGCGAGCATGCCACCCCACGATACGAACATCCCGCGGTCGGCACCCCCAGACCCATGGAGGAAGAGAACGACCGGATAGCGATCGGCTGCGGCAGGGCGAACGAAACGACCAGCCAGACTCACATCGCCATTGGCGATGGTCAGTTCCTCCTCATGCAGCGGGATCGGGGTACCCACCCGAGTGCGTGAGCCATCCAGGATGGTCAACCGAATGTCATCTCCCGCGCCCCTGAGGATCATGCGTTCACGGGACGCGACGCGACCGCCGCCTTCGACAAAGAAAAGCCGCGTGGTGTCGCCGGATTCCGGGAGCAGTGCCCCGACTCGGCCGCTGGCGACGTCGAGCGTCAGGGTGATCGGCATCGACGCCATCCGCTGCAGCACGACCAATCCCGCCGAGTCTTGGAACACCTGAACGGTGCGTCCGGTGGGCCAGGTCGGAGCGGGCGCAATTCCCTGCCCGGCGAGCAACAGGGGGAACGCGAGGAGTGGGGTGGTCAGGCTGCGCAGACGAATGTGCGTGGCTCCAGTGTCAGGGAGTGTGGAATGCATTGAGGTCCTCATCGTTCCGGGGTGATGTCGGCGCGCCGCAGGTCGAGCGGAAGGATGGGGACGGTGGGGCGTAGGGATCTTGAACCGGCGGAACCTTGTGATGGCCATGCTCCGCCGCCTCACTGCCCCCTCGACTCGCTATGCTCGCTCGGGGTGACAGTTCGGCGTGACACCAGCAGAGATCCCGCGGCGTCATCGCCGCGGCTGGACCTCACTCCCACGGAATCCGATACCGACTCACCAGCAGATCACCATCGGGCGTCCGCCGAAACACCCAGACGTGATCCTTGCTGAAGGAATCGATGCCGAGCCCGGGCGGCAGTTCGAGTTCACCGAGGAAGGCGCCGTCAGTGGAGAATCCGAGGTACCGCGCGCGCTCGATGTACGGCACATCGGGGATCAGCAGCGGATTCGGCTCCTTTGGTGGCAACTCGATCCGGATCGACTCACTCGTCCGCCGGATCCAGATGCGGCCACTCACGTCCACGATCATGGCCGACAGTTCCTGCTTCACTGCCGGGATCGTCGGACGTTCGTCCCCGAAGTCACCCCTGCCGTAGGTCATGTACCAGTCGTATTGCTTCTCATACGCCTCGAGTTCCTCGGCGAGATACGCAGCTGATGGTCGGTTCCCTTCGACACGACCTGCAACGACGCGCCCGGTGCCATCTTGCGCACCGATGATGATGCCAAGCCGATCGGACACCGCGGTCACGAACCGACCATCCGGCAGCACCGACCAGAA
>JBDTNH010000029.1:0-25388 GCA_039933845.1 Gemmatimonadota bacterium
GCCGGCACCACGAGCACCTTGTTGACGACCAATCCCTTGATCGTCATGCCGAGGATCTGCGAAGCGAACTCCTTCGCCTCACTCGGATTCCCGGCGAGCTTGACTCCGCCCGCCTTGCCCCGTCCACCGGCGTGGACCTGCGCCTTGACGACTACCGTCCCGCCGAGACGACGGGCAATGGACTCTGCCTCGCTCGGAGTGGAGGCGACATCACCGTCGAACATGGGGACACCGACGATCTTCAAGAGATCTCGGGCCTGGTACTCGTGCAGATCCACGCCATCCTCACTGGTAGAGGCCTTCAATCAATCTGGCAAACCGGTGATGCGGCGCATCGACCGGCTCCGAGTGTGGTACAGCCCGGCAAGCTAGCGGGGAAACCGACCCATCGCTACTCGCGCGTCGAGTCGCCCAGGATACCGCGCAGCGCTTCCCATGCCCGTCCAAAGGCGGTCAGGTCGCCGCGGTCCAGCGCGGAGTCGGCTCGCATCAGCCAGCTTCGCGCGGCCTCAAGCCTGCCCAGTTCCACGAATTGCGGCGTGGAGGACAGCGGTACCGCCGATGTGCCTTCACCCGCCCAGCGCACGGCACCGGGTCGGCCTCCTTCGATCCCCCCCGCGGAGGCAACCCCGGTCCAGAGCAATCGCGCCGGGCCACGTCGGCCTAACGAGCCGAAGGTTCGCCAGACGGTGAGCCCTCCCTTCTCCACTGCCCATCGCAGAGGCCCGGCAATCAGCGTGTCGCCGGAGGCGCGAAGCGAGTCGTACACCTGTGTATATCCCGCCGAGGCGCGCCATGCCGCGCTCACGCCCCCGAGAGCGGTGGGGAGCGCGCGGTCGATTCGCTCGACGGCCACTCGCGGTTGACCCGACACCCGCATGCCGGTCAGGACGGTGACGCTACCGCCAGGCGCCGGATCCTCGAGCAACGCTTGAACGGCTGGACCATCCGCGGATACGAAGGCATTGGCCGCGAGGGGCCCGCCGTCATCCGGGAGCAGTTGCCCGCCGGTCGCGGCCTGCAATGCGGTGAGTTGTGCCACGAACCATTCCAGCGGATAGCCGAGCGCGTCGAGGATCTCGCCCGGAGGAGGCCGGTCCATCCGAACAAGTGGCCGGTGGAGGCTTCCAAGGGCCCGACCAAGGGAATCGGCCGCGGGGTCGAGCCATGCCTCGACAAATCCCGTTCGAGCTCCGATCGAGGCGACGAGCGCCGGTACGACACCGTCGACCGTTTCGCCCGCAAACTGGCTCCGTGTCGCACGCGGCACGCCGGAGACGGTGGCGAACCCGCTGAGGACCCAGACAGGCTCGCCCCCGTGCGTCGTGAAGCCGGTGAGGAGCCACCGAACGGTCGGCACCAGCGTGGTGATCCGCTCGACGGGATCGAGGTGCCAATCGACGGCCACGGTATCGGCGAGGGCGAGCATGCCTGGTGCCTGACGCGCCCAAGCCAGCGCGCCGCGCCGCGCGCCGCCCCCCGCTCGGACACCGGTCGTACCGATGGTCCACCCGAGGGCCGCCGGACGAAAGACGACGCCGGCAACGACCGTAGCTGGGGCAACCAGCACCCCGGCCCCATCTGGCGCGACCGAATCGGCCGCAAATCGGCTGATTTCGATGCCGGATGCGGTGTCAGCCGGATGGCTGACCACTTGCCAGACGCCGGGGCGGCCACCAGCCGGCGTCGCAAGCAGGGGGAATACTCCCGCCCCGCGCAATTGTCGGATGAGCGCATCGCGATCCCAGCGGTCGTGGACGCTGGGGCGGTCGCCGTCGGCGTTCCCCCCCCTATGCGTGGTGCGCGCAATTCCGTACAAGCGATCAGCCATCTCCCGGGTGTCGCCGGACTGTCCGGGGATGCCAATCTCGCCGGCCACGAACGCGGGGATGATCACCCGTTCCACGGCCACGGAGACCACCAGAACCCCCCAGCCGGCGAACAACAGGGTATGTCGTCCGACGAATGCCCACCTGAGCGTGAGCAGGCTGACGGCGAGTGCCACGCCCACGACGGCGTGCGCGGCGACAATCCGGGTGCCCAATGCTGCGGCACTCAGCCACCGGGCTTGATCGATGGCGAGATGATAGGGCGCGAGCAGGTAGCCCCAGGCCAGGACGGTTCCCGTCACCGCGAGGGTGATGCCGATGTGCCGACGTGCATAGGCGTGGATGTCGAGCCGACGTCCCGTGACGCGGAGGGCGCCGATCGAGGCGTACAGGGTAAGCACGAATGCCACGCCGAGGCCGGCAAGCATGACGGCAAATTCGTGGGCAAGCTCCCAGGCCGGCAGCTGCGCAACGTAGACCCCGAGGTCGACGCCGAGCACCGGATCGGTCACGCCGTATCGCACGCCGTGCCACGCCAGCGCCACGGCGTCACGCCAGGCGCTCGCTCCCACCCCGGTCAGGATGCCGAGCAACACGCCCGCACCCACCGCCGCGAGGAGCAGCAGTCGGGTCGGGACAAGTTCCCGAACGGCGACCCCACCGACCTGATGCTGGACCTGCACTGTGGCGATCGAGCGTGCGACCATCACGGCGTGCATGGCGAACCAGGTCGAGGCAATGGTGATCGCCCCGACATCGAGCAGAATCCCGAGCCATTGCCACCGACGCATGCTTGCCCCGGCTTCCGGCGAGATGGCCGCAGCCCACCATCGGTCGGCGAGGAACCCCACCAGGCTCCGGCCGATCACCAGCGAGAGTGCGACGATCAGCGTGATCGTCACGAGGCGTCGCATGCGCGGTGTCATCGTCTCAGCCGGTCACGCCGTGCTCGCGGAGCCACTCGAGCACTTCCGCATGATAGGCGTCACGGTGTGCTGCCGTCCGCGCCTCGAACCGCAGGACGAGGACCGCCTGTGTATTCGAGGCCCGGCACAGACCCCAGCCATCGGGCCAGGTGATACGGACGCCGTCGAGTGTGTTGACCGGGTAGCGTCCTCCGAAGTGGGCTGCCGCTGCGCGCACGACCTCAAACTTCCGAGTGTCGGGGCACGGCACCCGAATCTCTGGCGTCACGTAGGTGATCGGGAGGTCCGCCAGGAGCCGCGACACACCACGCGGCCCTCGGGAGACGATCTCCAGCAATCGCGCGGCCGCAAACAAGGCGTCGTCGAATCCGAACCAGTCACCGCCGAAGAACATATGGCCACTCATCTCGCCCGCCAGCGGCGACCGCTCTTCCTGCATCTTCGCCTTGATGAGCGAATGACCGGTCTTCCACATGACGGGTCGAGCGCCGGCCTGCTCCAGTGCGATAGGCAACACATCAGAACACTTGACGTCAAAGATGACCGGAATGTCACGACCGAATCGTCGCACCGCATCACGACCGTAGAGGACCAGCAACTGATCCCCGAAAATTGGTTGCCCGCTCTGGTCGACCACGCCGATCCGATCCGCATCGCCATCAAAGGCGATGCCAAGCTCGGCGTCGTTGGCGCGCACGGCCACCTGCAGGTCGACAAGATTCTCGAGGACGGTCGGATCGGGATGGTGGTTGGGAAAGGTGCCGTCGCTCTCGGCGAAGAGCGGAATCACGTCGGCCCCGAGCGCCCGGAGTGCCTCGATGGCCACCAGCGAGGCGACGCCGTTGCCGCAATCCACGGCGACACGAACTGGTCGGTCCAGATGATGGCGAGTCACGATCGCCTCGATATAGCGACGCAGGACGCCACTCTCGACGCGCCGCTCGCCGGCGCCGGGCAGGTAGGCCTCGCGCATGATGCGTTCGTAGAGGGCCTGGATGGCATCGCCGTGGAGGCCCGTGCCGCCGACCACCATCTTGAAGCCGTTGTACTCAGGCGGATTGTGCGAACCGGTGACCTGGATGCCGCCGTCGGCCGCAAGATGCTGCACGGCAAAGTAGAGCGCGGGGGTCGGCACCTCGCCAATATCGATGACCGTGCCACCGCTGGACGTCACCCCACGCTGGAGTCCGAGTGCGAGCGCACGGCCCGACGGGCGATTGTCCCGGCCGACCACGAGCACCGGCGCTCGCCCACATTCGGCGTGCGCGACGGTGGTGACCGCGCGACCCAGCTGTTCCGCAAACTCGACGGTCAACTCGGTGTCGATGACTCCGCGAATGTCGTACTCACGGAAGATGGCGAGCGGGATTTGCAGCGGTGCCTCCCGGTCTAGCGCGTGAGGATCGGCGTGACCAAGTGCCGGAGCCGCACGGCCTCCTGCCCAGCGAAATCGAGGACCGACCTGGGCCAGACCCCGAGCACCAGGATGGCCACCACACCGAGCGCGACGAGAATCTTTGCGGGGGTCGGGAAGCGAATCGTCTGGTGCGCCGAACGCGTGCGGGTCGGCTTCAGGGTCATCGCCAACACGACCGGGAGGTAATACCCGATCGAGATCCCGCTCGCCAACATGGCGATCACCGGCAAGATCACCTCACCCTGACCGAGCGGAGCGGCAATCACGTACCACTTGCCAATGAAGCCGAAGGTTCCGGGGAAGCCAAGGAGGGAGAGCATGCACACCGTCATGCCGAGCGAAGCAAAGGGACGCACGGCGTAGAGTCCCTCAAGATCAGAAATCAGCACCGTGCGTGCTCCCGCCCGTTCGATGGAGGCCAGAATCCCGAACGCCGTGACGATGGTGAGCGAGTATGCAAGCAGGTAGACCAGGACGGCGGCGATGCCGGCGTCCGAATGACTCCAGAGGGCCAGCAGCAGGTAGCCGGCATGGGCAATGGCGCTGTAGGCCAGCATCCGTTTGATCGACTGCTGCGCCAGCGCGACCAGGTTGCCGACCAGCATCGTGGCGACAGCCAGCCAAGCCAACACCGGCCGCCAGAGCTCCACGTACGACGGCAGCGCCTCGGCGAGGACGCGCGCGAGGGCGAGGAAGGCGGCGGCCTTCACCCCGCTCATCATGAACGCGGTCACGGGGGTGGGTGCGCCCTCGTACACGTCCGGCACCCAGGCATGGAACGGCACCGAGCCGACCTTGAATGCAAACCCGATCAACAACATCGCCACGCCGGCCTTCGCCATCAGCGTCGGTTCGGTTGCAGAGAGCTGTGCACCGATCAAGGCCAGGTTGAACTGTCCGGTGGCGCCGTAGAGGAGCGCGATTCCGTAGAGCAGGAATCCCGACGCAAACGCGCCGATGAGAAAGTACTTGAGCGCCGCCTCCGCAGAGGATCGACGGGTTCGGTCGTACCCCGAGAGCACATAGACGGAGATCGACATCACCTCGAGCCCGAGGAACAAGGTGATCAGGTCGGCTGAGCCGGCCAGGAGCATCATCCCAACCGTGGCCAGCATCAGCAATACATAGTATTCGGGAGCCAGGATGCCTTGGCGTTCCAGCCAGCGCACCGAGAGCACGGTCACCCCGAAAGCGATCGAAAGCAGCAGCGCATCGCTGCTGAACCGGAAACCGTCGAGCGCGATGACCTGCGCCAGACCCTCTGTGTGGACCCCGGCCCTGGCCATCCAGGCAGTCGCCACGAGCGCTGCCGTGTACCCGAAGAGCGAGAGTGTGCCCGCGACGCGCGAATCGTGACCGGTGCGATGGCGCCATGCGATCACCAGCAGGACCACGAGTGCCCACGCCGTGAGGATCGCCTCTGGCAACAGGGCCAGCAGCGCACCGCTTGGTGTTCCGGGATCAATCGGCATCAGGGCATCCTCCCGCGCAGGGAGGCCGCGCCAATCGCCTCGGTGGGCGGCAGATGCGGCTGGACCATCTCGACGTAGCGGCGGACCGCCCCTTCAGTCCGACGGAGGATCGGTCCCGGATAGAGGCCGATCCAGATCATGGACGCAATCAACGGCGCCAGTACCGCGATCTCGCGACGTGACAGGTCGGGGAACGCTTCATTCGCCGGATTGGTGAGTCGATTGAAGAAGACACGCTGCGTCGCCCAGAGCAGGTATGCCGCGGCGAAGATCACCACCGTGGTCGCGATGCCGACCAGCCACGGATAGCGACCGAACGAGCCAAGGAGGACCAGGAATTCTCCAACGAACCCGTTCAACCCCGGCAAGCCGATCGAGGCGAATGCGGTGATCACGAATGCGGTTGCCATCATCGGGGCGACGCGAGCCAGCCCGCCGTAGTCCGAGATATTCCGGGTGTGTCGACGTTCGTACATCATCCCGATGATGAAGAAGAGCGCACCCGTCGAGAGACCGTGCGAGATCATCACGACCATCGCACCCTGCACGCTCTCGACGGTGCTTCCCCAAATCCCGAGAATCACGAACCCGAGGTGACTCACGGACGAGTAGGCCACGAGTCGCTTGAGATCGGGCTGCACCATGGACACCAGGGCGGCATAGACGATCCCGATGACCGCCAGGGTCGCCATCACATTGCCGGTCCATTCCGACAGGGCGAACACCGGGAACAACGGGATGGCGAATCGGAGGAAGCCGTAGGTGCCCATCTTCAGCAGGATCACGGCGAGGTCAACCGAGCCGGCCGTGGGCGCTTCGGTATGGGCGTCGGGAAGCCAGGTATGGAACGGAAAGAGTGGCACCTTCACCGCAAACGCCAAGGCAAATGCCGTGAAGAGCCAGCCACCATACGGTCGCAGCGCATCCACGTTCGCGAGCAGATGGATGTACGAGAATGAGTACGTGCCGGACGCGTCGCCGACGATCTTCACCACCCAGAGGATCGCGACGAACATCATCAGTGAACCGACGAAGGTATAGACCACAAATTTCGTCGCGGCGTACAGCCGATTCGCGCCGCCCCAGATGCCGATCATGAAGTACATCGGGATCAAGAGCAGTTCCCAGAACATGTAGAACAGGAACATGTCGAGCGCGATGAAGACGCCGAGCATTCCGGCGCTCAGGGCCAGCAACAGGGAGTAGAAGCCACGCTGCTTCTCGTCGACCGCCTTCCAGCTGCCCCAGACGACCAGCGGCATCATGATCACCGAGAGCAGCACCATCATCAGCGATATGCCATCGATACCGACCCGATAACCGATCCCGAACGGTGCCAGCCACGGCAGGTCGGTGACGAACTGGAGTCCGGGGTTGCCGGGGTCGAACGCCCACCACAGTCCAAGTCCAAGGACGGCCTCGACAAGGGCAACGACCAGCGTGATCCAGCGAGCGTAACGCACGGGGAAGACGAGGATCAGTGGCATCGAGAGGATCGGCAGGAGCAGCAAGACGTGCAGGATCCAGTGTTCGTATCCGATGCCCGCGAGGAAGGCCTGCATCGATCAGCCCCCGACCAGTGCGCGGATGACCAGGATGGCTCCCGCGGCGAAGAGGCTGACGTAGAGGGTCACCTGCCCATTCTGGAGACGGGAACCCAGCCACCCGAGTCCCTCCGAAATCCGAACCGTCCCACCGACTCCCAGCCGGTCAACGAGGAATTGATCGAACCCTTTCCAGAGCACGGTTTCGGAGAACCACACGGTCGGGCCGACAATCACCCGTTGGTAGAACTCGTCGACAAAATACTTCCCGGCCAAGAGCCGAGCGATCCCCCGCTCGGGCGATGCGTCCGAGGGTCGCGGGATCGTGGCGCGCACCGTGGCGCGATACCCGAAGGCCAGACCACCAAGGGCGATGGCGATCGCACCGACCACCAAGAGCAACTCAGCGCTGCCCTCAGGGTGATGCACCGCTGCCAGAAGCGCGTTGGCCGGGGCCACGACCGGTTCAAGCCATTGCTCGAGGCTGTGATGGCCGCCGATGAACGAGGGCAGATTGAGCAACCCGCCCAGAACGGTGAGCGCGCCGAGCACGACAAGCGGCCCGGTCATGATCGGTGGAGCCTCGTGGAGGTGCGCCTCGGATTCGTCGCCACTCCGGAACGTGCCGAGGAAGGTCATCGTCATGAGGCGTGCCATGTAGAAGGCCGTGCAGAACGCCGCGAGGAGTCCGAGGACCCACGCGATGAGGTAGATCGGATTGGTGCCACCTCGAGCGAAGACCGAAGCCAGAATTTCGTCTTTGGAGAAAAATCCCGCGAGGGGTGGCACACCGGCCAGAGCGAGCGTGGCGATCAGCATCAGCGCGAACGTCCACGGCATCCGTCGACGCAGTCCACCCATGTTGCGCATATCCTGGGCATCGGCATGACTGTGCGTCGCGTGGTAGGCGCCGTGCATGGAGTGGATCACGCTGCCCGCACCAAGGAAGAGCAACGCCTTGAAGAAGGCATGGGTGACGAGATGGAACAGCCCGGCCGTCCAGGCTCCCGAGCCGACGGCGAGGAACATGTAGCCGAGCTGCGAGATGGTCGAGTATGCCAGGACCTTCTTGATGTCATTCTGCTTGAGGGCCACCGTCGCCGCGAAGAACGCCGTCAGCGCACCGATCAACGCCACCACTTCCATCGTGATCGGGGCCATCGCGAAGAGCACGCCGGTGCGCACGACCAGAAAGACGCCGGCGGTGACCATCGTGGCGGCGTGGATCAGGGCCGAGACCGGTGTCGGACCGGCCATGGCATCGGGCAGCCATGTGAACAACGGAATCTGTGCGCTCTTGCCGGTGCAGCCGAGAAAGAGCAACATCGTGATGAGGACCACCGTGCTGCCCCCGGCGACAAGCGCCGTGGGTGCCGCGGCGGCGATGCCGTCAAAGTCGAGCGTCCCGACGGTCCACCAGATCAGGAACATCGCGACCAGCACGCCGAAGTCGCCGACCCGGTTCGCCAGGAAGGCCTTCTTCCCTGCACTACTGTTGGCGTTCACTTCGAACCAGAAACCGATGAGCAGATACGAGCAGAGCCCCACACCCTCCCACCCGATGAACGACACCGGCAGGGAAGCACCGAGCACCAACACCAGCATGAAGGCGACGAACAGGTTGAGATACGCGAAGTAGCGGGCGTACCCGGGATCCTCACGCATGTAGCCGATCGAGAAGATATGGATCAGTGAGCCCACACCGGTGATGACCAGCATCAATACGGTGGAGAGTCGATCGAACTGCAGCGTCAGGTCGATGTGCAGTCGCTCGGACACCGGCATCCACTGCCAGAGCAGCAGCCGAAAACCGACTTCGTGCTCGCGCACCTCGAGAAAGACCGCCACGGCCACGGCGAACGCCGCCACCAGGACACCCGCGCCGGTGAACGAGATCAGCGTCCGCGCCGTGGGGCGGTGGAACGCGAGCGTCCCATTGACCACCGCGCCGAGCAGCGGCAGGACGACAACCAGCCAGGCCAGATGTGCCACGCTCAGCCCTTCAGGAGGTTGAGAGTTCGCAAATCGACCGACTGCGTGTGCCGGAACACCGCCAAAATGATGGCGAGCCCGACCGCCGCCTCGGCAGCTGCGACCGTCATCACGAAGAAGACCATCACCTGGCCCCCCAGACCATGGACCGTACTGAACGCCACGAAGGTGAGGTTCACCGCGTTGAGCATCAGTTCAATGCACATGAAGACGACGATGGCATTGCGACGGGCGAGGACGCCGGCGACACCGATCGCGAACAGGATGGCGGACACCAGCAGCGATGGACCAAGGAGCATCAGAGCCTCTTCTTTGCGAGCACAACGGAACCGACCACGGCCGCGAGGAGCAGGACGGAGGTGATCTCGAATGGCACCAGGTATCCCTGGAACAGTGGCTCGGCGACGGCACCAACCACTCCCCGGGTCGCGACAGCCTGCACGGCGAGATCGCCCTCGGGGAAGACGTATGCGGGATTGGGTGACGGCATGGAGGAGAACTCGGTGGCCATCCGCGTGAGCGAATATTGCCCGAGCGGAAGGAGTTGGATGAGCATCACCAGCCCTAACCCACCGGCCGGAATCGCCAACCACCAACGGCGCCAGTGCTGGGATCCCTCCCCAAGGTTGAGGAGCATGATCACAAAGAGGAACAGGACCATCACCGCACCCGCGTACACGATCACCTGGATCGCGGCGATAAACTGCGCGTTAAGGAGCACGAAGATCGCCGCCAGGGCGAACATCGCCGACACGAGCCAGAGCGCCGAGGCGATCGGGTTGCGTCGCGTGATGCACAGCAACGCCGAGACGATGGCCCAGGCGGCGAAGAACCAGAAGATCAGGACGGTCACGTCCACTTACTCACCCCGGGGATCGGTGGGATCCCAAAGCGTCGAGACGGCATGGGTCTGTGACGTGAGTCGCTCATGATCATAGACGAACCGATCCCGTCGGTACTCGGCGTTCTCGAAATGCACGCCCATGTGGATCGCCTCCTCTGGGCAGACCTCCTGGCAGTAGCCACAGAACACGCACCGGAACTCGTCGATCTCGTAGATCAAGGGGAACCGGTTGCCGAGCTCGTCCTCGCCGGGCACCAGCTTGATGCAATTCGCTGGGCAGATCTGCGGGCACAGCCCGCACGCGACGCATTTCGACCGTCCGCTTTCGTCGGTGAGCATCCGATGCGTACCCCGCCAGCGGGTGGCGATCCGCCACTCCTCGTCGCTGCGCACCTCCGGATACTCCATGGTCACCCGTGGCTGCAGCATGTGCTTGAACGTCAGCGCCATCCCCTTCAACGTGGCGCGCACGTACGAGACTCCCGAGTCCGGACGTTCCATCACCTTGACACCAATCGCCATCTCAACCCCTCCAGGCGGCCCGTGCCGCCGTGCGGTTGTGGACCCCGCGAACCACACGACCGCGGTCGAGCACGAAGAAGACGCCCCAGCCAAGCACGACGTTCAGGCCGAACAGGATGCTGCCCTGCACCTTGGCAGAGCTCCCAGGCAAGGCACGCTCGATCAGGTAGATCGCCGTCGCCGACACCATGATGTAGATCAGGGCGATGGGCAGCATCACCTTCCAGCCGAGCGACATGAGTTGATCGTATCGGAACCGCGGCAACGTCCAGCGAATCCACATGACAAAGAAGATCCAGAAGAACATCTTGAGGAAAAACGCGACGTGCGTGGCGAGCGTCTGCGCCAACCCGCCCTGTTGATCCCACGCCGTGAACGGGATGTCCCAGCCGCCGAAGAAGAGTGTGGCCACCATGGCGGCGATCGTCACGATGTGCGCGTACTCACCGATCATGAAGAGCGAGAACTTCATCGCACTGTACTCGGCGTGGTAACCCGCCACCAGTTCCGCCTCCGCCTCGGGCAGGTCGAACGGCAACCGGTTGGTCTCCGCGAATCCGGAGATCAGGAACAGGAAGAACGACAGGAAGAGCGGGCCCACAAACCAGAGGCCCTCCTGCTGCCGCGCGATCACCTCGCTGAAGGTGACATTGCCAACGAGGAGCAGCACCGGGATCAGTGAGAGCCCCAAGGCGACCTCGTAGGAGACCATCTGGGCGGAGGCACGCAGTCCACCGATCAGCGAATACTTGCTGTTCGAGGACCATCCGGCGATCGCCAGGCCGTACACCCCCATGGACGAGAGCGCGAGGATGAACAGGAATCCCATGGGCAGGTCGGCGACCGCCATGGAGAGCGGCCCATGGTAGACGAGGTGGCCGATGACCGGCAGCGTCCAATCGACCTGAATGGGTAACGGGGCCGCCAGGGGAATCACCGCCATCAGGCTGACCGCAGGGATGAAGCTCATGGCGGGGGCCAGCAGGAAGAGCGTTCGATTCGCTCCAGCCGGGAGCGTCTCTTCCTTGATGAAATTCTTGATCCCATCGGCGGCTGGTTGCAGGATGCCCCACGGCCCAACCCGATTTGGCCCCGGACGGTTCTGGATCCAGCCGGCAAGCTTTCGCTCCATCAGCGTCAGCAACGCCACGCCGACCATCACCATCGTGAAGACCACCAGCAGCTTGATGACACTGAAGAACAGGAATCCCTTGAATTCGGGGGTCATACGCCGACCGCCGCCGCGGGGCGATCAAGCATCGCCCCGCCAAAGCCGAGATCGCGATGGGTGAGTCCGCCCGTCTCAGGTAGCAGACTGAAGGCCTCGGCTGAGGTGGCTGGCACGACTCGGTCTGCCCCGCCCCGGGCCCACGTGCTCGCGGCGACCCACCACACGGGGCGCGCATCCCCGGGCGGGGTGCGTGCCGGCAGGAAGCGTTGGGCACGACCGTCTCGATTCAGGAACACGCCAGTCTCTTCGGCCATGTTGGTCACCGGTACCCGGCACGCCGCGGTGACCCGCGCGTCAGCCACGGTGGCAAGATCGATCACCTGTGCCACTCCAGTGAGCGCGGCGGCATCGACGTCGGACAGCTCAACGTCGATCAGCAGAACGAGGTGATCCGGGCCGAGTTGATTGACCACGCGATCCCAGTCCGTGCCGACACCGAAAAGCATTGCACCACCCGCATTCGGTCCGCGTTCCTCTCGGAGCGCGAGATCCGGTATCCCTGCGAGTGGCGCCGCCGTGCCTGTCGGCACCTGCATCGCTGAGACGGCACGGTGTCCCTCGACCAGCCGCATGATCCAGCCGATTCCCTCGACCGAGACCCGTCGCCCGAACAGGACGGTCAGGGGCCCATCGGTCGCATCGACGGTCGCGCGAATCGCGTCGAGTGCGGCGTCCCACTCGACCGCGTGCTCGCTTCCCGAGATGGTGTTGGTCTCGACCCGATCACCCCGGTTCATCCAGCGATAGTCGGCCCGTCCGGTGTCGCACATGAAGTAGTGATTGACGGCCAAATTGGGGCGGGGCCGCAGCCGCACGACGACCTCGTCACGCGTATCGATCGAGATGTTGCACCCCTGCGAGCAGCCAGAGCAGATCGAAGCCGTCTTGTCGAGATCCCAGACCCGAGCCTTGTGCAGGAAGTCCTTCGAGACGAGCGAGCCAACCGGGCAGAGATCGACGACATTGCCGGACCACGCATGATCGAGGAGTCGAGCGGAGTCGATGTCGACAAAGGCCCGATCGCCGCGCTCGGAAATCGTCAGTACGGGTTCCTCGGCGACGCTTTCCATGAACCGCACGCATCGGGTGCAGAGAATGCAACGATTCGGGATATAGAGAATATCAGGCCCGAAGTCCTCCACGGGATTGTAGCGCTTCGGGTACGCGTTGTACCGGCTCGCGGCCTGTCCTTCCTGGAAGACGAAGTCCTGCAACTCACACTCGCCGGATTGATCGCAGATCGGGCAATCGAGTGGGTGGTTGATGAGCAGGAACTCCAGCACGCCCTCGCGCGCTTTTACCGCCTCCGGCGAATGGACATGCACCACCTGACCCTCGCCGGCGGCGGTGACGCAGGCCGGCACCATCTTGGGCAGCTTCTCGACCTGCACCAGGCACATCCGGCAGACCGCCGGCGATGGCAGGGACGGGTGATAGCAATAGTGCGGCACGAGGATGCCGGCCTGCTTGGCGGCCTCGATCAGCATCGTGCCCTTGGGCACTTCGATGCCCTGACCGTCGATCGTGAGCGTCACCATCTGGTCGGCCATGGGTCAGGCCTCCTGGAGCACAGGCGCCCGAGCGCCCGAGATGTAGGCGTCGAACTCGGAGCGGAATTTCTGGATTCCGGAGACCACTGGGGTCGCGCAGGAGTCGGACAGCACGCAAATCGTCCGACCGGTCATGTTGTCGGCGAGGTCGAGCAGCAAGTCGAGGTCGGAGGCCTGCCCCTCGCCGCGCAAGATCCGCTCGAGGATTCGGGTGGTCCAGGCCGTCCCCTCTCGGCAGTTGGTACACTGGGCGCAGCTCTCGTGGGCGTAGAATCTTGCGAGGCGCATGATCTGGAAGACCATGTCGGTGGTGTCGTCCATGACGATCATGCCGCCCGATCCCAGCAGGGAGCCCGCGGCGGCGATCCCCTCGTAGTCGGTGATGCAGGTCGCCACTTCCGCTGCGGTGAGGATCGGAACGGAGGAGCCGCCCGGAATCACTGCCTTGAGCGTCCGCCCCTCGCGCATGCCGCCGGCCAGGTCGAAGATCAGCTCCTGCATGGGGAGTCCCATGGTGATCTCGTACGTGCCGGGCCGCCGGACGTGTCCGCAGACGGAGATCAGCTTGGTCCCAGTGCTCTTCGGGCTCGACAGGCTCAGCCCGGCATACCACGCCGCGCCACGCGTGATGATCGGCGGGACCGCCGCCAGCGTCTCGACGTTGTTGATCGTGGTCGGCTTGCCGAAGAGTCCGGACACGGCGGGGAACGGCGGCTTGATCCGTGGGTTGCCGCGCTTCCCCTCGATCGCATTCATCAGGGCCGTCTCTTCACCGCAGATGTAGGCGCCGGCGCCCCAGTGCACGAACACGTCGATCCGCTTGCCGGATCCCATCGCATCGACGCCGATGGTGCCGGCGGCATACGCCTCAGCCACAGCGGCCTCGAGGATTCGGCCAGGCTCCGTATACTCGCCGCGGACAAAGATGATGCAGCTTTCGGCCCGGATCCCGAGGCAGCCGATGGCGCATCCCTCGATCAGGGCGTGCGGCGTCCAGCGCAGGATCTCACGGTCCTTGAACGTGCCGGGTTCCGATTCGTCGGCATTGCAGCAGAGGTAGTGGGGCTGACCATCCTCCTTGGGCATGAACGACCACTTCATCCCGGTCGGAAATCCCGCCCCGCCCCGGCCGCGCAGTCCACTGGCCTTGACCACCGCCACGATGTCCTCGGGTGTCATGGTCAGCGCCTGGCGCAGTCCCTCATAGCCACCACGGGCGACCCAGCCCGCGTGCGTCCGTGCCTCCACCTCACCGAAATGCGTCGAGAGGACCGGGGTCTCACCGGGATGGATCGGATGTGGCCATCCCATCAGGGGTACCTCGCGAGCAGCTCGGGTACGCCGTCGGGCGTGACTGATTCGATGAAGTCATCATCGATGAGCATCGGAGTGACGAACCCGCACGCACCGAGACACTCGACCTCGATGACCGTGAAGCGACCGTCGGGCGACGGGGCGCCCAGGTCGACGCAGCCGGTGTGTTCGAGGAGCGCATCAACGACCTTGGGTGCGCCGCACATGTGACACGGCGATGTCGTGCATACCTGGATGAAATGCCGGCCGACCGGATGCGTGTGGTACATGGTGTAGAAGCTGACCACGCCCTGCACGTGTGCCGTGGTGACACCAAGTTCAGCAGCGATCTCCTCGATGGCGGCCGGCGACACCCAGCCATGGGCGCGCTGTGCGATCCAGAGGGCCGGCAGCAACAGCGCCTGGCGGGTCGGGTATCGCGGGGCAAGCTGCTCCAGTTGGGCACGGCGCGCCGGGGTGAAAACGGGATCATGCGTGGCGGAATCGGCGCTCATCGATCAATCTCACCCATGACAATGTCCACGCTCGCATTGATGGCGATCACATCGGACAGCTGAGCGCCCTCACAGAGTCGCGGCAGGGCCGCGAGGTTGAGAAACGACGGTGGCCGGATCCGCCAGCGGACCGGCTTCGCCGTCCCGTCGGAGACCATGTAGTACCCGAGCTCCCCCTTCGGGTTCTCCACACCCATGTACACCTCGCCGGCCGGTGGGCGGATGCCCTCCATGACCTGCTTGAAGTGAAAGATCATCGCCTCCATGTCGCTCATGGCTCGTGACTTCGGTGGCAGGATCACCCGGGGATCGCTCACATTGATCGGGCCGGGTCGGAGCTGCGCCAGCGCCTGCTCGAGGATGCGCACCGACTGGCTCATCTCCTCCAACCGGACCCGATACCGGTCGTAGATGTCGCCGTGTTGCCCAATCGGGACATCGAAGTCGAACGTCTCGTAGCCCAGGTACGGACGGTCCTTGCGCACGTCGTACGCGACGCCGCTCGCGCGCAGCATCGGTCCCGACAGCGAGTAGTTGATGGCTTCGTCGGCGGAGATCACGCCGACGCCCTGGGTCCGGCCAATCCAGATCGCGTTCCGGGTGAACATCGTGTCGACTTCACGAAGTGTCGCAGGAAAGGTGCGCAGGAACTCGGCGAGACCCTGCTCCCATCCCTCCGGGATATCGGCCATCATGCCCCCGACCCGCGACACGCTGGTCGTCAATCGCGCGCCGGTCCACGCCTCCTGGAGGTTGTAGACCCGCTCGCGCTCCTGGAACATCCAGAGGAAGGGCGTGAAGGCCCCGAGATCGATCCCGGTGGTCCCGGCCCAGACCAGGTGCGAGATGATCCGCGAGAGCTCCATCGCGATCACGCGGAGAAGTCGACACCGTTCGGTGATCTCGATGCCCATCAGCGCCTCGACGGCCATGGCCAGGGCGACGTTGTTGGCCATCGGGGCCAGGTAGTCCGTCCGGTCCGTGAGGGGAATGATCTGATTGTACTGGCGGTACTCCCCGAGCTTCTCGAAGCCGGAGTGGAGGTAGCCAATATGCGGAATCACCCGGCGGACCGTCTCCCCCTCGAGTTCGACCACGAGCCGAAGCACGCCGTGCGTGGCCGGGTGTTGCGGGCCGATATTGACCAGCATGCGCTCCGCGCCGAAATCGTCGGCCACGTGCTCGCTGGGACGACGCGGGATCCCGAGCGGCGCCTGCACGATGCGTCCCGACGGATCGATGATCGGGGTGCGGACATCGAACGCGATCGTGCGGTCGGTCATCCTCCCCCCCCTACCCTGCCGCTCGCGCGCAAGCGCGCCTGCATGTCGGCCGGCAGCTCATGGTACGCCGACTGGATCGAGAGCTCCTCGAGGGTGTAGTGGGCCTCGGGGTTGGCGTCGAGCGCACGTCGGGTCTGCTCACTGCGGGATCGGTGACCACGCAGCGGGAACGACTTCCGGAGCGGATGCCCCTCGTCGTACGTCTGCCACATCAGGATGCGTCGGAGGTCGCCGTGGCCGCGGAATCGAACCCCGAACATGTCCCACACCTCCCGTTCGAGCCATTCGGCACCCGCCCAGAGGTCCGTGACGGTCTCGACCTCCAGTGGACCGTCGGGGTCGAGGAGAATCTTGACCCGGAGATCGACTCGTCGCGCGAGCGAACGGAGTTGATACACCACCTCGAGCTGACGTTCCGGATCACGGTATTCCACGGCGGTGACATCGGTGAGGTAGTCAAAGGACTGGTCTGGGTCGCGCATCAGCCAGGCCAGCATCGCCTTGGCCCGGCTGGGCCGCAGGTGCACGATCACTTGACCGCACGACGCGCCACTCCAGAGCACCGCATCCTGATGCCGTGCCCGAAGCGCGGTCACCGAATCCTGGGCACCGGTGAACGCCGATGTGCGCATTTCGCCGCCTGTGCGGGTGGCCTCGGTCACCCGGATCTCGTCTGGGCGATCGAATTGCCGAACGGTTCCGAGACTTCGTCAATCACCTCCGGACGCCGGAACAGGCCGTCGGGGCCGACGAGATGCTCCGTACGGATCAACGGATCAACCATCGTCTCGCCCTGGATCTTCTTCTGCAGCAGCATGATGCCGTACAGCAAACCCTCGGGACGTGGCGGACAGCCTGGCACGTAGACATCTACCGGGATGATCGTGTCGATCCCCTGCACCATCGTGTAGGTATCGAAGATCCCACCGGTCGAGGCGCACGCCCCCATGCTGATGGCCCACTTCGGTTGGGGCATCTGGTCCCAGATCCGCCGGATCACTGGCGCAAGCTTGAACGGGAGCCGACCGGCGCAGATCAGCACATCGGCCTGACGCGGCGAGAAGCTCATCCGCTCCATCCCGAACCGGGCGATGTCGAAGCGGGAGGCCGCGGTCGCCATGAATTCGATCGCGCAGCACGCGGTGCCGAACGGCATGGGCCAGAGAGAGTTCGAACGAGCCCAGTTCGCGAGGAAGTCGAGTCGGGTGGTGACGAAGTTCGGGGAGACCGCATCGAGCGTCTCGGTGGCTGGCGCCGGCGTCAATCCCATTCCATCGCTCCACGCTTCCAGAGGTAGAGATAGCCCACGCCGAGGATGCCGACGAACGTCAGCATTTCGAGCAGCAGGACGCCGCCAAGTTCACGCATCTGCTGAAACGCCACCGCCCAGGGGATCATGAACACGGTCTCGATGTCGAACACGATGAAGAGCATCGCGATCAGGTAGAACTTGACCGAGAATCGTTCCCGGGCGTTCCCGATCACCGGAATGCCGGACTCGTATGGCGCCAGCTTCACGGCCGTCGGCCGGGACGTCTGCAGCAGGTGCGAGGCCCCGATGATCAGGATCGCGTTCGCCACAACGAAGATGAGGAGGAGCAGGACCGGGATGTAGGGCTGTAGCAGGTGGGACCCCCGCTCGTGAATGCGCGCTCGTGAAACATTTCACAACAGGGAGTAAGCTATCCGCCCTCGGGGGCGAATTCAACTGATCCCACGCGACCGGAACGGCATCGGCAGGTATGGCCAACGGCCTGCCAGTCGTGGCGCGGCCGGTTACATTGGGGCCGGCTGCACTGCCCTCTCGACCCCGTTCCCCGAGGAATTCCGATGTCGATCAAGTCAGACCGATGGATTCGCCGCCAAGCCACCGAACATGGCATGATCGAGCCCTTCACGGAGGGGCAGGTTCGCGCCGGCGCGATCTCCTACGGCGTCTCGTCGTATGGGTACGACATGCGCGTCGCCGACGAGTTCCGCATCTTCACGAACGTGCTCTCCGCGATCGTCGACCCCAAGGCATTCGATGCGCGTTCCTTTGTCGAGTTCAAGGGCGATGTCTGCATCGTCCCCCCGAACTCGTTCGCCCTCGCCCGGTCGGTCGAATACTTTCGCATTCCCCGGAATGTCCTGACGATCTGTGTCGGGAAGTCCACGTATGCGCGGTGCGGGATCATCACGAATGTGACGCCGTTCGAGCCGGAGTGGGAGGGGCACGTGACGCTGGAGATCAGCAACACCACGCCGCTGCCGGCCCGGATCTATGCGAATGAGGGGATCTGCCAGGTGCTCTTCTTCGAGGCGGACGCGGACGACCTGTGCGAGACGAGCTACGCCGATCGGAAGGGGAAGTATCAGGCGCAGCGAGGCGTGACCTTGCCCAAGCTGTAAGCGGGTGCGCCGCCAGCCGGCCGCGCCTATTGGAACTGCAGGTTTCGCTCGAAATCGGCTGGACTGGTCGCCGCGCCCTTGGCGACCTCGAGGGTGATGGCCCCCTGCGTGTACAGCGCCATCAGGTGCTGGTCGAAGGTCTGCATCCCATATTGGACCTTGCCCTCCGACACGTGATCGCGAATCTCGCCGGTCATGTTCGGGTCGGCGATGCACTCCGCAATCGTGGCCGTGTTGCGCATCACCTCAACCGCCACCACGCGACCCTGCTCATCCTGCCTCGGCAGCAGTCGCTGCGAGATGACCGCCCTCAGCGACTCGGCGAGCCGCATCCGGACGTTCTGCTGCTCGGAGGCATCGAAGACCGATACCAGCCGGTTGATGGTTCGGGTGGCGTCAGTAGTGTGCACCGTGCTGAAGACCATGTGGCCCGTTTCCGCGGCCTTGAGGGCAATGTCGATCGTCGAGCGATCGCGCATCTCGCCAACCAGGATGATGTCGGGATCCTGACGGAGCGCCGCACGGAGCGCTGCCTCGAACGAGGCAGTGTCGCTGCCGATTTCACGCTGGATCACGTTGCACTTGATGTCGCGATGCAGGAACTCGATCGGGTCCTCGATCGTGACGATCTTGCCGGCGCGTCGATTGTTGACGTACCCCACCATGGCAGCGAGTGTCGAGGACTTCCCACTCCCCGTCGTGCCGGTCAGGAGGACCAGGCCGCGCTCCTCGACGGCGATGTCGTTGAGCACCGGCGGGAGCCCGAGTTCCTCGAAGGTCGGGATGGTGGCGGCAATACTCCGGAGCACCGCCGAGATTGAACCACGCTGGCTGCAGAGGTTGACGCGGAAGCGCCCCACCCCGGGCACTGAGTACGAGCAATCAAAGTCCTGAAGGGTCGAGAGCGCATCGGCCAACTCGGATTCGGCGACCTTCCGGGACTGGCGGAGGATCGTCCCGCCGATGGCAAGGGTGTCCTCGGGTGTGAGATTCGGGAGTCCGGCGACAGGTGCCATTTGACCACGGATTCGCATCCGGAACGGTCCTCCGGCACAGACGTGCACGTCCGACGCCCCGATCTCCAGCGCCTTGCGCAGAATGGCGTCAAACGATTCCGCAGTAGTCATGCACGCTCCAAGAAAGGATCTCGCGCTCCCGCACACTGCGGGACCGTCTTGCAGGACGGCTCCAGCCGCCGGTCAGATCCCGGTCGATGCACCGGGGGACCGTGCGGGGGAGGCCTTGTCGGAGCGAATGACAGGCAACCCTCATGCCGCAGCGCTACCCGACGTGGGGTTGGCGAGACGCGCTGGAGGCATGCCAGGCCCCCAGCTCGCCCTCCATCGCGCGGGTGAGGCGCCGAACAAGAGTCCCGATCGTCTCGAGCGTTGGCGAGTCGAGGGCCTCCAACTGGCGGGCGATCTGGGCCAGTCTGCCCTCGATCGCAGCGCTTCGCAGGCCGAGGCCTTCGAAATCGGCCAGCCCAGCAAATCCGTGGAGTCCTGCCGCCAGTGCGGGCAGCGCCGTGGCGATTGCGGCCACCACCAGCGACGCGGCCCCCTCGGCCGCTGCAGGGTCCGCCACACCCAGTGCCACCCGCCCGAACGCCAGCAGCACCGCGACCTGGACCATCCGCTCCGACAGGTGCCCGAGGGGCTCGCCGAGGCGACCTTCCCGGACCCGGCGGCGGGCATGGAAGGCACGTTGGGAGGCAACTTCGGTATGTCCGAGCCAGTCGCGAACGACACGAGGGTAGGCGCCGCCCAGATTGCCGGTCGGCACGTCGGCCGCCCGCACCGTCGAACGCACCAACCACGCCACCCATCCTGCCCGAGGATCTTCGTCAACCCGATCGCGTGGCGCCCGGGCGTGCTCGGTTGATCTGACTTCCGGCCAGAGCAGCCAGAGGTGTCGGGACCGCTCGGCCAGTGCCCGATAGTCCAACCATCGCTGCTGCCAGGCGCCGCGGCGGGCACGATGCAACACCGCAAGCATGGCGAGCAGGATGACCACCTCGAGGATCTCCGACACATGTCCCGGCCAGGCGTCGCCCACGAAGGGAAGGACTCGAGCCGCCGTCCCGAACGCCACCGCCATGGAGGCCAGCAGGAAGAGCGCCGTGAAGCTTCGGCGGTGTAGCGCGGCGTACCAGGTGGCCAAGGCATCCGACCAGCCGAGCAGTGGGCCGAACCCCCCGGCCGCTGCCTCGGTCACCGTCGGGGGGAGTACCGTCATCAGGCCGCGAAGCCCAGCCGCGCGCTGGGCACCGGGGTCCTGTTCCATCGGGGCCACCGGCGGGACGCGGTGCCCCGTTGCGAACGACACCACTCGGTCGTAGAGTCGGGCAGGAACACCCAGTGCGCCTCGCTCATGAAAGAACCGATGTGCCAGATCCGGGTCGTCCGGTCCCTGCAAGAGCGCCGCGACCGCATCGCGGACGGCGTTCATCCCCCCCCCGCGACCGTGGTCGGGGCGCCCGGTATCATCGAGCCAGACCGAGGCACCGTCGCGCGAATCGATCCGGACCACAGGCACATCGGCCAGCCGCGCGGTCGCGACAACGTGCGCAGTGCCCCCGGGCCCACGCGGCCCCTCCCCGTCCCAGACCGCGATCAGGAGATCGGTCATTTCAACGAGCGCCCACTCGAGCGGACGGTACGCATCGAAGCGACCGGCAATGCCGTCAAGCTCCGTCACGCCGGCGGCCGACTCGAGCAGGGCAGCACACGCCGCGGCTGATCCCGATTCCTTGCACTCCGCGAGATAGTCGAGGCGTGCAAATGGGAGCATCGCATGCAGGGTCCATCCCGGTGACGCGAGCGCCGCCTCGGCGCCAAGGCGATCAGCACCCTCGGCGAGTCCACTCAGCAACCGAAGCCTCGGCACCCCGTCATAGAGATCGGGATGCCGAGCGAGGTGGGCTCCTACCTCCCGCGTCACCGCGTGCAGGACCTCCCCGATGCTGTCGCGGACCGCGCTGGCCCGATCCCGCGACAGCTTGTCCCAGCGATGACCGGTGATCGCCACCCGCAGCGCGAGCACGGGACGGGGAGGGTGTGCGCGAGGCATGGCAGGATATGTCACCGCCTCTCGCCCGGCGCAAGGGCCATTGCGGTCCGTGGTTGGGGGCGTATCGTTAGTGATCCTTGACCGGCGGCCCATGGCGCACGACGTCTTCATCTCCTACTCGAGCACCGACCAGACGGCAGCCCTCGCAGTCCTGCACGGACTCGAGGCCCGCGGTATTCGCTGCTGGATTGCGCCCCGAGACATCCCGCCGGGGGCGATCTGGGCCCGCTCGATCATGGAGGGCATCTCCGGGTGCAAGGCGCTCGTGGTGGTCTTCACGGCCAGCGCAAACCGATCCGAGCATGTGCTGAACGAAGTCGACGCGGCGGTGCGAAAGGGCGCCGTGGTGGTGCCGTTCCGGATCGAGAATGTCTTCCCAGACGGCGCCATGGAATACCACCTGCGGGCGCGGCATTGGCTGGACGCGCTGACCCCCGACCTCGAAGCGCATGTCGTGCAACTGGCAGACCAGCTCTCGCGTATTCTGGCCGGCCCCCGACCCGATCCTCCGACCCCGCCACCGCGGCCCATGCCCGCCGATCTACCGGTCAGGACGCCACCGCCATTGAGGCGATCCCCGTGGACGCGCCAACGCATGCTGATGGTGACCGGCTTGGTTGCTGTCGCCCTCGTCGCCGGCGCATGGGCCACTCGGACCCGCGCCGTTAGGGACCATGCGTTCACCGTGCGTGAGGTGTCATCCGGCGGCGGCAACGCGACGACGCTGCGAGTCACGGCGCACGGCCTGCGGTTCTTCGAGGGCCCGAGCAGCACGGCGGAGTACTTCCAGCGCGAATACGCAGCGACCTTCGCAGCCGCCACCACCCGCTACATCAAGCTCGAGCTGATGCTGAGCTACGACGCCCCCGGTCGGTCCTTCCAGTTCCCGTTCGCCTGCCCCGTGTCGCAAGAGGGCGGCGCCGTCGTGGCGACGGTCCCGCTCACGGCAACGATCCAGGCCGCCTGGGACACGTCCTACCATGCGTCCGGCTGGGGACGCACGGAACCCGGCTGGTGGACCCCAGGACGCTACCGTGTCGAATGCCGATACGGCGACGAGCTCATTGCACGCGATTGGTTCACGGTCGAGCCCGGTGCACCCGCGGTCCCGAATGGCGCTCCGACCGCCACGGCGGCTGGTTTGTCGTCGGTCCGCGCGAGACTGCGGCCGCTTCGCCTGTTTGAGAGCGGTGGTGGCATCGTGGCGCAGGACGAGCGCCTCTATGCGCATCGCTTTGCTGCGAATACCACCCGCTACGTGAACGTCGAGGCCACGCTCGCCTTCGACCAGGCAGCCCAGTCGATTCCCGCCTCGCTGGTTTGCCGGTTTCTGCGCGGCGGAACCGACGAGGTCGGTCGGGTCACACTTCCGTACCAAATCGTTGCGGGGGAGACCTCTCGCTGGACAGCGAGCGGGTGGGGTCGAGGCACGCCGGGGTCCTGGGCAGCGGGCGACTATCTGGTCGCCTGCGATGACGGCACGGTGACGCTGGGACAGGCACGCTTCACCGTGGAATAGCGAGACGCCCCCGATGCCGCGAGGCGTCGGGGGCGTCGATTCGCCAGATGTGCCGGTCGACCTTAGCGCTTCTTGCGACGCCGAGCGACCGCGACACCTGCTGCCACGACTGCCACGGCACCAACCGCGGCCGCGGCCACGGTCTTCTTGTCGGCGTGGGCCACCTTCGACTTCACTGACTTGGCCGCCTTCGTGACACGCTTCCCCGCCGTGGATGCGGCAGCCGACGCGGACTTCTTCGCCGACTTCACGGCCTTCTTCGTGCGCTTCACCAAGGAAGTCGCCGACTTCTCGGCGCTCTTGCGGGTCGACTCTGCGGCGCTCTTCGCCGCCTTCTTCACGCGCCGGGTCGCCTTCTTCGCGGCCTTGGTGACGCGGGTGCTGGTCTTCTTCGCCGCCTTCTTGACGGCCTTCTTCACGATCTTGCTGGACGTCGCCATCGGTTTACTCCGGTGTGAGTTGGAGACTTGACTGCGCATGGATCGTACCAACGTCGGGCGCTTCGCACCAGCGGGGGTGGTCGACGAACTCGCGGCGGCGCATCAGTCCCCCGCGCCGGGCAACGACGCGCGCGCACGATCGAGCAGCTCGGCCGCCGTCCGAATGCGCCCGGCGAGCTCGTGCGCTGACTGGCGAGCCGCTTCCGGATCGTCGTCCTTGAGCGCCTCGATAATGGTGGGCAACTGAACGTTGGCATATCCATTGTCACGGTCTGCCGCGAAGACGAGGTTGCGAAGGTAGGGGCGATTCGCGAGTCCCTCCGGTCGACGCAGGGTGCGCTCCACCTGGCGCAGCAGGGCGTTGATCTTCGCGGCCGTGGCCGGATCGAGCGCGTTGGCTTGCAGCGCGCCGTTGCGGGCGATCGAGAATCTCGACCCCAGCGTCGCGAAAAGCGTCGCGGCGCTCTCGAGGTCGGTGAGCGCCCCAACGATCGCATCGGCCCCCGGCTCCTTCCGTGAGCGCTCCACCAGCGAGGCGAGGTACGTCCCCAGATCGCCATACTCGAACGGGACAATGTCGGCATTGGCAAAGCGAGCCAACAGGACCGACGCGACCTGCGCCGCGGCCACATGCTGGCGATACCCGGGGTCGGCGAACCGTTCCACGAACGACCAGGAGTCATAGGCGGAATGGTAGGATCCGCCGCGCCCACCAAAACCGAATTCGATTGACGGAATCCCGAGATGATTGTAGAACCCCGTGAAGTCGGATCCCCCGCCGAGGTCGCCGAGTACGGGAAGGCTATCGCCCGAACCCGCGCGGGCGGTCCAGGCGGCGAGAATCGAGACGGAATCTCCCGGTTGGGGCACCTCACGGGTGACGTCGTGCATCAACTGCTTGAGCGACATCGTGCCACTCGCCCCGAACGTCGATCCACCCACGACCACATCCATGTTGATGTAGGCCACTGCCTGCCGGTCGAGCATCTCGTCGTGCTCTTCCACCCATTCGGTCGAACCGATGAGACCCCACTCCTCGGCATCCCACGTGGCGAAGATCATGGTGCGCAGCGGTCGGACGCCTGACCGCAGCATGGCACCCCACGCACGCGCGGCCTCGAGCACGCTGACGGTCCCGGAGACGTCATCCAGGGCCCCGGGCCCCCAGGCATCGCGATGCGCCCCAACGATGACCAGTTCGTCGGGATAGATCGATCCCTTGATGGACCCGAAGGTGTTGACGACCTCCTTCATGGCCCGCTCGCCCCGCTCGGGCCACACCGCCACGCGAGCCTGGACCCGGTCGTCCCCGAGGTGGTATCGATGGCCGAGACCGCCCTGCCAACCATCAGGGACCGAGGCGCCCTGCATCGCCGCGAGGAAGCGATCGGCATTCCCGTACCCGATCGGCACCACCGGAATGTGGGGGATGGGCATGGCCTCGGGACCGACGCGCTCCACTCCCGCGACCGACGGTCGACCCGGTGTCGATGGATCGCCCTGGCCGTTGAAGAGCGACCCGCGCTGCACACCCGATTCGCCACGCATCGG
>JBDTNH010000030.1:0-24683 GCA_039933845.1 Gemmatimonadota bacterium
GCCAGCGTCGTCGCACCTCGTACCGTCACACCTTCGACCACTGCCGCCTCCGCGACATTCGCAGCCGGCACGATCATTTCCCGGCAACCCATGTCGCGCGCGGCGAGGGCGATCGGGAGTGCCCCCCGGATCGGCCGCAGGTCGCCTTCGAGCCCGAGTTCACCGAGCAGAAGCGTCTGATCGAGTGGTGGCGTGTCGAGCTGGCCACTCGCGGTCAAGAGCCCGATGGCGATCGGCAAGTCGAACGCTGCGCCGCGCTTCTGCACGTCGGCGGGCGCCAGGTTGACCGTGATTCGCCTGAGCGGAAGCTGGTAACCACTGTTGCCCAACGCGGCCGCGACGCGCTCGCGCCCTTCCTTCACCGCCCCGAGCGGCAGACCGACAGTCGTGAAGGAGGGCAGTCCGTTGGCGATGTCGATCTCGACATCGACCGCGAGGGCGTCGACGCCGAGCACGGTGGCGGAACGAATACGCGAAAGCATGCTGCGACGATCGCCGGGAGATGCGCGAGTGGCGGTACGGGCGAGCGCAGAGGTATGCGGGAATAGTGCGAGATGCGAGAAGCGAGAAGCCTATCTCGCTTCTCGCTTCTCGCTTCTCGCCTACATCGCGACCACCACCATCCCACCGGCCCCGCGTTCGCCCAGCGCCACCAGTTCCGCCGGCGCCTGCTCGAGTGTCACCGTCCGCGCCACGAGGCGTTCCGGCGCCAATCGCCCCTCGGCGATCATCGCCAACATCGCCGGATAGTGGTGCGCCGCCATGCCGTGAGAACCGACGAGTTCGAGCTCCCGCGCGATCACGAGTTCCATCGGCATCGGTGGCCTTCGGTCCGTGCCAGCGAGCAGACCGACCTGGACATGGCGTCCCTGCATCCGCAGGCATCCCACGCTATTCACCGCGGTCATGGTCGATCCAAGCGTATCGAGACTCACGTCGGCCCCACCAGCGGTGAGGTCATGGATGGCGCCGACGACATCGACTCGGTCACCCCGCAGTACCCGCTCTGCGCCGACATCGAGTGCGCGGACGAGTGCCGTCGGATCGATATCGACCGCAACGACACGTGCACCCAGGGCGGCGGCGATCATCACGGCGGACAGACCAACACCACCAGCGCCGTGGACCGCCACCCATTGGTCCTCGCGGACACGACCCTGCTCCACCACGGCGCGGAACGATGTGGCGAATCGGCAACCGAGCGATGCAGCCGTCGTCATCGAGATCGTCTCGGGGAGTGCGACCAGATTGATCTCGGCATGCCGGATCATCACCAGTTCAGCGAACGATCCCCAATGCGTGAACCCTGGCTGCGTCTGCTGAAGGCAGACCTGGGCGTCGCCTCGCAGGCAGGGGACACAGGCGCCACAGCCACAGACGAACGGCGCCGTGACGCGCTCGCCCACCTGCCAGCCACTGACGTCGCGCCCGACTGCCGCGATGGTGCCCGCGAACTCGTGCCCGGGCACATGCGGGAAGGATCGGATATCGGGGTCATGGCCCTGCCAACCGTGCCAGTCGCTCCGGCAGACGCCACTGGCGCCGACCCGAATCACGACACCGTCGTCGGGTGGCACCGGGTCGTCAACGGTACGAATGGAGAGGGGACCTGCGAACGCATCGTAACAGACCGCACGCATCGATGATCTCCCGGGGGGCTAGGGGTAACGAACACCAAATGCGGCAAGTCGCACCTTCACGGAATCGATGATGCTCCGCTCGAGCTGTGTCCTGACCTCGTCGGTCGGCTCCAGCGGCATCATTCCCTCGTCGGTCGTGAGGACGAGCCGATCACCATCGAAGAGGTGCATCGAGAATGGCGCTTGCACCACTGAGACCTCGCCCCCGTGGAACCAGACCAGCGTTTCCGACGTCATCCGTCCTTCGGCGTCGGCCTCGCTCGCAACCAGTTTGACCGGGTGATCATCGAAGAGCCAGAGCGACAACTGCCGCGGCTGGTCGACCAGGACCGCCGGCACGGTCGTGTCGCGGCGCACGCTCAGCTCGAGCGCCCGATCGCCATCGGCCATCAGTGACTCCATCAAGCGAACCAATGCGACGGTATCCCCGGGCGAGATGTCGGCCAACGACAGCGGTCGCGCAGCCGAGCGCGATTGTTCGGCGGGAGGTGGCTCCGCCTCCGGACGATCGGGAGCGGGGGTGGAACAACCGCACGCGGCGACGAGGCCCAACAATGCCACGCCGCCGCGTCGGACCTGCATCAATTGCCGCTCGGACGCCGAACGCGTGCCGGATACAGTTCATCGTACTTGGTGACCTGTGCCGGGGTGAGGATCGCCTTGAGGTCGGCCGTGAACTTCGTGCGGGCCTCGCGCACCTTGGTGAACGATTCGTTCCCGCGGAGGGCCTGCATATCGCCAGCCTCGATCAGCTTGGCGACAGCGGTGCGATCCTTGACGGTCGAGCTGTCAAACGCCGCGGCGAGGACGGTGACCTTGGTGACCTGATCTGCGGTGAGTGTCAGCTGTTCGGTGAGCGTCGCCGTCGCGGGCACTTCGAGCATCGACATCGGGTTGCCGCGCATTGCACCACCACCCTGGGCCGCAAGCGGTGCAGCCAGCAGGACAAGTGACGAGAGAACTGCCAGACGAGCCTTCATGGTCCATCTCCGGAACGGGGATCGACCGCCTCGGATGCCCGCGAATCGGACGCCGAACGGTTCAACGCTCTCTACGCGGGTGAGCCATTGGCGGTTGAAGGATCGACGAACCGGATCGTGACGGAAGTCCCCACCCCCTCCGAGCTCTCGACGGAGATGTCAGCGCCCCACCCTTCGACCATGCGGCGGACGATGGCGAGCCCGAGCCCAGTCCCGCTGGTCGTGGTCGAGAAGGTCGGCTCGAAGATGCGCCCCAACTGCTCCACGGGAATCCCCCGCCCATCATCGATGACCCGAAGCCCAGCGGGCATGACTTTCAGGTCGATCCGGGCCGCACCAGCTTGCCGAGCGTTGTCGACCAGGTTGAGGAGCACCTGGACCAGTTCCTCCCGACGGGCGGACACCATGGCCGCCCCCTCGCCGACCAACCGTACCTGAGGTCCGTGCCCCCCGAGGGTAAAGAGGCCGGCGATTTCACCGACGACCTCCGTGAGGTCGACTCGGCCCAGCGCTTCGAGCTGGCCTGGTTGCGGCGAACCAAACCGAGCGAACGATCGGGCGATCCGATCCAGCCGATCGATCTCGACCAGGAGCCGTTCCACCGTGGCGTCGACCTGAGCAGGGAGATCGGGGCGCCCGTCCGATCCCAAACGACGGAGATGCTGCAGACCAAGCCGCATGGGAGTGAGAGGATTCTTGATCTCGTGGGCGACCTGTCGAGCCATCTCCCCCCAGGCCACGACGCGCGCCGTACTGGCCGTCTCTTCCTCGAGACGCGCCTCGCTCTCGCCGAGGTCCCGTTCCATCTGGTTGATCGCCTCGAACACCGGCTCGAATTCGGCCGGCGGTCGTCGGAGGCGCGGGGCGGGTTGCCGTCGGCCAATCGCGATCGCCCGTTGGCGGAGCAGTTCGATCGGCTGTCCGAGCGCACGCGCCACGGCACGGGCAACGAGAACCGCCGCGAGTGTGCCCCCAAGCGAGGCGAGCAGCAGCAACAGGGCGAGATCGATCTGGCCGCGGGCCAGTTGCACATCGACTCCGGGCAACGCCGCGGCGATGGCGACCTCCGGGTCGAGCCGTTCCGCCAACAGTCGGACATCGGCATCCGGCATCGGGCGGGCGAGCGGCGGTGGTTCTGTCCCCCCCCCGGTGAGCAGCGCCGGATCGAGCACCGGGGCCAGCACCCCAAGATCCGAGATCAGCGCCAGCGAGCCGGCGACCAGACGACCGTGCCGGTACAGCCCGAACTCCGCGCCCGCCCGGTCGCCAATCAGCGCCAACTCGACCGGGGCGGGTTGGCCCGCGAGCTGGGCGGCGAGCGCCGGATCGTCGGCGAGGGAGATCAGCGCACGGCTCGCATCCGCCGCGCGTGACCGGGACACTTCCTGTCGGAGCCGAAGTGCGGACCACACGGCGAAGAACGCTGCTGGCACCACGAAGAACGAGATGAGCGCCGTGACCACCGTTCGCTGATATGACCGACGGAAGACCCTGGCGGTCGGGCCGTGCATGGCGCCCATCACGCGATGCACGCCTTCCCAGGCGAGGAGCACCAGCAGGACGTCGAGCAGCACCACCAGGGCGGCGCGGATGAGAAAGGGTTGCGGCGTCGACATCGTGATGGTCGCCCGAACCCGTCGAGGTCCGTCCCCCGCCCGCACGATGCGATCGGCTCGCACGAACCGGTCCCGCCGCATGAATTCGGCGGACGCGGCAGCGACGTCGGTCTCAAGGCTGGTGAGCTGGAACGCCGGCTCGGCCGGAGAGCGCCAGCCAACCAGCCGACCGAAGCGGGTCGGTCGCACCAGCCGCGATCGCGGGCCAACCACCACGGTCACGGTGGTGGTTGGCCCCACCGGGACGATCAGAACGTGATGGCGTCCCGCACCGCGCGCCAGCGAAACGATCCCCGGTGCACCTCGCTCCTCGATCACCAATCGCTTGAGATCGTCCCAACTCACCGACAGCGAATCCAGCGCCACCCATTCGCTCACACTGCTGTCGCTCCAGACGGCCAATTGCGTCGGAATGTCGAGGTCGTGCACCGCCGAGGAATGCCAGGTGGCGTACAGCGCAGGGAGCGCGTGGACATCGCGTGCCACGATCGAGTCGGCCAGGTGCCGGAGCGGGTGCTCCACCAGCGAATCCACCGGCAGTGCCAGTTCGGAGAGGTCTGCGTCGGCCGCGGCGATCCGCTGATCCAGGGAGGCTCCCCAGGCCGCAAGCATCGCAAGCACCACCGCGGTGGTGGTGACGCCGATCCGGCGCGCCCCAGGTGATGCGACGGCCAGGAGCAGGCCGATCGGGACCAGCCAGAGTGGGAGATACCAGAGTGGCCAACCGAGTCCCCCCCCCTGCCCAGCAGGCGCCCACGCGAGAATGCCAAGGGCGCCGACCAGCAACGCCATCGCAGCGGCCAGCCAGGCAGGACGACCCGACGCGGTAGCATCATCCGCTCCGCGGAGTGGGGCCGACGCGAGCAGCATGTAGGCGGCCGTCCCGAGCGCGAGCACCGCCTGCCACGCGAACCAGCTCAACATCGAGCTCGGTTCTGCTGGCGGCGAGAGCCTTCCCGCCGCGGCGATAACGAGGAGCGGCGCCATCGCGAGCAGGATCGCGGCGGCAAGAAGCCCCAGACGGTTCCGGCGGGCCGGCGTTCGCCAGAGGGCCACCGCGAGCAACAACAGCGCGACACCGATCAACAGTGCCTTGAGTGCAAACCCACCCACCAAGGGTGGAACGAGGCCCGCTCGATCGAGGACCCAGAGCGGCAGCACCATGGCGCCGAGTCGGACGAGTGCCGTTCCGCCAGAGGTGAGCGCGATCACCGCGACGATCATCACCCCGATCAGGGCGAGCCACCGCGCGAGGGTCGCTTCTCGGAGCATCAGGCTCGAGGCCTGGGGCGGCACCGCGTGCATCGAGCGCAGCACAGTCGACCGGGCATCATCGAGCGTGGCGAACCGGGAGACAGCTGGCATGCTGTCCCAATGCCAATCGATCGACCCGGCCCGGGTCGCGAGCGACGGCCCGCTGACCGGTACAGCGGGTGAGGCGTCGAGCAGGATCGCGACCTGGGCCACCCGACGCGCCCGCTGCTCAGTCACCACAAGGCTGCGGACGAAGGGCGTGGTGACCACCGCCGCGACCACACCCTCGGCAACGGGTTGCGTCCGTTGGGCGCCACCAACGGCGACCACCGTATCCCCGCCGAGGACGACCGCCCCAAGTTCCAGCTCACTGCTGCCCAGGAGGTCGTCGAGGTCCTGTACCTGTCCCGCGGGCACACTCCCCGCACGATCCAGAGCGTACCGTGCCGCTTGGCGCGCACCGGCGACCGCCGTGGCCAGCAGGCGGTCGCGCTCCTGAAGGGCATTCTCGGTCGTCGTGATCACCGAGCGGTCCGGAGAGGTGGAGACGTTCCATAGCCGAAACGAGGCGACAGCGAGGAGCGCTCCCATCACGACAAGCGCCAAGCTCACACCCAAGCGTGTGCGGGACCCACGCCGCCACGACCAACCGGCCACCCCCAACGCCACCGCCGCCGCCAGCGCCAACAGGGGCCAGGATGGCGCCGAGGCGACCTCGCCGACCAGCATCACGACGGCGCCGACGGCCAGCCATCCCACCAGTCCGGGCTCGGAAGGTCCCGATGTCCCACCTTGAAACTTACCTGTCATCTCGGCGTAATTGGACACAGTCGAGCACCATTCCTGATCCTGTGGGACCCCGAAGGGTGGAACATGCGGAGTCGATTCATTCCTGTTCTTGCGACGCTTGGCGCGCTCGCTGTCGGACCACATCATGCCTCGGCCCAGGCCGTGCCACAGCAATTGTCGCTGGCCGAGGCGGTCCGACTAGCCCGTGCCAACAGTCCAACCTACCGCCAGACACTCAATGACGAGGGACCGGCTGCGGCCAATGTGCGGGCCGCCTATGGCGGGCTCCTTCCGTCGATCAACAGCAGCGCCGGCATCGATTATACGAGGGCGGGGAGCCAGACGTTTGCCAACCAGGTGTTCCAGAACTCGTCGCAGGTCGGGTCGAGTTACAGCATCAGTGCCTCGTTGGGGATCAGCTATGGGCAATTCCTGGCGCCGAAAGAGAGCAAGGCACTCCAGCGCGTGACCGAGGAAAACGTCACCACCGCGGGGCTCAACCTCGTGAGCGATGTCAGCTCGCAGTATCTCGCGGTGCTCCGTTCCGAGGCGAACGTTGCGGTTGTCGAGGCGCAATTGGCGCGAAACGTCCAGTTCCTGGCCCAGACGCAGGCGCGCTTCCAGGTCGGCCGCGGCATCATGGTCGACGTGCGCCAGGCCGAGGTGGCGAAGACGTCCTCGGACGTGCTCTTGCTCCGGGCACGCGAGGCGGTGATCAATGCCAAGATCGAATTGTTGCGGCGGATGGGGCTCTCGCCCGATATCGACCTCGCAACGTTGCACCTGACCGATACGTTCACGCTGGCCCGGCCGACCTGGGACTATGCCACGCTCCGCGCGATGGCGAGCGAGAATTCATACACCAAGGCCGCGGTGGCCCAGGCGGACGCCGCGTCGATTGGTGTGAGCTCCGCCAAGGCGACGTACCTCCCGTCCTTCTCGATCAGCACTGGCATCCGCGGCTTTACCCAGCAGTCGACCAGCGTCGATCCGCTCCTCGCCAACGCCCTGTCGGGCGCCCAGGGCCAGGCGCAGAACTGCGGCTTCCAGAACGCGATCCTCCAGCGGCTCACCTCACCGCACCCGGCACCCAACGGCGGCGTGATCGACGACTGCAACGATTTCGCCGGCCTTGACGCAAGCGGTACGGCACTGCAGCCGGAGATCGCCCAGCGGATTCGCGACAGCAACTCCGGCTTCCCGTTTGGCTACACGACCCAGCCGTGGGGCATCTCGCTCGGCGTGTCGCTCCCGATCTTCGACGGTTTCCGCCGCGCCGCGTCGGTGTCGGCGGCTCGTGCCCAGGAGGACGACGCGCGCGAGGGTCTCAGGGCACGCCAGCTCGAGATCGATGGGACAATTCGCTCGTCCCTGCTCGGCGTCGAGACCGCGTGGCAGGCGGCCGCCATCGCTGACACCAATCGGGCGGCCGCGGCAGACCGGCTTCGGCTGGCGACGCAACTGTTTGATATTGGCACCGGGACCTCGCTCGAGATCGCCGACGCCCAGAATGCCGTGACCCAGGCGGAGTTCGACTATGTCGCCGCCGTGTTCGACTACCACACCTCCGTCGTTCGCCTTGAAGGCGTCGTCGGTCGCCCCATCCGCTGACCGGAAGAGGATTCAGATGTCTCGTGGAGCAAAGATTGGACTGTTCATCGGCGCGATCGTCGTCATCGTCGCTGGCGCCGCCGTCGTTGGCAACCGCCGCGGCAAGGGCGAGGTCGAGGTGCGCATGGAGCAGGTGCAGACGCGCGATCTCGTCTCGGCGGTCACCGCCAGTGGCAACATCGAGGCGAAGAGCCAAGTCGACGTGCAGTCGGAGGTCACCGCGCGGATCCTCAAGATCCACGTGAAGGAAGGCGACCTCGTGACCCGCGGCCAGCTGCTGATCGAGCTCGATCAGGTCCAGTTCAAGGGTGCCGTCGATCGCGCCACGGCCGGACTGACGTCGATGCAGGCGTCGCTGGTCCAGGCGCGCGCCAATCGCGATCAGGCGCAACGGACTCTCGACCGGGACAAGGAACTCCAACGCCAGCCCGGAAACCTGATCTCCCAAGAGGCGGTCGAACTGGCGCAGCAGAGCTTTGATGTGGCCGAAGCGGTCTACCACTCAAGCCAGGCTCAGGTGCAGCAGAGTGAAGCCTCCCTCAAGGAATCAAAGGACAACCTCGCGCGCACCCGTCTCTTTGCACCGATTGATGGTCGGGTCGTTCGCCTCGCCGTCGAGGAAGGCGAAGTCGCGCAGACCGGCACGTTCTCGCGTGACGTCGGCCTGCTGATGCGGATCGCCGACCTCTCGGTGATCCAGGCCACAGTCAAGGTCGACGAGACCGATGTCGTCCGGCTGGCCCTTGGCGATTCCGTCTCGGTCGAGATCGACGCCTTTCCCGACACGACCTTCGTCGGTGAGGTGACCAAGATCGCCAACAGCGCAGCCACCACGTCGGCCACCGGGCAGAGCGCCGATCGGGCCGTCGACTTCGAGGTCGAAGTCACCCTCAAGAATCCGCCACCCGATGTGCGCCCGGATCTGTCGATGACGGCACGGATCATCACCGACGTGCGCACCGACGTGCTGAGCATCCCGATCATCGCGTTGACCGCGCGGGCGAGCTCGGCCACCGGTGACACCGTTCGTACCGCGCAACTGGGCGACACCACCAAGACCAAGGTGCCGGAGCAACTTGGCGTGTTCGTGGTCGAGAACGGCATTGCACGGTTCCGACCAGTGAAGGTGGGCATCACCGGTGACGAGCACTTCGAAGTGCTCGACGGACTCAAGACCGGTGAGACAGTGGTCTCGGGGAGCTATCAGGCCATCCGTGACCTGACCGACTCGACCAAGGTCAAGCCGGTCACGGAGATGGCGGCCGGGAAGAAGCCATGAGCGAAGCCATCATTCGCCTCGAGGCGATCACCCGCGAATACCAGATGGGTGGCGAGCGGATCCATGCGCTCGCCGGCATCGACCTCGAGATCCAGCGCAACGAGTACGTCGCCATCATGGGACCGTCGGGCTCCGGCAAGTCGACGATGATGAACATGCTCGGCTGCCTCGATACGCCCTCCTCCGGCCGCTACTGGCTCAACGGCCACGAGGTCTCGCAGATGGTCGATGATGACCTCGCCCGGATCCGGAACCGCGAGATCGGGTTCGTGTTTCAGACGTTCAACCTGCTGCCGCGCGCGTCGGCGCTCGCCAACGTCGAGCTCCCGTTGGTCTATGCCGGCGTTGGCACGAAGGATCGCCGCCGCCGCGCCGAAGAGGCGCTCACCCGTGTCGGGCTCGGCGACCGGATCCACCACCGGCCCAACGAACTCTCCGGCGGTCAGCGTCAGCGCGTTGCGATCGCGCGGGCGCTCGTCAACCGCCCATCGATCCTCCTGGCCGACGAGCCGACCGGCAATCTCGATTCGGCGACGAGTGTGGAGATCATGCGGGTGTTCGGCGAGCTGCAGGCCGAAGGCCAGACCGTGGTGCTCGTGACCCACGAGCCGGACATCGCCGAGCATGCGCATCGCGTGGTCTTGCTTCGCGACGGCAAGGTCGAGACCGATCGCAAGGTCGATCACCCGATCATGGCCACCGCGGTCGCCTGATGCCCCTCTTCGAAGCGGTCCGCCTCGCACTCTCCTCGATCCGCGCGCAGAAGCTCAAGAGCTTCTTCTCGCTCGTCGGCGTGATGATCGGCGTCACCTTCCTGATCGCGGTCGTCTCGATCGTCCAGGGCATGAACGTCTACATGACCGACAAGTTCGCGGGCGCGCTGGTCGGCGTGAACACCTTTCACGTGCTCCAAAAGCCCAACATCATGACCGGCGACAACAATGGCGATCAATGGCGCGAGTGGAATCGTCGCCCGCGGATCACCAACGAGGACGCCGCGTTCCTGCGCGACCGCGTCACCGTGCCCGCACGGATGGCGCGCTCGGGGAACGACCAACTCAGCATTCGGTGGAAGGGTCGCGAGGCCGCGCAGATCCAGGTCTCGACCACCGATGCGGACTACTTCGAGATCAAGCATTACGACCTCGCCGAGGGCAGGGCATTCGTTCCGCAAGAGGTGAATGTCGGCGCGAATGTGGCGGTGCTCGGCTTCGAGCTCGCAAAGAAACTCTTCGACGGCCACGATCCGCTCGGTGAGACCATCTCGATCGGGGGATTGCCGCACCGCGTGATCGGCGTGGTCACCGAGCAGGGGACACTGTTCGGCATATCGCTCGACAAGTTCGCGATTGTCCCGATCACCTCGCCGGTCCGCCGCCTGGTCAATCGACCACGGGTGATCGACGACTTCACGATCCAGACCGACGACATCCCGCAGATGCATGCCGCGATGGACGAGGTCACCGCGCTCATGCGGGCGCGTCGCGGGCTGAAGCCCGGCGAGGAGAACAACTTCTACCTCGAGACGGCCGAGGGCGCGCTGGCAGGATGGGAAAAGATCTCGGCGATCCTCTTCCTCGCCCTCCCCGGCCTGGTCGCGATCTCACTCGTGGTCGGCGGCATCGTGATCATGAACATCATGCTGATGTCGGTCTCCGAGCGGACCTCCGAGATCGGTGTCCGCAAGGCGCTCGGTGCGAAGCGAAGCGACATCATGGCCCAGTTCGTGGTCGAGTCGGCCACTCTTTCGGTGGTCGGTGCACTGTTCGGGATCGGCGCGGGATTGCTCCTCGCGATGGCCGTTGCCGCATTCACACCGCTCCCCGCGGCAGTCGCCCCGTGGTCGATCGCGGTCGGGGTCGGTCTCGGCATCCTCGTCGGCATGGTCGCCGGCATCATGCCGGCTCGGCAGGCCTCGCGCCTGGACCCCGTCGCAGCCATGAGGCAGGAATAGATGAGTACGCTCGGACGCGGGAACCTGATCAGCCGAGCGATCGAGGGCGTCACACTCGCCTTCGACGCGGTGCGCGCCAACAAGAGCCGGGCGTCGCTCACCATTCTCGGGATCGCGATTGGCGTGATGGTCGTGATCTCGATGGCATCGATGATCTCCGGGATCCAGAGCGGCGTCACCGACATTGTGTCACGGGCCGGACCGAAGTCGTTCGTGGTGATGCGCTACTTCCGCAACGGGATCCAGATCAACGATGGCTCGGACGAGATGTCACCGTGGCGGCGCCGTCCCCAATTGACGCGCCATGAGGCCGACCTGATTCGGACCCTTCCCGCGGTCGAGGCGGTGAACGTCCGCGAGGGCGGCAGCTCGACGATCACCCACCAGGATCGACGCCTCGAGAACACCTCCGTGCAGGGCATGGACGCCACCTGGCAGCGCGTCGAGGGCGGCGAGATCGTCGCAGGCCGCAATTTCACCGCGATCGATGCCGCACTCGGGAGCTTCGTCGTGGTGATCAACCAGCGCGCGGCCGATGCCCTGATCGCGGTCGGCGACCCGGTCGGCAAGGTGATCAAGATCTTCGGACTCCCCTTCACTGTCGTGGGACTGTACGAGGATCCGGCCGAGTTGTTCGCCGACAACAAGGATCCGAAGTTCATCATCCCGCACACTACCTTCGCCAAGGTCGGCAACTTCGATCGCGGCTGGATATCAGTCATGGTGTTCCCCACCAAGGAAGCGAGCCAGGCCGAGGCGATGGACCAGGTGACGATGGCACTGCGCATCGATCGCGGCCTCAAGCCCGGTCAGGACAACACCTTCGACCTGGTCTCCGGTGATCAGTTCCTGGCCTCGTTCAACCAGGTGACCGCCGGATTCTTCCTGGTCATGCTCGTGCTGTCGAGCGTCGGCTTGATGGTCGGCGGCGTCGGTGTCGTGGCCGTCATGATGATCTCGGTCACCGAACGCACCCGCGAGATCGGCATCCGGAAGGCGCTCGGCGCCACTCGCGGCGAGATCCTGTTCCAGTTCCTGGTCGAGGCCGCGACGCTCACGATGATGGGCGCCGTGGTGGGCATGATCCTCGGCGGACTCGTGGCGCTCGCGATCCGAACCTTCACCCCGCTCCCGGCCATCATCCCGCTCTGGTCAGTGGCGATGGCACTGGTTGCCTCGGCGATCACCGGGATCTTCTTCGGGCTCTACCCAGCCAACAAGGCGGCACGACTCGATCCGGTCGAGGCGCTGCGGTACGAATGACGGCCTCGGCCGTCATTCCAGCCGCGGCGGTCATGCCCAGCGGGGATATCTTCCCCCATGCCCCTCTCCGAAGCGCTGCGGCTCGCCCTCTCTACCATCGCGTCGGCCAAGCTCCGCAGCTTCTTCACCCTCCTCGGCATCATCGTCTCGGTGGCGTTCCTCGTCGCCGTGGTCGCCGTCATCCAGGGGATGAACGCCTACGTTCGCGAGAATTTGACCGGCGCGATCATCGGCAACAATGCGTTCCAGGTCCGCCGTTCACCGATCTCCGTCGGTCTCCTGAATGACAACGAGGTGCGGGTCTTCGCGAAGCGGCCGAAGATCACGCTGCGCGATGCCCAATTCGTGAACGCCGCACTGCCCGATGCCCAGGCCGTCGCCCTTCAATCCGGTTGGCCCACGCCCAAGGCCGACATTGATCATGGCAATCAGAAGGTCGGCGACGTGCTGGTATTCGGCGTCACGCCACCCTACATCATCGTGCAGGACTATACGATGCTCGCCGGCGTCCCACTCAGCGAAACCGACATGCGCGGCCGCCGCCCGGTCGCCGTGGTCGGCTTCGATGTCGCCGACAAGCTCTTCCGCACGCCCGAGTCCGCGATCGGCCAGAAAGTTCGGATCGCGCGCCGCGAGTTCACGGTGATCGGTGTCGTTGCGCCCAAGGGAAAGACGCTGGGACAATCGTTCGATGGATTCGCCCTGCTGCCCCTGCCGATCTTCGAGGCGATCTGGGGACGCCGCGGCGCCACGGTCGTTTCGGTCAAGATGCGGACACCTCAAGAAATCAACGGCGCAATGGATCGCGCGGAGGAGGCGATGCGACTCTCGCACCGCCTCGGGCCTCGGCAGGACGACGACTTCACCGTCGACAAGGCCGATGCGCTGATCGCCTTCTGGACCTCGCTCACCGCCCTGCTCTTCGCGGTGATCCCCGCCGTGGTCTGCATCGGGATCGTGGTGGGCGGCATCGTGATCATGAACATCATGCTGATGTCGGTCTCCGAACGCACTCGCGAGATCGGACTCCGCAAGGCGCTCGGTGCCAATCGCCGCGACATCCGGCGCCAGTTCCTGGTCGAGACCGTCATCCTCTCATTCCTGGGTGGCATCCTCGGCGTCGCCGTCGGCTGGGGACTCGCGTGGCTGGTCGCCACGTTCACGCCGCTCCCAGCCCGCGTCACCGGCTGGTCGGTCGGGATTGCGCTGGTGCTCGGCGCCGTGACCGGCATCATCTTCGGCGTCTACCCCGCCACACGTGCGGCCAAGCTCGATCCAATCGTCGCGCTGGGGGCCGAGTAGATGTTCAGGAGTTCACGGGCGGTGCTCGAGGGTGTGGCGCTCGCCTTCGATTCGATGCGGAATGCCAAACTCCGGAGTGCGCTCACGATTCTCGGTGTCGTGATCGGTGTCAGCACGGTGATGGTGATGGCCTCACTGGTCGAGGGGATCAAGACCCAGATCTTCGCGTCGGTCGAGGTCGCGTCGCCGCAGACCTTCTATGTCATGCGCTTCTTCTCCTCGGTGCCGCTCAACCCCGACCGGCTTCCGCCCGAAGTGCGCATCCGCCCGGTGGTGAGCGAGTCCGATGCGAGTGCGATCGCACGCTCGGACAAGATTCGGCACGCCGGCCTCTGGGTGCAGACGCAGCAACGGATCGAGGCGAAGGGTGCCACCACCCAGGGGGTGATGATCTATGGCGCCGACAACCTGGTGCTCGAGGCGAACGGCGGCACGTTGCTGCGCGGTCGCTTCTTCTCGCAGGCTGAACTCACCGCCGGTTCACCGGTCGTGGTGATGGAGACCGAGGTGGCCGAGCGACTGTTCGGACGACTCGACCCGATGGGCAATGTCGTCCGGATCGGCGGAAAGGCGTTCACCATCGTCGGCATCTACCAGAAGCCGGCCAACATCTTCCAGCCTCCCGGCGCCGAAGACGGCGGCATCGTCCCGTTCAGGGCCGCGCACGAGAGTTTCCAGTACGACGAGACCAACTCACTCTTCATCGTCGTGATCGCCGAACGCGGTGTCACGGTCGCCGAGGCAAAGGATGCGGCGACCGCGGCACTCCGGATCAAGCGCGGCATTCGACCGGGTGCACCGAATTCGTTCGATACTCTCACGCAGGACCAGATTCTCGACGTCATCGATTCACTCACGTCGGCCTTCTTCCTCGTGATGATCGCGCTGTCGAGTGTGGCGCTGCTCGTCGGCGGCATCGGGGTGATGGCGATCATGACCGTCTCGGTCACCGACCGCACCCGCGAGATCGGAGTCAGGAAAGCCCTCGGTGCCACGCGCCGCGACGTGCTGCTCCAGTTCCTGGTTGAGGCCGGCACACTCACAGGCTTCGGCGGCCTGCTCGGGATCGCCGTCGGCATGGGACTCGGTGGACTGCTCAAGCTGGTGCTCGGGTTCCACAGCGGCCCGCCGATCTGGAGTGCCGTGGTCGCGGTCACAGCGTCGGTGCTCATCGGGTTGGTGTTCGGCATGCTGCCGGCCGCGAAGGCGGCACGGATGGATCCGGTCGAGGCGCTCAGGTACGAATGACGGCGGGGATACATTCCACCATGACCGATCTCCTCGCCATCTTCGCCCATCCCGACGACGCCGAGCTGCTCGCCGGCGGCACCCTCGCCAAGGCCGTTGATCAGGGCCACACCGTCGCCGCCGTCGACCTCACTCGCGGCGAGCTCGGCACCAAGGGCACACCGGAGATTCGTGCCGCCGAGGCGGCGGACGCTGCCAGGATTCTGGGGATGGCCTCACGCGAGTCACTCGATCTGGGCGATGGCCATCTCGACAACACCGATGCGATGCGTCGCGTCGTGGTCGAGGCGATCCGTCGGCACCGGCCACGGGTGGTGGTCACCCACTATCCCGTCGGCCGTCATCCCGACCATCGCCGCGCCAGCGAGCTGGTCCGCGACGCCTGCTTCCTCGCCGGCCTCACCAACTATCCCGCTGACGGAGCCAAGTTCCGGCCCGAGAAGGTGATCTTCGCGATGGCCTACCGTGAGGATCCCGTCCAGCCATCGTTCGTGGTCGACACGTCGGCGCAATTCGAGCGGAAGCTCCAGGCAATGGGGGCCTTCAAGTCGCAGTGGGATGGCAGTACCGTGCAGGGGGGCGAGATGTACCCCACCGGTGAGCCACTGTTCGATCTGGTCCGGACCCAGGATGCCCATGCCGGCTCGCTGATCCGGGTGGCCTACGGGGAGCGGTTCTGGACGCCCGAGACGATGGCCGTGGCGGATGTGGTGACGATGGGGGTGGGGAGCTTGTAAAGCCCAGCCGCGGCTCCTCCGATTCGCGGACTAAACCGCAGCCTGACGGCTGCGGCTCGGCCAGGCTCCTCCGATTCGCGGACTAAACCGCAGCCTGACGGCTGCGGCTCGGCCTCACGCCCGCGGCTCGGCTGATTCCGCTAAATTCCCTCCATGACCACGACCTACCTCGATCACGCCGCCACCACGCCCGTTCGCGCCGAGGTGCTCGACGCGATGCTGCCGTACTTCAGGGAGGCGTGGGGGAACCCCTCCTCCGCCCACTGCATGGGCCGCGGCGCCCGAGCCGGCCTCGAGCAGGCCAAGCGCGAACTCGCCGCCGCCGTCGGGGTCCAGCCCAATCAGGTGATCTTCACCTCGGGCGGGACCGAGGCCGACAATCTCGCCATCATCGGCGCCGCAATGGCCGCCAAGGCCGCCGGCCGCGAGATGCATGTGGTGACCACCGCGATCGAACACAAGGCCGCCCTCGCGTCGGCCCACGCCGTCAGTCGGCTGGGTGGCCGCGAGACGATCCTGCCGGTCGACAGTCACGGCATCGTCGACCTGGATGCCCTCGACCGGGTGCTCGCGGAGAAGCCCTGCCTCGTGTCGGTGATGTGGGCCAACAACGAGACCGGCGTGGTCCAACCGATGGCGGAGATCGGCGCGCGATGTCGCGCCGCCGATGTGCCGCTCCACACCGACGCCGTCCAGGCGTTCGGCAAGGTGCCGATCGACCTCGAGGCGATCAACGCCGATCTCTGTTCACTGAGCGGCCACAAGATCGGTGCACCGAAGGGTGTCGGCGCGTTGATTGTTCGCAACCGCAAGATCGTCGAGGCGATCATTCACGGCGGCGGCCAGCAGTTCGGTATCCGTCCCGGCACCGAGAATGTCGCCGGCGCCGTCGCGATGGGCCGCGCCGCACAAATCGCCCGCGCCGAACTCGATAGTCACATCGCCCGGCTCGGCTCACTCCGCGATCGGCTGGCGAGTGAGCTGCAATCCGCCGTCGACGACATCCACATCAATGCCGCCGAGTCGCCGCGTGCGCCACATGTGCTCTCGGTGTGCGTGCACGGGACTGATGCGGAGTCGCTGCTGATGCATCTCGATCTCGCCGGCATCTGCTGCTCGGGTGGGTCGGCCTGCTCGACCGGCGCCGTCGAGCCGTCGCATGTGCTGATGGCGATGGGTGTCGACCGTCCGATGGCGCTCGCGACGATCCGGTTCTCGATGGGGCATGAGACCACCGACGCCGATATCGATCGCGTGGTCGAGGTGTTCCCCGCCATCGCCCTGAAGGTGCGCTCACTCAGCGCGGCACTCGGACGTGCGTGACACGGGACGGGTCCTCGTCGCGATGAGCGGCGGGGTGGATTCCTCGCTGGCCGCGGCACTGCTGGTCGAACAGGGGTACGACGTCATCGGTGCGACGATGAAGCTCTTCTGTCACGGCGAGGATGTGCCCGACCGTCCGTGCTGCTCGCTCGATTCGATCTTCGATGCGCAGAGCGTCGCCCACAAGCTCGGCATCCCACACTACGTCCTCAACCTCGAGGACCGCTTCTCCGACCGCGTGATCCGCGACTTCGTCGAGGAGTATTCGAGCGGCCGCACACCGATCCCCTGCGTCCGCTGCAACTCGTTCACCAAGTTCCGTGACCTGCTGGCCCACGCCAACGCGCTCGGCTGCGAGATGATCGCGACCGGTCACTACGCGCGCGCCGAAAGCGGTCAACTGTTTCGCGGCGACGACGCGAACAAGGACCAGAGCTACTTCTTGTGGGGCATCGACAAGGCGGTGGTCGCCCGCATGCTGACACCGGTTGGCACGATGACCAAGCGTCAGACACGTGATGCCGCGCGAGCGCTCGGATTGGTGACGGCCGACAAGCCCGAGAGCGTCGAGATCTGCTTCGTGCCCGACGGCGACTACGTCGAAGTGCTCAAGCAGCACCTGCCCGCCGACGCCCCTGCCCTCTCGCGTGGCAATCTGGTCACCGCGAGCGGCGAAATCGTGGGCGAGCACGAGGGCTTCGCGGGATACACCGTTGGCCAACGCCGCGGTCTGCCCGGCGGCCGGAGCCGCCCGCTGTACGTGCTCGGCGTTCGCCCGGAGAGTCGCGAGGTCGTGGTCGGTGATGCCGATGCGTTGTTGGGTGACGAGGTGACACTCGAGGAGTGCAATTGGCTGGGCACGCCCCTCGCGGCAGGCGACGAGTGCGAGGTGCAGCTCCGCTACCGGAGCCAGGCCGTCCCCGCGACAGTGCGACAGGTGCGTGACGATACCGTGACATTCGACCTCCATGTTCCGTTCCGTGCGATCGCGCCGGGACAGTCGGGCGTCTGCTACGGCCCGGGTGGGCTGGTGCTGGGCGGCGGCGTGATCGCGAGCGCGGCATGACGACATCGTTGCCCGGGCGCCCCGGCGATCGACACGACACCGCGGAGATGGCCACGACACCGACGACCGCGGAACCGCGCACGCCCGACCTGCACGACTCTTTGCTCTACCAGAATCGCGAGCTGTCGTGGTTGGAGTTCAATCGGCGCGTGCTGCACGAGGCACTCGACCCGCGTACCCCGCTCCTCGAGCGCGTCAAGTTCCTCGCGATCTTCTCGGGCAACCTCGACGAGTTCTTCCAGGTGCGGGTCGCCGGCATTCGTGAGCAGGTCGCCGCCAAGGTGAGCGAGCAGGTCGCCGACAAGATGCCGCCGGCCCAACAGCTGCTCGCGATCCGCGAGACGGTGCGGAGCATGGTGGCGCAGCACGGCCGCTGCCTGACTCTCGACCTCGTGCCGGCACTGGCCAGCCACGGCATCGTGTTGCACGACAGTTGGGCCGCGCTGCCCGACCGCGATCGCGTGCACCTCTCGGCCTACTTCCTCGCCAACGTCTACCCCGTGCTCACGCCGCTCGCGGTCGACCCGGCCCATCCGTTCCCGCACATCTCCAACCTCTCGCTCTCGCTGGCAGTGTCACTGCTCGACGAGCAGGGCGAGCCGCGATTCGCGCGGGTCAAGGTCCCCGAGCTGCTGCCGCGCTGGGTGCCGCTGCTCACGGCCAACCAGTTCCTGCCGCTCGAGCTCCTGATTGAGGCGCATCTCGAGGCACTCTTCCCCGGGATCACGATCCTGGGCAGTCACTTCTTCCGGATCACGCGGAACACCGACCTTAGTCTCGAGGTCGGTCAGGGTGACAACGACGAAGCCGACGACCTGCTCGAGTTGATCCAGGAAGAGGTCCGCAACCGGAAGTTTGGCGAGGTGGTCCGGCTCGAAGTGCAACCGGTGATGCCCGACACCATGCGCCAGTTGCTGCTCGAGGAGTTCAACGAGGCGCATGCCGGTGAGGGATTGGCGCTCACCAGCGACGACATCTTCGAGGTCGAGGGACTGCTCGACGCCACGGCGCTGCACACCATCGCGGCACTCGACGTGCCTGCGCTCAAGGATCCGCCGTTCGTGCCGGGCGTGCCGCGGCGTCTGGCGGAGCAGCGCGACATCTTCGAGGCGATCCGCGAGGGCGACCTGCTGTTGCACCATCCATACGACTCGTTCGGTGCCTCGGTCGAGCGATTGATTGCTGTTGCCTCGGATGACCCCGATGTCTTGGCGATCAAGATCACCCTCTACCGGACCGGCGGGGAGATCGCGCGGTTGCTGGCGCATGCCGCCGAGCGGGGGAAGCAGGTCGCGGTGCTGATCGAGCTGCAGGCGCGGTTTGACGAGGAGAACAACATCTCGTGGGCCAAGCGCTTCGAAGAGATCGGCGTGCATGTGAGCTATGGCGATGCAGGGCTCAAGACGCACGCCAAGATCCTGCTGATTGTCAGGCGCGAGGGGACCGCGATCCGTCGATATGTCCATATCGGCACCGGTAACTACAACCCGAAGACCGCGCGTCTCTATACGGACTGGGGCTTGTTGACCTGCGACGAGGACATCGGCGCCGATGTCTCGGGGTTGTTCAATGTGTTGACCGGCTTTGCGATCCCGGGTGAGTTCCGGAAGCTGGTGGTCGCGCCGCGTTGGCTCAAGCAGAAGGTGCTGGCCGCGATTCGGCGCGAGACCGAACATGCACGTGCCGGGCGGCAGGGTCGGATCCTGGCGAAGATGAACTCACTGGTCGATCGCGACGTGATCCATGCGTTGTACGAGGCATCGCAGGCGGGGGTCAAGATCGACCTGATCATCCGGGGTATCTGTTGCTTGCGCCCCGGCATCGCGGGGGTGAGCGAGAACATCCGGGTGATCTCGATCGTGGGGCGGTTCCTCGAGCATTCGCGGGCGGCGGTGTTCCGGAATGGTGGTCGCGAGGAGGTCTACATCTCGTCGGCCGACTGGATGCCACGGAACCTGGAGCGTCGGGTCGAGGTGGCCGTGCCGATCGAGGACCCGCGTCATCGGGCTGAGGTGCGCCGGCTCCTGGAACTGATGCTCAAGGACAACCGTCAGGCGTGGGACCTGTTGCCCGACGGCAGCTACCATCAGCGCCGACCAGCAGCGGGCGAGCCCGACCGCGGCACGCATGGAGTGTTGATCGGGAGGGTGTAGGGGGGACTGCCTCTTTCTAGCCCAAACACCCGGTGTGAAATTCCCCGAGCGACGCTAGCGCTTTACGACGGTCAATAGGGCGCCCTGCGTGGCCGTCCTCTCCCCTTGCGTGATTGAGATCTGAAGGCGGTAGCGTCCCGGCTTCAAATTCTCCAGACCGATCGTTCGCTGGATCTCCTCGGCAACATGACGAGCGGAGCTCTCGAAGGTGAGAGTGAGCTCCGACTTGTTGGACTGATCCGTGGTGAAGAACTCAAGCGTCGTAGTGTACCGCTCGCCGCTGTTCAAGCCGGTCACCTGGTAGTACAGCTCCGCCTCGCCCCGTTCGGTGAATGCGCCAAGCGGATTGAGTGCCACCGCTTGCGTGCCTGAATTCCACGCAGTGCTGCCTGTTCCTCGACCAAGGATCACGGAACTCACGGCAAGTGATTGGCCGAGATCTGGCACTTCGAGCCGAGGTAGGGCAGCGAGGGCGCCACCACCATCAGCCTGAGTGAGCAGTAGGGAACTCTGGTAGATCCCTGGCGGCACTCCCAGCTCGAGGGTCCCGGTCAGGAATTGCCCCTTCTCCAATGGACGAGTGACTGCGAAGTGCCGGATCGTATCGATATCGAATCGGCGTCCGGTCTGATCCAAGAGGGAAAGCTTCAGTTGGAGTGAATAGACGGTTCTCCCCGCTGCTGCGGCCGGCCTTGTTCCGACCAGCCTGTCAGCAGGAATGGCGAACGCCGCCAGCGCGATTGGTCGGGACATCGAACGCGCGCGCAGCCCGTAGATCTGGACCAGTGGTTCGAGGGACGTCGGAAAACTCAATGGTGCGGCATCCGTCGTGGTGGCGCGGCGAATTCGTTCCCGACCCACAGCTCGAGCATCTGCCATCTGCCCCGGCCCAGCCAGCGCCGCGCCGTTCGTATTAACTCCTTTCCACACGCCGGCGGGTGCCCCGTAGCGCAGCAGTTCATCACAGAATGCGCCGCCGCCGCCGCATAGCTGATTGATCCCGAGTCCGTTGAGTCCGGCCGGGCTTGGGACGAGGACGGATGCACCTGATTGGCCATCGAAATCTGACTCAATGAAGAATAGAACCAGACCAGCATCGATGCCTCTCTGATAGAGCCACGCCTCCATCGCGAGCCCACCCGAGGTGAACCGTCGGTCATCGGGTTTACCATGGCGTACCCAAATGGCTCCCCGATCGTCCATCTCGCTGGTTGTGGAGCTCCACTCGCTCAAACGAGTGAGTGGTCCCAGCCAGTCGGCCTCACGCGAATCTGGGACAAAATATTTCGCCGCCTCCCCGCCCGGGGGAGGTACCCTATCAAAGGCAGTGGCAAAGGACCTGACGAGGTGCCGTCCGGAACTCGGAATGGTGGTCTGAAATGCGGCGAGCGCCTCCTCCAATCGGCGATAGTGTACGATGAGTCTCTCGCCATCCTGTAGACCATCCCGGACATCTCGAGCTGCCCAGAAAATCCGGAGCCACGTCGGGCGTTGACTTGATGGTGTCGCCCCCCAGTCGACAAGCTCGAGAGAATCTGCCACTCGGCTAAGCTCCCGCTCGTATGCTTTGAGGCCAGGCTTCGCCTCCGTGCTTGCACCAGCCAGAAGAACTTCGGCACCCTCGACTGGGCGCCCGGTAGCGAAGAGGTCGCGGGCGAGCTCGATAGATACGACGCCCGAGTCCGCGCTACCGCGAGCTAACGCGGCGCGCCAGAGGGCAACTGCAGAATCTCGGCTCCCGGCGAGTCGTTCGACAGCCGCTGTCGCAGCTAGCACAATTGGTGCCAGGGCTGTCCGATGACGACGAAGTACCTCCACCCGATCCTGCACCTCACCGCCACCTTCCGGTGGAACCGGGGCGAGCGCAAGGGCGCTGAGCACGCTGAGGTCCGTGGTATCGAGCTCGAAAGCACGGATCAGTGCATTGTCGGCGCCCGCCTCCCATGACAGCCCGAGACCCTGGAGTGGCCCTTCCCGCGAACGGACATCAAGTCGTCCAAGTTGTAGTCTGGCCAAGGCGAGCGAATACCATCCGGCCCCCCATTCGGGTGCATCTGTGACAACCTCGCGGAGTTGTCGCTCAGCCTCAAGCGCTGCCGACTTGTCATCATTAATTTCGGCACGCTTGGTGGCGATGGCACCGAGGCAGAGGCGGCGGAGCGGGCTTCGGTACGTTCCGCATTTGGTAGTCGGCGGCACATCGGTCGAGAAGAGAGCCGCACCAAGTTGGTCGAACAAGGAATCGGCTACCGTGCCATCACCGGTGGTTTGGCCAGAGAGCGGCGTCGTGATGAGGAGAATGCAAGAGACGAGGTACTTCATGGAATTCCTCTCACGGAGCGCGATCCCGCCACGCGTATGCTGATGACACGGAGTGTGTTCAATGAGACGCCAGTGGCATACCGACCCACACAAGATTGCTATTGACTTCGCCTCTTGGTCCTGGCGAAGGGCTTGGAACCAGTGCAACCAACCGACCATGCAGCGTGCCGACAACCCTTGCGACAGGGCCGAATTCAAGGCGCTTCCTGGCCGTCCCCGGTCCGCCACAGTGCACAACGACGGTGTTGCTGCCCACAACTTCCACCGCTGTCCAGAAGTCTCCTGACCGGTCGAAACCCCCGCCAAGCAGTCGAGCGTGGTATTTTGAGATGTCAGCCGCGCTCACCAAGTTCGGTCGACCCATTCGCTTTTCCTGACGTTTCAGCGCGCCTCGGACGTCGGCAAGTTGATCGGTGTCAACGATTGGCGCGGAAATGGTGTCACGACACTCGGTATGACCATTCAGACCACGGGTCGAGGCGACGCGACTCACGACTTCACGGCTAGCGCCTTCCAGTGCATTGATAGCCGTGAGTGCGACTCCATGGTCCGGATCAACTATGATCTGAGGCATCTCGCAAAATGGTACCCGTTGCGTGCGGATTCGATTGCCCCCCCGGGCTGTCCTGAGGCAGGGCACAATTTCCGCCACAACAACCTTTCGGATATGATTGTCCCTGGGATTCCACGCAACGACGGCGAACTCCGCGGTGCCCTCGGCTCTTGGTATCACCGCGGCGGGGTGACCGCGGGATACCATGCCAGCCAACACGAACTCATCCGTGGAGAGACGACCGACGAGGCGAACAGATCCGAGGAGTTCACGATACCTTCCTGCAATCTCGACGGTCAGGGGGACCGTGAGACGGGCAGTGGCGACCCGCCATTCCGGTGGTGTCGCTTCCAGCAGATTCCCATTCCTTGCGTCAAGCACCCAAAGTGTCGAGTCCAACCATCCCATCGCTGAGACCGTCTCGAACTCCCCGGGGCCCTTGCCATATCTGCCAACTGCTGTAGCACGACCGCCGGCCTCGACCGCCTCAAATATATCGACGCGCTCCTCGATCTGGTCCCACACCGCTACTCGGCCATCAGGCGATATCGAAACCCCTCCCCACGGTGCAAGGGGGACGGACACCGGCAAGCGACGGGCTATTGCGTGCGGCGGCACACGACCGTTGGTCTCGAGCGCAATCTCCGGTCCCATGCCGCCACCGGAACATGCGCAAGCACAGAGGAGAACCAATCGATGACAGCGAACCGTTCGCCCCCACCATCGGGTACTAGGGCGAACACACGGAATCCCGTGGATGCACATTACGATCAGGGTTACCGGTGGGGGGTTGAGCTTCGGCCGAGAAGCTCGAGCAACTGGTCGGGACTCGGGACCCGCCCGAGCATGACGCCGTCAACCAACACCGTTGGCGTTCCGGTCGGTTCTCGAGGCAGCAAGGTCCTCAACGCCGAATCTCGCGCGAGCGCCAGTTGAGGGCCCGGACTTGCCACACAGTCTACGAAAGCAACCGAATCACGGACACCGGCCCTCGCGGCAATCGTCCAGTATTCGTCGCGGGAACTCAGCGTGGGTTGTTCCTCGAATAGTTCGGCCGCCATGGAGGGAAAGGCCGCTTGTATGCGGGCACACTCCGAGGCGATTGCCGCAGCCCGCGCGCCGCGGTGATAGCCGAGCGGCCAGTGACGGTACACCACTGTCAAATCGGTGCCATATTGTTCGCGTGCGGCCGAGAGGCTCATCTCCTCGAAGCGCTTGCACATGGGACACTCGAAATCACTGAAGACCACGACCGTGTGCAGGGTAGTGACCCCAACCCCCGCGTCCCCTAGGCTGTCCCCAGTTACCGTTGTGATCCGCTTCCATTCCGAGACCGGAACGGTAACATCCCTCCGTGCTTCCGAGGTTTTGCCAGTCTCACCGGTGGGAACGATCTGGCTGTAGGCTGCGAATCCAAGTAGGCTGACTGCGGCGACAAGCATCACCCGATCAAGTGCTGAAGCCTGCATAGCTTTTCCGCCTCATGTTGGTGGTGAAAGTTGGCAACTGGTCATTGCACGCCCCGCTGCCAACCTTCGGTTTCAGCCACCGTGGCTTCCTGGGATTGCACTCAGGTAACCACTCGATTCAGAC